>NZ_JAIHOM010000024.1 GCF_026130165.1 Spirulina subsalsa FACHB-351 | reverse complement strand
AATGGACAGGCGTTAAGCAGTGTTAGACCCCAATCTGGGGCGGTTGCTTGTCTGTCTACCCATCAGGAGTCCACTTAATGTGGACAGACTGGGAATCCCCGTGCCTTTAGGCCGGGGAGGATGTCAACTCCTCCTAGCACTAAAAAACCGTGCTAGAAGCACGGGGCTTGTATCCCATTATTGTCGGTCAGCGTCGGGGCGCTTACTTGCCCTCTAATTCCGAAAAGCGGATAATATCCTCATCCCCCAAAAACTCGCCATTTTGAATTTCAATCATCACCAAGGGAATCACTCCCGGATTTTCTACCCGGTGTTTCGTATTCATCGGCACATAGGTAGATTGTTTCTGCATTAACAGCGTCTCCTGACCATCACAAATCACCTTTGCCGTCCCAGCAACGACGACCCAGTGTTCACTGCGATGATAGTGCATCTGGGTGCTAATATGACTGCCCGGTTTTACCTCAATGCGATTGATGCGATACCGTTCCCCCTGTTCCAACATCGTCACCGTTCCCCAAGGACGTTCTTCAACAACTGCACCTTCAGGAATATCAGCCCCTTTGACCTCAGAAGGACTCTCTGTTACCGTTGGGGTAGAGGCATTGGTTTGTTCTTCGCTCATGGTGTCTTGCTCCGCAATATTGGGCAATATCGTTTAGATTGTGGTCTAGTTTCTATTCTATAGCGTTTCCATTTAAGTTTTGTAATCCACAAAGGGAACAGGGAACACCGGATCTGGGAACAGTATACAAGGGTTACAAGGAGCTTGAAGTATTATGAGAAACTTCCCTGAGAGTTGATCAATGATTTGGAAACGCTATACCGAGCCAATTCAGTCACGAACCCACCGTTAATTGCTGTCGCAATCTAACGGGGGCTTGAAAAAGCCTATATTGATCAAGGCAACTGGACATGGAACCCATGGATATTCTTGAGATTCTTAAAGCCGATTATCAACGCTTCCCCCAAGACCAAACCTATGGCATTTATCACCCCCAAGTCTATTTCAAAGACCCCCTAACGGAATTTCGCGGACTGGCACGGTATCAACAGATGATCCAGTTTTTCCAGACTTGGTTTAAAGCCGTTCAGTTAGACCTCCACGCCATCGAACAGCAACAGGAACAAATCCTCACGAGCTGGACTCTCCACTGGACCACTCCCCTCCCTTGGCAGCCCCGCATTGCCATTCCCGGTCACAGTGTCTTAATCCTCAATGACCAAAATCAGATCATCTCCCATCTGGATACTTGGGACATTTCCCCCTGGGATGTGGTGCGTCAACATTTTTTTTCAGGCAAAACCCGTTAAAGTGAATATATGTAAATACTTCTCAGAATTCTTCAGTGGGAGTTAGGTGACTCATGCGCTTAATTTTAATGACGGGTAAAGGTGGGGTAGGTAAAACCTCAGTGGCAGCCGCTACAGGTTTACGTTGTGCAGAATTGGGCTATAAAACCTTGGTGCTAAGTACAGACCCGGCCCACTCTTTAGCGGATAGTTTTGATCAGGAAATGGGTCATGAAGCCCGTCCTGTGGTAGAGAATCTCTGGGGGGCGGAATTAGATGCCCTGATGGAGTTGGAAGGCAATTGGGGGGCTGTGAAACGCTACATTACCCAGGTGTTGCAAGCGCGAGGATTGGATGGGGTACAAGCGGAAGAGTTGGCCGTTTTACCGGGGATGGATGAGATTTTTGGTCTGGTGCGTATGAAGCGCCATTACGATGAGGGGGATTATGATGTCCTGATTATCGATTCTGCACCCACGGGGACCGCCTTACGGTTGTTAAGTATCCCGGAGGTGGGGGGATGGTATATGAGAAGATTTTACAAACCGTTACAAGGAATGTCGGTGGCACTGCGGCCCCTTTTTGAACCGATTTTCAAACCGATTACGGGGTTTTCCTTGCCGGATAAGGAGGTAATGGATGCACCTTATGAGTTTTATGAACAGATTGAGGCGTTAGAAAAAGTCTTAACCGATAATACTCAAACCTCGGTGCGTTTGGTGACTAATCCCGAGAAAATGGTGATTAAAGAGTCTCTACGCGCTCATGCTTATTTAAGTTTATACAATGTGGCGACGGATTTGGTGATTGCTAATAGGATTATTCCTGATGAAGTGAGTGATCCGTTTTTCCAACGTTGGAAGGAAAGTCAGAAGCAATATAAGGCAGAAATTCATGAAAATTTCCATCCTTTACCTGTGAAGGAAGTTCCACTTTTTTCTGAGGAAATGTGTGGGATGGAGGCGTTACAAAGGCTGAAAGGATTGCTTTATCCTGATGAAGATCCGACCCAAGTTTATCATAAGGAAAATACGGTGCGGGTGGTTCAAGGAGGGGATCATTACAGTCTGGAGTTGTATTTACCGGGCATGACGAAGGATAAGATTCAGTTGAATAAGTCGGGGGATGAGTTAAATATTCGCATTGGTAATCATCGCCGTAATTTGGTTTTACCTCAATCCTTAGCGTCTTTACAACCCAAGGGCGCAAAGATGGAGGAGGATTATTTAAAGATTCGGTTCCAACCGTAATGGATTGACCTTTGGTCTGTTGGGTTACGCTGGTGCTTTGCCCAACCTACAGATCGCGAAACAATTATCAATTATCAATTATCAATTATTTTGTTGGGTTACGCTGTCGCTTCACCCAACCTACAGATCGCGAAACAATTCTCAATTCTCAATTATTTTGTTGGGTTACGCTGTCGCTTCACCCAACCTACGAATTCAAGCGTTAAGGGGGGATATGATGAAACGGATTTTGGTGATTGACGATGAAGATGATATTAGAGAGGTTGTGCAACTTAGTTTAGAAGTGAGTGGCGGATGGGAAGTATTTACGGCGGCTTCGGGAAAGGAAGGGATTGAAATTGCAAAGCAACAACGCCCGGATGTCATTCTTTTAGATGTGATGATGCCGGATTTGGATGGGATGGAAACTCTTCACCGTTTGCGCAGTCAAGGGGAAACGGTGGAAATTCCGGTTATTTTACTAACGGCTAAGGTGGCGAGTTATATCCAAAATGATCCCAATTACTATCAGTTGGGGGTCTGGGCTATTCTCCCTAAATTATTTGATCCTTTAACTTTCGGGGCGAAGATTTTGGAAATCTTAAGTCAACCCTCAACGACTCACTCGGGCTAAAGCCTAACAACGAGCCAAGGATTTTAAAGCAATTCCTGCCGCTCTTCTAAATGGTCTTCAATCTCAGAACGAGTCCACCACAGAGGACGCATTTCTTGCTGGGCATATAAGGGGATTTGATCCCCTCGGTGGGGAGAGTGGGGCTGGGTGGCGTTACCGTAAGGGTTGAGGACTTTGGCACGCAAGGGCTGGGAAAATTCCATCGCTGCCATATACCCATCTCCCCCCACGACTTGAAATTTTTGTTCGCCATCTGGGGAAATATCTAGTACACGAAAACTCCCTAGTTTTCCAGAAGCCCCGCTAGCTGGGCGTTCTACAGTTCCATATTTTAAGCGCACACAATCCCCCCATTCTACATTAATCTTACCACAAGCAAATTCCAGTTGTAAAGTACTATTTTCCAGAATTGAAACCGCTTGTTGCGGATTGCTTAATCCTTGGGGGGTATTGAGGGGATCTGCGGGATTCCAAGGGGTGGAAAAGAGGGATTGTTGATTCATAGAGAGAAACCACATGGCAAAGAGTGCGGCACCTTTACTGTTAGCATTTGCTTGTCTATCCCAGTGGGAGAGGATATTTACCGCTTGTTGGATGAGAGGACGAGGGGAATCTTGGGCTGCATTGATGAGATCATCAAGGATACGATCGGCAAGTTCTAGGTGGCTGGAAAATTTGGCATCTATTACCTGTTGTAATGTCCAAGATGGAGAATCTAGGAGCATTTTTAGGGAACGTTGTGTCCGAAAAATGTCAAATGCTCCGGTTAAGGAATTGGGGGCAAAATAGGCAGGATAGTGGTCAGGTTGTAGCAGAGGTGGGAAGGTGCTAGTCCAGGGAGGATCGTTGGTATTTTGTAGCCAACCTGTGGCAGGATTGACCAGTTGGGGTAGGTCTTGATAGGGGTGATAATCAGTCCAGAGGGTGTTCGTTTGATGGCCGGGGATTGTTTTTTTCCAGTCTTGCCAATTGCCTTGGGAATGTTGGGGGATGAGGGCGTTAAAAATGTAGGCAATTTCTCCGGCTTGATCGGCGTATAAAATATTAAATAGGGGCAGTTGTAATTGAGACATGGCCTGTTGAAATTGTCGGAAATTGCGGGCTTCTGCCATGTGTAAAAATTGGGCGAGGAGGTGGGGACGGTCTAAGCCTACGACTTTGAGGGCGATCGCCTTTTGCTGATTTTTCTCTAGAATTACGCCGTGGATGGAGCGTTCAATGATTAGGGATTCGGTGCGAAAAGTGCCGTCAGATTGTTTAATTTTGAGGTGTTTTTCCTGCTGCTGAAAGGGACGAACTCCCCCCTCCCATTGATAGCCGTCTGGGGCTAGGGTGAGTTCGTAGAAGGTTCTGCCGTTGTGGGTGTTGACGGTAGCGGTCCAGCCGAGGTGTTGATTAAAGGCGATCGCCAACATGGGCATTCCCACTAAAGCCGCCCCATAAAGTTTGGTCTGGGGGGTTTCCCAATGGGCTTCATACCACAAATAAAAGTCCCGCCAAGGGAGGTGAGGATTGGCGAGGAGTAAGGCGTTTTGGCTAGCAGAATGACTGGGTGCGATCGCCCAACCATTGGACCCTTGAGGGAGTAAGGGAGTCCTGAAAGGAGGACTGAGAAACTGGAAATGAATCACCCGTTGCAGATGGGCTAAAACATCGACTCCCGTAAGGGGAAATACCACCTTTAAGGACTCTGCTAATAACTGGGGATGGTCTTGGGCATAACGATTCATTCCCCCAGCAAAAGCGTCTAAATAGCGCCGCATTTGGGGCGTTTGGGAAC
This sequence comes from Spirulina subsalsa FACHB-351, assembly GCF_026130165.1. Classification (GTDB taxonomy): domain Bacteria; phylum Cyanobacteriota; class Cyanobacteriia; order Cyanobacteriales; family Spirulinaceae; genus Spirulina_A; species Spirulina_A subsalsa_A. Next base: position 45,394 of record NZ_JAIHOM010000024.1, on the reverse strand, counting down.
GATACCATTGTTGGGCCCGTTCGGGAATCCCCATCTGATGAACATAGCGGTCTGACGGGAGATAATCCTCGCCCCAATATTCGGCAGCCTTACCTCGACTTTGCCCATACAGGCGTAAAATTAAGTTGCCGTGACTGTGCATTTGGGCATAGCCAAATCCGGTTAAAACTTGTTCTAAATCCGGGGCGAAAATGTGGGGGACTCCCCAACTATCCCAGAGGATTTCTGTGCGCTGGCTGGTCATCTGACTGGACATTCCCAAGGAAAGGACGAGAGCAATGGTACAAAGAAGCAGGGAACACCACAAGCCGGGGCGTTGAGTTAAAATCATTGTTACGTTAAGCTAGTGAACAGGATTCAGCATTAATAATGGATTATCACTTATGGATTCTCCTATGTTTCATCCTGTTGCTCCTTTTACCCCTCAACAAATTGTTTATTTAGAAGCAAATCTTGAACAGGAATCTTGTGGCTTTTATGGGCGTCTTTATGCAGAAGTAATTCAATGGATTCCCCAGCGCGGGATGTGTTGGGTGCGCCCTCTTTTCTGGGCAAAATATTCAGGAACAGCAACAGACCCTCAGACGGATCCTCAAGTGGAGGATCTGCGACAAGCCTCGGATTTAGTCTGGCCGGATCATGCTTTCCAAGTGGCTTTAGATACGGAAACGATTCCGCTTTTGATGCAACTCAATCCCAGTGAGGGATTGATCCCTGATCCGGGACAACAGGCGATCGCAAGACAACGCTTAAATCGGGTGATGAAATTTTTTTGGTCAACTTGAGACACTACACACTAGACACTAACTGAACTCGTCCGGCATCCATTTCCGCCATCAGCAATTCTAATGCCTCATAGTCTACCTCAGAAATATGACCCAAGCGGGTCAATTCCTCATTAATGCCATTTTCAATTTCCGGGGTGAGTCTCTTAATATAGAGGGCTTTTTCTACTAAGAGTCGAATGATATGTGAAGTATCCACGATGGTTCCAGCAGAATTTGATTTGTCCCTCATCTTCTGCTAGTTTCCCGCGAACTCCTGTGATCTTTTTACAGGTCATCTCGTGATTTTTGTCACAGCTTTATTATTTCATCATAAAAAATTCCCCTTGATTATTTAATCTTCTTTTCCCTCTGATTCTAGAAAACCGCCAATTTTCAGCGAGATCAAGCCTCAACTGTCCAAAAAAATGTAAAGTTTTCCCAAAGAAAAACCTAGGTAATCTCAGCAGAAACACGGATGCCAACGCCCTGAAGTTTTGCGTATTTTTCAGCAGTTCTCCTCTTTTAGGTTAAACTTTTTCCAGAATCCTCTCGTTACCGAGGGAACTTTATACCATGTTTTGTGCATTTACACAAGAGATAAATGTGGAGAAAAAGATTAAATTTAGGGTCAACAATTTTGTCCTGCCCCAAAATTTGCTATCTTTCCGAAAAAGGACAAAGATTCTCTGTAGCCATAAATGTTCTAGCATAAAGAATCGGGGTAATAATGAGTCAAGACTATCCGCAATGTGCCAAGCTGAAAGATCAAGTGAATGCTCTCTTGCAACTGTTACAACAAGAACCAAACTTGCGCACTCAATACAGTACCCGAGAGATTGAACATTCCCTCAATAAGGCCATTGCACCGAAATTTGAAATCGTCTTTGCTGGGGCATTTAGTGCAGGTAAATCCATGCTAATCAATGCCCTGTTAGAACGGGAATTACTTTACAGCGCCGAAGGACACGCCACAGGGACAGAATGTTATATTGAATACGCCACTCCAGAAGAGGAACGAGTCGTTTTAACCTTCCTGAGCGAGTCAGAAATTCGGGAGCAAGTGCAACTGGTTTGTCAACGTTTAGGTTTAGGCTTAGACGGCAATATTAACCAAGCTGATGTCACTGAAACCCTGAAGAAAAAAGCACAACATATCATCGAACAAGAAGGGGGCGAAAGTAAATCTGAATATGCCAAACAAGCCAAAGCCTTAATTCTATTATTAGAGGGCTTTGAGCATAACCGAGATCGCATTGCTACCCTAGAAAATAAAATCTATTCAATGGATCAATTAGGCTTTTCCAACTTGAGTAAAGCCGCAGATTATGCCCGACGGGGCAGCAATAGCGCGGTGTTAAAACGCCTGCAATATTATTGCTATCATCCTCTGTTAGAAGATGGCAATGTGTTAGTGGACTTACCTGGCATTGATGCTCCAGTTCAGAAAGATGCTGACCTCACCTATCGCAAAATTGAAGATCCCGAAACGTCAGCCGTTATTACTATTTTAAAACCAGCTGCTGCCGGGGATATGACCACCGAAGAGACGGAATTGTTGGAGAAAATTAAAACGAATCCGGGCATTCGAGATCGGGTGTTTTACGTCTTTAACCGTATTGACCAAACTTGGTATAATGCCCAACTCCGTCAACGGTTAGATAACCTCATTCAAACCCAATTCCGGGACACCACAAGGATTTATAAAACCAGTGGACTGTTGGGCTTTTATGGTAGCCAGATTAAACAGACCACAGGACGCGATCGCTTTGGACTGGATTCCCTCTTTACCGAAAGCGTCAAAGGCATTGGGGGAGAGGAAGAAACCCCGCAATTTGTCAGCGAATTTAATAACTATTGTGCCAACTCCGGCAAACTCACCAGTAGCCCCTTTCGGGTGTCTGTGAATAGTTATGAAACCGCCAATGAAAACTATGTGCGCATTTTGAGTGAGTGGGGAACTCCCCTGATTGAACAGTTAATTACCGATAGTGGGATTGAAAGTTTTCGGAGTGCCATCACCCAGTATTTAACGGAAGAAAAACGCCCCCAACTCTTCACTACCTTAGCCAGTGATTTACAGCCCCTTTGTATTGGTCTAAAAAATTACTACAACAGTAAACGACAAGACTTGCAGAGTCAACCCCGTGAAATTGATGCCATGAAGGCGCAGGAGTTGGACAAACTCAACCAACAACTGCAAACCATTGGCGGTGAATTTAAATCATATTTGTCGCAAAAAGTCAATCAAATTATTGCCCGAGAAGATGTAGAATTTGAGCGAGACTTTACCCTGTTAAAACAACAAATGGTTGCCAAACTGGATGGACTTTTACAGACTTTCTCGGTGTTAGATGCTTACAAAAAAGCCACAGGCAGCCATGACCGCAATTCTACCGCGCCTTTCTTAGCTGTTCTCGTCGAAGCCCTCTATTACTTTTCCAATGAACTTGAAGATGTGTTAGTAGAATCTTCTCAACTCATTGTGAGCAGTTTTTGCCAACGTCTCTTAGAGTCCGTTAAAACAACGGACTGTTACCGGGAATTGTACCGCTTGTTAGGGAAAGATGGGGGAATTGAACAACAGTTCAAAGACTTGGAAAAGACGATGTTAAAGCTGGCGGAGAGTGCAGCACGGAAAGAATGCGATCGCTATGTGCGGGAAAGTCCTCGCTTTTATAATGAGGGGACTTTCTCAATTTACCAATTTCGGCAAACCTTACAACAAACCTCCCAAAGTTATGGGGCTGAAAGTATTGTCGAGGCAGAACCTGCCATTCGTCAACTGCTCAAGCTAGACTTTGAACCAAAAGTTTCCGCTACCATTCGCAGTGAATTCCGTCAAACCATTGATAACATGATTAAAACTGAAGTGTTGCCGTTGGCGGAACAATATCGACTCGATATTCTGCAAAAATATGACCAAGCGCGGGCTTATTTAGAACAAACCTTGGAGAAGGAAGCGGAGTTAAAGATTGCTCAAAATGAGCGACACTTGGAAGAAGTAGAGGAAAAAATTGCCATCTACAATGAAGCAGTACAAGGTCTTAATGCTTGCTTACAGTCCATGAATCTCTATAGTGGACAATTGCCGATGATTACCGATGATGTGGTAGTTATCCCGGAATTAGTGGTCGAAGCGGGAGAAGAATTGCCCCCGGATGAGAGTAGTGAAAGTCTTTAAAGACTGACTGTAACTGTATAGAAATCCGGTTTAGGGTAGTATCTTTTCACTTAGGTTGACACTCCCGCCGTTAATTGCGTTCCGCAATTCTTAGGGGGATTCTGCTTTCTGCGAAGCAACTTGCTCTGACAGAAACCGGGTTTTTAGACCTCTTGAGGAGAGGAGCAGACCTAACAGAGTATCGCCTTAAATCCCCCCTAATTCGCCTTAGAAACTGAGATTAGGGGGGATTTCCTACAACTTGAGATGAAGTCCCAAAATTTAGCCCCATAACAGCCACTCGGAACAGGGAGCAAGGCTAAAATCCTCTGCCTGCACCCCCGCCCCCACTACTCCCCCCGCCAAAACTACCCCCACCCCCGCTACTGCTACTAGAGGAAGAGGAAGAGGAAGAGGAGACACGGGGAATTACTCGCTCCGATTGTTTCCGATAACTACAACATTCACAAGTGTCTGTAATGCGTTCTAATCCGGTGCTATATTCCGTTGCAGAAACAACAGTTGTAGATGTCCTAGATACTGTAAATTCTTTGCCCGTTGGACATTCTAAATATTTCTGTCCTAAGCCACTGTTAATATAAGCTTTGAGATAAACTTCTTCACGACGGACAGGGTGATTTGTCGGAGTCCACCATCCCTCAAAAAAGGTGCTGCCTAATTGTTGGGCTGTTTTTTGGTGCTTATTGAGGATTGAAGGGAGAGTTTCTGAATCTAAAAGCTGCATTGGTGCTTGAGACTGGGCGTTATAAATAGGGCGTAAAGAACGCTGATTTTCTGATTTTTTAAACCGCCATTGGATGAGTTCTCGTGCGATGGGAAAACATCCTAATAAGCTGATAATAGCGGCCGTAACTCCACTCACAGTTAGGGGATTAAAATAGTCTAAAAATAGTTCGACAATACCCCGAATGTAGCCCCACTGCTCTAAATTTAATAACACCCAGAAAAAGAAGAGGATTAATGTAGCGAAGAAACTCACAATGATGCCAGTTACTGCACCGAGAAGACGCTCATTACGCGGGATAATGGCTATTAAGAGAATAATGGCGATCGCTTCCCAAAGAGAACGGAGGTCTACAATTCCCGGTATAACTATGATCCAAGTGCCTAGGATAATCAAACCTAGTAAAATCATCCATGTTCGTAGGCGCTGCTTCAGTCTTGTTGTGCCGACTGTTGCTTTATAGGCGAAGAAGAAAAAGATCGCTGTCACCAATAATACCCCCCCAAAGATGGCTAATTCCGGTGAGCGCTTGGATAGGGTAAAAATGGGTAAAATGGTTACGGCAAATAAAACACAAAACACTCCTATCCTCATGAATAAATAAACGGAAAAGTCACTGCGATCTATGCCTTTAATTCGCTTATATTCTCCAGGATTAACTAATACCGGTTTTGTGGAAAACTGACGAGAAATATTGTACAATATACCGGATAAAATGCCTGTAAATCCGGTCATGAACCAAAGAAAATTAGGCAGTTCTAAAGGAGGTGCTAAAGCGGGATCAAAGACTTGAGATTCTACTACTTTAATCAAGGCTTGAGTCCCGGCTAAAATCCCGTTATTAAAATCATCATTGCGAAAATAAGGCACAACATGATCATCTAAAATTCGCCCCACTCTGGCATCGGGTAAAATTCCCTCTATTCCATATCCGGTTTCAATTTCAACTCGCCGATCTCCCACGGAAGTTAAAAATAAAATGCCGTTATCTTGTCCCTCTTTCCCAATTCCCCACAGATTAAATAGTTGGGTTGCAAAATCTTTAGGGGTTAATAATTCATTGGTTTGGGGAATGGTAACAACGGCAATTTCTGCGCCATTTTTCCCTTCTAAATCTGTAATCATTTGATTTAACTGGGCTTCTGTGGCTGAATCAATCACATTCGCCATATCTGTCACCCAGCCCCCAGACACTTGGCGAGGATTGGGAACTTGCCCGGGGGTGACAGCATAACTGGGGGAAGGCTGTAAAAGTAGTGTAAAACTTAAGCAGAGAAGACCTAAACATCCGAGTAAAAATGTTCGGACTTTTGGCTGATTTTTAAGTTGAATTTTAAGATATTTCATGGTTTATAGGCAGCAACGGCACAAAAATCCATTGTAAATTGTACTTCATTTATTTGATATTAACAGGATTGTTCAAAAAAATTAATATTAAATCGTCAAATTTTGCCTAGGGTCTGATGCTAATTTGTTGGGTTTCGTACTCCGTTCCACCCAACCTAGGAATAAATTTCTGTTTTCCCTTTGATATTATGATAAATGTAGTGGCGTTAATAGGCGATTGGTTTATGAGTAATTCAAATGAGCATATTCCTGAAGAATTAGCGGATGAAGTGTTAGAAGTTGCCTCTCGGTTGTATCAAGAAACCCAAAGTCGTTATTCTTTGAGTCAGTTAGAAGAAGCGGGATCGGAGGTTTCGATTCCGCCAGAATTTATTCAAAAGGCGATCGCACAAGTAGAAGCCAGACAGCAACAAGCGGCGATCGCACAACAACAAAAACAACAGCGCAACGTCACCTTGACCTATGGGGGGATTGCCGTTGGGGTGTTCGTGCTGTTGTGGGGAATCTTCACCTACAATGGTCTGGCGGAACGTCAACAACAAGCTGAGGCCGCTTGGGCGCAGGTGGAAAATCAACTGCAACGACGGGCGGATTTAATCCCTAATTTATTGGCGGTAACTCAGGCACAAGCCCAACAGGAACAAGAAATTGTGCGTTTATTAACCCAGTCGAGAGAACAGTATTTACAGGCCACTTCTCAACAGGAAAAAATCGCGGCCACGACTGAAATGAATCGGGCGATTGGACAGTTTAATCAATGGGTGATCTCTCAACCTGAATTAGGTTCATCTCGGGCTTTTATCGGTCTACAAGATGAGTTAGCGGGAACGGAAAATCGCATTGCCACCGAACGACTCCGGTATAATCAAGCCATTCAACAATATAATCAATTTGTAAGACGATTTCCCAATTCAATTCTGGCCGGGATGGGGGGATTTGAGGCCAAGCCCTATTTCCAAGCAGAGAATACAGAATTGCCGAGAATTCAATAAAATGATGGCACTTTACCTGAGTTAGGGTGTGTCGTTTATTGAAAATGTTGTCTTATGTCTGCCCATTTTTCCTATTCTGCCCTCTGTTTCGGCCGTCCCTCTTGGGGGGTGCTGTTAGGTGTCGGATTGTGTCTCTTGGGGGGAGAGGTGAAGGCGCAAAGCCCCCTCCTGCCCAATCCGGCGGATTTATGGCCTTCGGGTCCCCCACCGGAGATGTTACCCGATACTCCGGTTTTTCCGACAGATCCCTTGCTCAATTTACCGTTACCCGATGAGGAAACGTCTCCCCCAGTTGTGGAGGGGGAGAGTGTTGTTTTACAACGGTTGGAATTGGTGGGCAATACGGTGTTTGGGGATGAGGAGTTACAGGGAGATTGGCAAGTGGGAGATCGTCTCTCTGTGACGGAGGTGATGACTTTATTGGGGGAGATTGATCGCAAGTATGAGGAGGGGGGCTATATTACCAGTGGCTCTTTTGTAGACTCGGAGGATTTTCGTCGGTTTCAGGAGACGGGGATTTTGCGAGTCCAGGTGAGGGAAGGGGGGATAGAGGAGATTCGAGTGAGGGTAGAGGGGCGATTACATCGGGAGTATGTGCGATCGCGCCTCAACTTAGCCACCACTCCCCCTCTCCATGAACCCACCTTACTTGATGGCCTACGGTTATTACAATTAGACCCCATGATTGAGCAGGTGCAAGGGGCGTTAGGGGCCAGTCCTCAAGGGGGACAGAGTGTTTTAGATGTGGTCGTAGTGGCGGCTAATCCGTGGTTTGGGGAGGTTTTGGCGGATAATGGGCGATCGCCGAGTGTGGGGAGTTTTCGCCGAGGTGTGACCATCGGACATCGTAGTTTATCCGGTTGGGGCGATCGCCTGCAAGTGGGTTACAGTAACACCGAGGGCAGCAATAGCTACGATTTCAGCTACACGGTACCCGTCAGTCCCCACAATACCACCGTCAATCTCACCACCGGAATCGCCACCAGTCGGATTATTGAACCCCCTTTTGTGCCGCTCAATGTGGAGTCCACCTCGCGCTATACTCAACTCAAGGTGCGCCATCCTTTAAAGCAAACCCCGAGTCAAGAATTCGCCCTTAGTTTAGCCTTATCGCGCACAGAAGGCGCTACTCGTTTACTGGATATTCCCTTTCCCCTCTCCCCCGGGGCTGATGCCGAGGGAAAAACCCAAATCACCGCCCTGCGTTTGAGTCAAGAGTGGACACAACAAAGCCATCAGCACATTTTAGCCCTCCGTTCTCAGTTTAGTCTCGGTCTGGACGCTCTAGGGGCAACGATTAATTCTCAGCCTCCAGATACCCGGTTTTTCGCTTGGCGAGGACAAGGGCAATATGTGCGTTTAATCGGGGATAGCACCCTAATTGTACGGGGAAATGTGCAATGGGGCGATCGCCCTTTAGTCCCTTCTGAACAGTTAGGCATGGGGGGATTCGGTACCGTGCGAGGCTATCGTCAGGATACCCTATTAACCGATCATGGCATCTCTGGAACCGTAGAGTGGCAGTTTCCCGTCTTGAGACTTCCCCAAGCCCCTAGCGTCCTTGTGGTGGCCCCTTTCGTGGATTTTGGCCTCGGGTGGAATCAGGGCAGTACCCCAGATAGGAATACTCTCGCGTCCGTTGGTTTGGGCTTACAATGGCTGATGAGCGATCGCCTTGTGGCCCGTCTCGATTGGGGAATTCCCCTCACCTCCCCTTCCTCCAGTCAACGGACTTGGCAAGAAAACGGTTTGCATTTTTCGATTCAAATTAATCCCTTTTGAACAGTTGCGTCTACTCTTGCAAGTTCGCTATTCTTAGGGAACTCCTCTAGTGTTAAGATTGAATCAGCCGGGGTGTTCTATCCTAGTCCTTTAATCTAGGGTGCATTTGCCACTTTTCTGCTCTCCCCCGTTGCGCCACAGTTGGGGAAAAACAGTTCAGAAAAAATCGTGTTAGAATTCATCCAACTTGAACAAAATAGCGACAAGATTGTTGACCGATTATTGAGTGGGAGCAGAACCCATGTGTATTTGCATTAATTGCCATTATGTAGATCGCTGCATAACCTATCATGCCGTAGAACACCAACATCAGCAACCCCATTTAACAGAAAATCCCACCTTTGAACCTCAAGAACCGTCGATTAATGTCAATATTCGACCGCAAGAGGACTATATTGAGATGGAATGGGATGTTGTGGGGTGTGAGAGTTTCTTAGAAGAAACAGGGAAATGGATGAAATTACGCCCCGGTGAACCTGTGCCGACGTGACAGACTCCCGGTTTTGTTGGGTTGCGCTGTGGCTCCACCTAACCTACAAGTCGGGGAATAATTAATAATTATCAATTATTAATTCTCAATTGTTTTGTTGGGTTACGCTGTCGCTCCACCCAACCTACAAATCGCGGAATAATTAACAATTCTCAATTATTAATTCTCAATTCTCAATTGTTTTGTTGGGTTGCGCTGTCGCTCCACCCAACCTACAAATTGCTTGGGGGAATGGGCGATCGCGCTTCCCCAAACCACCCAAGCTAAACCCAACTAGACCGAGGGTTTCAGGCTTTCGATTAACTGTTCCACCCGCGCTTTCACTTCATCCCGCACCCGAGGGAAAATCTCCGGTTGTTCGGCGGGATCATCCAGTTGCCAATCTTCAAACACCTCCCGCGTTAACCATTCCGGGGGTAAACTCACCCCACAGCCACAGAGGGAAATCACCACATCAAAATCCTCCGGTTGAAACTCTGCTAAGGCTTTAGACTGTTGATCTCGGATATCAATCCCAATTTCGTCCATAGCGGCGATCGCACCCGGATTCACCTGACTGGCCTCTAATCCTGAACTGGTAATACTGATCCCCTCCCCTGCTAACTGTTTAGCAAAGGCTTCCGCCATTTGGGACCGGGCCGAATTCTTCTTACAAACAAACATCACACGGGGCATAATTTCTTCCTTTTATCCTTGATTCGCTTTCCGTTCGCTGTAGCGGTCAGTGAGGTAATCCACCTTATCCCGCAACAACAGCGTAAATTTGTAAAGTTCCTCCATCACATCCACCACGCGATCGCGGTAGGGAGAATCTTTCATCGTTCCATCTTCATTAAACTCTTGATAAGCTTTCGCCACCGAAGACTGATTAGGGATGGTAAACATCCGCATCCAACGGCCTAAAATGCGCAGAGTGTTCACCGCATTAAAAGACTGAGATCCCCCACTCACCTGCATCACCGCCAAGGTTTTCCCCTGAGTCGGCCGCACCGCACCGATACTTAAAGGAATCCAATCGATTTGATTTTTCAGAATCCCGGTAATATTGCCGTGCATTTCCGGGGAAGACCAGACTTGACCCTCAGACCACTGACTTAAAGCACGCAACTCCTGCACCTTGGGATGGGATTCCTCCACTTGTCCCCGCAGGGGTAACTCATGGGGATGGAAAAACTTGACCTCGGCCCCCATCTCCGTAATAATTCGCGCCGCTTCCTCCGCTAACAAACGACTATAGGAACGTTCCCGCAAGGAGCCATATAAAAACAGAATGCGGGGGGGGTGATCAAAATTGCTCATGACAGTCCTTCAAACAACGAGGATCTAATAAAGTGGCTTTTTCCGGTTCCCGGGGAAACCAGAAGGCCGTCCGTTTGCAAAATTCCACTAACATCAACATGACCGGAACTTCAATCAGTACCCCGACGACCGTAGCTAAAGCGGCACCGGAGTTTAGACCGAACAACATCACCGCCGTTGCGATCGCCACCTCAAAATGATTACTCGCCCCAATCAACGCCGCCGGGGCCGCATCTTCGTAGGACATTTTCAATTTTAAAGCCGCCACATAAGCGATTAAGAAAATGAAATTGGTTTGGATAAACAACGGCACCGCAATCAGCAAAATATGCAAGGGATTTTCAATAATCACATCCCCTTTAAACGCAAACAGCAACACCAAAGTTAGTAACAAAGCCGTCACAGCAACAGGACTGAGATACTTTAAGAAAACTTGCTCAAACCAAGCCTTCCCCTTGTTTTTCAAAATCCAATAACGGCTATACATTCCCGCCGCCAAAGGTAAACCCACATAAACAAACACCGATAAAACAATCGTTTGCCACGGCACCATTAAATTACTTTCCGCCAGTAACCATTTCCCCAAAGGAGCATAGAGAAACAACATCGTGAGGGAATTAACCGCCACCATCACCAAGGTATGACCTTGATTGCTATAGGACAAATACCCCCACATCAACACCATCGCCGTACAGGGAGCAATTCCTAACAGAATCGCCCCCGCAATATAAGACGTAGCAAAGGTCACTGATTCCCCCCGAATGATTTCCGTCCCACTTAAGAGAGGAGCAAACAACCAACCTAAAAAGAATTGGGCAAAAACAAACATTGTAAAGGGTTTAATCAGCCAGTTTACCACCAAGGTTAACAGGACGGGTTTAGGAGTCTTGGCTGCTTGTACCGCTTGAGTAAAATCAATCTTAACCATGATGGGGTACATCATGAAAAAGAGACAAATAGCAATGGGAATGGACACATTATAAACACTCATTGCGTCCAAACTTCGGGCAACACCGGGGAATAACTTCCCTAAAGCAATGCCTCCTAAAATGCAAAAAATAACCCAGACCGTGAGATACTTTTCAAAAATATTCAAAGTGCCACCCGCTTGGACAGCCTGGGTATTCACTCGGGACGATTCACTCATGAGATTTTTATAAAAAACAACTAAAACTTAGCCGGTTGGCGCAACATATCCGGTAAGGTGAGATCAAATTGAGATTTACCCCCAAAAACCGTTCCCACCTCGCCTTTATACAGGATGACTTTCCCTAACTCATAGGCTTCTTCTGGCAGAGGAATATAGCCTATTTTTTCGGCAATTCGTTCCCCATTATCCAGATAAAATCGGATAAATTCCTGCAACTTAGGATTCTTTTGTGCCATTGCCAAGTTGACATAAATAAACAAAGGACGACCCAAGGGTTGATAGGTCGCATCAGCTACGGTTTCCCGGGATGGTAAGATAGCCCCATTGCCATTGTCAATAGCTAACGCTTTTAAGCGGTGTTGATTTTGTTCATAATAAGCCAAGCCAAAATAGCCCAGTGCGTTAACATCTTGACTCACCGCTTGAACCGTTAAATTATCATCTTCGTTCCCCACATAATCTTTCCGACTGATTTTAATTTCAGCCATTACAGCTTCATTAAAATAGTCGTAAGTTCCAGAGTCTACATCGGCACCAAAGAGATTAATCGGACGATCGGGTAAACTGGGACGAATTTGATTCCAGTTTCTAATCTGTCCTTCCGCGTTAGGATGCCAGAGGGTTTTTAACTCCTCTAAGGTGATGCTATCCATCCAGTTATTTTGTGGGTTCACCACAACGGTTAAAGCATCAAAAGCAACAGGAATTTCTAGATAGGGAACTTTACTCTCCCGACAGGCCACAATTTCCTCTTGACTAATGGGACGAGATGCCCCACTAATTTGGGTTTCCCCCCGGCAAAATTTTCTAAATCCCCCACTGGTGCCGGAAATATCCACGCTAATTTGAACGGGGGTTTTAGCGTTTCTTTCTTTGGTTTGACTGTGTTCTTGGAATTCCTCCACCACGGCCTGAGTGATGGGGTAAACGGTGCTAGAACCATCAATGCGAATGGGTTGGGGGGGTTGGGACTGCGCTTGGTTGCAAGCGGCTAGAAGGAGGGCAGAGGCAACACTCAGGGCGCTAGTTTTGAGTGGGGTAGATGGGGTCATAGTGTTTTTTGGGGTTCGTTGAGTATTATATATCAAAAATATTTGATATAAACATTAAGGGAACTTAAAGGACAGGTAAATTGAGGGTGGAAGAATTCAGTTAGGTTCTTCACTCCCTATTCTTCACAAGGACGAGCGGCAATAATGGGGCTAAAACGACGTAATTCGGCGAAATACTGCTCTAAAAGGACAAATTGACTGAGATTGAGGCGGTAATAAATCCAGCGTCCAGCTTGACGGGGGAGGATGAGATTCGCGGATTTGAGGATTTTGAGGTGAAAGGATAGCTTAGACTGGGCAACGGTGAGGCGATCGCCTAATTCACACACACACAACTCCTCAGTCCGCAGGAGGTCGATGATTTGCAGCCGTAGGGGATCAGATAAAGCCTGAAAACTGGCTTGTAGGGTGGTAGCATCACTAGGAGAGGATAGTTGCATCAATTTTCTTTGAAATATCTGCTGGGTATTATAGGTCAAGGCTCGCCGGAGATTCAATCCTGAAATGGGTTCAGGTCTCCCGCTTTTACTATGGCATCTGCCGCCGCTACAATGGCGGGAAAGCTCATTCTTTAAATTTTCTTTTAATTATATGAAAGTCGAATCAATTAAAATTCACAACTTCAAACGATTTAAAGACCTAGAAATTTCGTTCAAGAATAATATTCTGGACGAGGTGAGCGATCGCTATTTGATCCTCGGCGATAACGGAACAGGTAAAACCACCCTTTTACAGGCGATCGCGCTTCCTTTAGCCTTAGCAACTGGTCGGATTCGAGATGTAGCAGATTTCAACTGGATCGGTTTCCTTCCCGGTCGCCATTTTAGGTGGGGATCGCCCAAAATTGAGATGCAGATTTTATTTGAGGAGGAAGAATTAAAAACCACTTCTAAACTAGCCCAAAAATGGTACGATGCTCAACCGGACGAGTTCAAAGAGATGCGCGAATTTGTCGAACCCGGAGACAGCCGGAGAGTTCGCCTTTTGTTAAACGGTGATTTTTGGAAAGCGGGAGATACTCCAGCAGAACGCGCCCAATTTAGAGGAAGATATTATGCTCAATGGTTTATCAATAGGAGAGATCAATCTGTCCAACCTTATTTTGCGAAACTTCCCGGAGTTTTTTGGTTTGACCAATTTAGGAACTTAGGTTCCCATTCCACGCCAGACAGTAGCAGAGACAATCTCCACGAAAGTAGTAGTGAAGCATCCTTTGATGTTGGAGTCGGGATTTTACGACAATATCTGATTGATTGGCACAGAAATCAAGAATCAGGAATTGGTGATTATTCAAATAGTTATTTATTGCAGATAGAAAGACTTTATAAAAAAGTCTTTCCCGATCGCTCATTTGCTGGGGTCGAAAAACTGCCTAGTCAAAATGATCCGACAGGTTCAGAAACTTATTTTCTTCTGAATGATGGATATAGAACCTATGACGTTGAAGAAATGTCAGCCGGAGAGCAGTCAGTTTTTCCTTTATTATATGAATTTGTCAGACAACAAATTGCTTATTCGGTAGTCTTAATCGATGAAATAGATTTGAATTTACATCCTCCGGCTGCTCAATATTTTGTCTCGCAACTGATGAAAATTGAACCGACCTGTCAATTTATTATTACCACTCACTCCGACTCGGTAAGCAATATTGTTGGAGAAGGTGAAACCTACCGTTTACCGGGAGGAACGCTGTGTCTGTAACGAATCTTTACTGCGAAGGAAGTCCGAAAAGCATTGATATTCGCGTTATTCGTCAGTTATTACCCAAATGTGAAATTCGCCCTCTCGGGGGCAAAACGTCCAGCTTTCTGAGTAGTATTATCGCCGACCGTCGCCGACAACCCAATTTAGCTTGTTTGGTCGATCATGATTTTGATTGTCGAGATTGGGAAATAACCAATGAACCCATTCAATGTGTATATGATCAAATATGGGTCGGTTGGGCGTGGGAGAGAAAAGAGATTGAAAACTATTTAATCGATCCGGTAGTCGTCCGAAACGCATTAGGAAAGAAAGCACCATTAGACTCTGATTATCAGAATGCTTTAGACCAAGCAGCGGAGAAAATTGCTGCATATTCGGCGGCAAGAACTGCTTTAGCTTGCGAAAAGTTTAAGAATTTTTGGGGCGACAAAGTTCGACAAGGACATTCATTCCCGCCCACACTAGGCGAAGATTACTGTGAAGTAAGGATAGCTGAAATTGTTAGAGAATATAAGGGCGAGAGAATTGTGTCACCCGAAAATGTGCAAGGGAAATTCAGGGATTTACTTCCTAAATTCAAATCAGCAGGATCTCGTTTTCAAAATTATCTCCATTATTTTGCGGGGAAGGATTTACTCTACGCCATGAGAGAAAAACTTCGCGATTTTGGATTTGAAGATAGTGCAAATAAAAAGCACCCAGAGGAAGTATTTATTGAAAAAGTTGTGACTCGAATTGAACGTAAAGATGGGGTCTGGGAGTGGTTGCCAGAATGGCAGAAACTTCGTCAGTTGATTGAGGAGACTGATTTTTCCAAAAGTTGAAATCAATTAATCCCAACCCACCCCCTTATTAATAGCCCGTTGTCGCTCATTTAAACGCTCCTCACAGAGCAATTGCAAGAGAAAATGTTCAAACTGGAGGGCAAGGTCTGGGGCTTCTTGGGAGAGGTGTTGGAGGGCTCCAGGGGAGAGATAATATAGTAAACTGGGTTGGTCGATAATGACGGAAGAGAGACGGACTTGATCACTCGATAACCCAGTTTTACCCACAATACTCCCCGGATTAAACCGCCACAAGCGCTTAATTTCTCCGTCGGATTGTTCTAGATAGGCGCTGAGTTGACCAGAGGCCACTAAATATAATCCTTCTGCGGCATCTCCTTGATGGAAGAGGGTATGAGCGGCCGGAAACTCCCTCGGTTCGAGATAGTGGAGAAATTTCTGCACTTTGGCCACATCCCCAAAGACGGCCTGAAGTTCAAGAATTAACTGTTCTGATTGCATCTGTTCCAACCACTGATCTAAGTCAGGAAACAGACGACGATAGGGAAAGAGATGATGGTGGATAATCTGATCTTCGCACCATTCTAAGGCCCGTTCCAAATCCGGGAAAATATTCCACTGTTGACAGTGGGGTTGAGGATGGTCAAAACAGCCACCTTGTTGCAGTTGAGAGAGCAGAGAAGGGCGCAAATGACTAAAAACGAGGGTGATCTCTTGTTGGCTGGCGATTTGTTGAATCCGGACGAAACTGCGGACGGCGGAGGAGTCTAGGCCGGATACTTGGCTAAAATCGAGGAGGATAAACTGAATTTTGGCGTTGATGTCTAACTTACTTTCTTCTTGGGTGGGGGCTAGAAGACGCTCTTGAATGTATTCGAGGAGTTTGTGGGCGGTGCCGAAAAAGAGGAATTGATGGAGGACGAGGATCAGGATTTGTTGTCCTTTTTGAGCCAAGATGCGCTTTTGGTAGGGGAGGCGAATCACTTGACTGGGGTAGGATGCGCCGGAAAAGGTGAGTTGGATGGGGTTAATGCGGCTATAGTTAACGGCAAAGGTGGCGATCGCAACCGCTAACCCCAAACTCACACCTTCCAAAAACCCAAAGCTGGCCACCACCAATAAAATCCCCCAGACAATGGCATAATCCAGACGGGGTAACTTGTGCCGCGCTTCTATGACCCATTCCCAGAGGAAGCCAAAGCCCAAGAACAAGGTTAACCCTCCTAAGACAAACTTGGGCAAAAAGGCCACCACCGTAGAGCCGAAAATCAAGGCAATGGCAGACACCACAGCCACCCCCACCCCCACTAAGCGACTTTTAGCCCCCATGCGATAGGGTAACACCGAGGATCCCAAGGCATGGTAGCTAATAGCCCCACAGCCTAACCCCGCTACTATATTCGCTAGGCCAACGGTGCGTAATTCCTGATCTAAGTCCATATCTCGGGCGACGGCTAATTCAATGCCACTGACGTTTAATAACAAACTCACGACACTGACAATGGCAATGGTGGCAAAGTGGGGGGTTTGTTGCCACACTACTGACCATTCAATGGTTGAGAGGTGATGCCAAGTGAGGGGATGCCATAATCCCCCGTCGGTGTTGTTGGCCAATAACCATCCTTGGAGGCGGGCGGTGTTAATGTCAGTGTGGGTGATGCCTAAGATGGCATAAAAAAGCGCGATCGCCAGGAACAATCCCCCCGGCACTAAAGACCAGTGATTAGAACGACGGGACAGGATTAATAACCCACTCCCAAAGACTACCCCTGTGAACCAGTGATAGAAAATATCCCCTTGGAAGAAACTGCCCAGGGTGCTAAAAGTCAAGGGACGAGCGGCCATAGCTTGTAAAGGACTCCGCACCAATAACCAACCACTCCCGGCAATAAATCCCCCAATGACGGGGTAGGGGAAAAAGCGGATGAGGTTGCCCAATTGGAGAAACCCCAGACCCCAAAAGGCCCCGGCTGTAATGAGGGTGGAAAGTGCGATCGCCGCCATCGTCGTTAAAAACAGCGCCTCCCCCCCCGCATCCGGAGCCATTTGCGCCACAATGGGCGGCACCAACAGCGCTAAAACCGCCGTAGACTGGGGTTGAGGGTGAGCCACCACATTCTCTGAGGAACTGGTCAGCGCCAGCCAAAAACTCACCACAGCGCCACTAAACAACAGCATCCCAATCCCCCAAGGGAGATAGTCCGTCAAAGGCCCAGAAAAAATAAACACCGCATAGGAGAAGCACAAACTCACGCGGATAATACCCACCACCACCCCGGCCGTTAAGCTGGGAATCAAGCGACTCGGTTCCAGTTCTTCTTTAAAGTTCATCTGAACTGCATCAATTTTGGTCTTCCGCTAAGATTTCTCCTGCCAAGCCCCATGTTTTCGGGCATAATAATCCAAAATGTTCTGAACTTGCTGCACTTGTTCCTCCTGCTCTTCATACTCTAAACACAGGGAAGCGATTTGACTCTGTTGATAGTTGAATTTCCCCTCTTCTTGGGGGGTAAGGGTGACAGAAACCCCCACCACTTGCCGTAAATGAGCCGCGACCTCTCGATAAACGGCCAAGGGCATTTGAGAACAATAAATTTCCGTACTCTGCTTCATCTTCTTGCTCTGTTTGGGTCTATTCCGAATGACCAAAGCCGATTGACAATCTGAATTTAACAAGGGAATAGGGAATAGGGAATAGGGAATAGGGAATAGGGAATAGGGAATAGGGAATAGGGAATAGGGAATAGGTAATTTCTCCCCTGCCCCCCTGCTCCCCTGCTCCCCTGCCCCCCTGCTCCCCTGCTCCCCCGCTCCCCCTCTCCCCTGCTCCCCTGCTCCCCGACTCCCGGACTTATTCCGTAAGCCCTAACTACTCGGACGACCTCGCCTTAAAGATACCGTTTCCGAGGGAGTCTCCGAGGCCGGGGGTTCACCCACAGCGCGAGTCACTTCCATCCCTAACTCTTCCAAAATAACCACCGGTTGAGCGCGTCCTCGGACTTCAATCCGTTTCACTAAAACCTGTCCATTGGCTAAATAGTCCCCCACTCGGACATAACGACTTTTTTCAGTAGGGGCTTGTAAAATCGCTCGGGTTTCCCCGTTTACCGTCACCACCCCCGTCACCTGCACCGCTTGGGCTAAGGTGGGTTCAGGTAGCGAGGGCAGGTCAGGGATAAAATCTGGTCGTGGGGGTTCTACCCCATTGGGGGAGGGAATTCCGGGAACCGAAGGGGTTTCGGTGGGGGCGGCAGGGATTCCGGGGGCCGGGGGAGTTTGGGCGGTATCTCCTGATGGGGCTTGACCGGGGGAGACTGGGACTCCTTGACCTTGGGGATTCGGGACTCTTGGGGGCGGTAAACGATCGGACGCTCTCACACCATCAAAGGGACTGGGAGGACGTTGAGGAATCCGGATGGGGGTGATGGGGGGGCGTGCTGGAGCGGGGCTGCCTGGGGCTCCTGGGGCTCCCGGTGGAGGCGCGGCAGCTTGGGCGATTTGGGTGCGAGTGGTTGGCGCGACGGGAATGGTGGCGAAGGGATCACTCCGTCCGGCCTGTTCTTGAACACTCTGGCGTAATACTTCCCCACTGGGGAGGCGGATTAAGCCTTGAGCGGCGGCGGTCTGGGCCGCTTCTCCGGTCACGAGGGGATCTTCAAAATCTGGGTCTTCTTCTGCCTCTTCTTCCTCAGCCTCGGGCAACTCTTGGGGCGGGGGTGGGGGGTCTTGTACTACGATTTCTGAATCTCCACCATCATCAAAATTGTCACCTCCGAAGAAGGGTAGAGACTCGCAACCGCTTATTCCTAGGGAAAGGGCGATCGCAGACAGTAAAAGAAGTAAGTTGTATTTAGCCATCTCTCCTCAGCCTGAATCAATTAGATAGATTGAATCCCATCACCCCCAATTCTAGACGAAGAACGATCTGTCATCTGCAAGTCGTTAAGTTCCGGTGGTGACTAGAGATTCTCCCCTCATACTAGCCTTTTCCCATCAAACCCTTCAGGGCGTTTAGACCTTTTTTGACCCGACGGGAGACTGTCACCACACTAATCCCCATGCGTTCGGCTACTTCTTTTTGGGTTAAATCATGCAGAAAAACGAATTCTAGAACATCTCGGGTGCGTTGTTCGAGTTGGACTAAAGACTGTTGCAGACGAATGCGATCTTCTTGGGCGAGTTGGAAACTGCGATACTGATGATCGGGAACTAATTCCCCTAAACTGGTCAGACCCTCATCTCCTTCCCCAACGGGGAGGTCTAAACTTAGGGGTTCTCGATTTTGATAGGCCAGTTGAATCTCTTGCCACTCCATCAGGGACAATCCCACCTTTTCGGCAATCTCCTGATCCGTCGGGGGGCGGTTCAGTTCAGCCCTCAGAGAACGGGTGCTGGCGATCGCCTGTTGCCGCAGTTCTAACCATCGTCTCGGAATCCGCACCGAAGAGCCTTTATCCCGCAAATAGTGCTGAATTTCGCCCCGAATATAGGGAATGGCAAACGAACTAAAAGCATGACCTTTCGAGAGATCAAACCGTTCAATCGCTCGAATTAAACCTAAACACCCCACTTGTAACAAATCTTCATAGCTTTCCGTGCATTGTTTGACCCAGTGGTGTGCTTCTTTCCGCACTAAGCCTAAATTCAGGGTGACAATCTCATTGCGCAAGGTCGAGTCCGGATTTTCTTGGTATTGGCGCAATAATTCCAAACTATCACTCTTCAAACTGATAGTTGGGAGGTCAGGACTGGGTAAACTATCAGTAGATGAATGATCAGGTCGGATAGAACGAGACACGGCAGTAGACATGGTATAGAAAAACCCTGTTTTGAAGATGGAATGAAAAGATGGAATCCACAAGATGGAACACCAAAGCCTGACAAATTATAGAAGCATTTCCCTAGGATGAAACCAAAGCAACCCTTTTCGGAAAAATTTCTGCTCGTTGCTTGTCATGCTAGCCTTTAGAAGTTTGAGAGTAAACCATCCAATGCCAGATTAGAGACTTGAGGCTGAGGACGATTTTATAAAGTTTTCAGAATTTTCTCCCTTCCAAGTTTATTCGTTTCCGCGAAGGCCTTGCAACAGTGATTTCCCCGAAATTGCTGTATTTAGGGGTTTTGTCAGAAATATTAACAAATCGTGAAGTTATTACTCAAGGGCAAGACAAGGTTGTTTTCACTCTTCTTGTCCCTTGCTCCCTGAATGGGATCAGACCCTCTAGCCTTAGAAAAAACAGTGATTAGCTGATGGTGACAGCTAATCACTGTTTTGCAAATCTCCCAACTGGGATCTTGAGAAAATAAACCGCTTGTTGCCAATTATTGCGCAGAAACGCGAGCGTAGAAGATTCCACGAATTTTCACTTCTTCGGGATCTTCTGCACCCAAGTCTGTTGCAGAAGGTTGAACGCTCACGAAGTTACCCGCAATTTCTCCTGTGCTACCGTCAACTTTAGTCACTTGTAAGGAGATTTCACCTTTTCCAGTAACTACTCGTTTGGTATTCGCC
Organism: Spirulina subsalsa FACHB-351; assembly: GCF_026130165.1. Taxonomy (GTDB): domain Bacteria; phylum Cyanobacteriota; class Cyanobacteriia; order Cyanobacteriales; family Spirulinaceae; genus Spirulina_A; species Spirulina_A subsalsa_A. The sequence goes on along the minus strand of NZ_JAIHOM010000024.1, from coordinate 24,609 downwards.
CGTTCCAAATCATCTACGTCTGCGGCAGAGGGAAGAGCCACGGCGTTATCATAACCACTAGCTACCCCACGACCTTTGGGATCTAAGAACACTGCGCCCCGATAGGAGGGGACGTTAAATTCCCCTTTAAAGTCCGTGGAGGTGTTGATCGAATCAAAACCGGGTTCGGTGCTGGCCACTAATTGCTTAATGGTAAACAGGAAAGGAACTTGCTCGCCCCCCGGTAATAAAACGGTAATGGCTTGGAAGTCGAGTCCGCCCTCTTCGGTAAAGGTCAGTACGCCATTACTGCCCGATTTAACGTTGCCGTAAACTTGTTCAATACTCGATGTATAACGAGTGAGAACTTTTCCCTGCACAAATTCTGCTTCTTTGCGCTTGTTGGAGGGTTCTTCTTTCACGAAATACTCTCTGGGTTCTAAGCACAAGTCGGTCACTTCATAAACCTGACCCCCAGCAATGGGAATAGTGCCACGGGCGGTTTCTTCGAGTTCAGGACATAGATTAGCTAAACCCGTATTCAAAATTTGATCATAGGTCAATTGGTTGCGATTGGCAGCACTTACTGCACCATCACTACAAGCGGTTAGCACCCCTAGACATAGCACTAGGAACGCCATAATAACTGCACGATAATGCCTCATAGTCAACCTCTGTTATTGTCAATCTCTGATTTCGATTTAATCTTTAAAGGCTTGGCTATTGATTCTGCGCGAGAAGGATTCCATCTAAGATCAAATGGATTTCCTTGGAGAATATTCTGTTTTCCGCGTTAATCCTGCGTTGGCGTTAGCCTTCCGTAGGAATCACCACTAGACAGAGCCAAGTTTTGGGTTGTGTTCTAAAAGCTTGTATTAAGCTCTGTTGACATCCCCTTCGCACCAATTGAAGATGATGCGCAGAGACTTTCCCTCAGACTTTGAGAGAAAAGGTTCAAGTCCAACATCATATTATCATCACGGATGTAGCTATTTAGATCCGGTTGTTCAACATCGATCCTGCAATGGGGGCAATCCTTGTAAAATGTCCCTTAGCTTTAAACATCAGTGGGGAGAACACATTGGATTCACAGCAACTCGAAACACAGCTAGAAACACTGGGTCGGGATATCTTTGCTTTAGCTCAAAGTCTGGACGGGGATAGTATGGCACTCCTTTCCCTACTACGACATCTCGAACAAGTTCACCGTCAAATCCGCGAGGACTTGTTTCTGACCTCTTTACCGGATACTCGTCAAGCCCTAGATAATATTCTCCGAGATATTGAGGAGGTGGGAGGATGGCCTTATATTGAGCGCCTTAAATTGCAAGCTCTTTTAGGCAGTGCGGCCTGGTCTAGTTCTAGGGACACTGAGGGGGATCTACCGGAAACCACCAATTGAAGCTCTCCCCCCAACCCCAAGGCTGACAAGTTAAGCTTGTGTGCCTTGTGTCAAGTCCCAGATATAGCGTTTGATAAATTGGAAAACACTATTTATGGGGTAGTTCACTACCGCATTTTCCCTATTCCCTGACCTTGACAAGAGGAGAAAAGGCTTAACTTGTCAAGGTTGGGTTGAGAGTGGTTGCTCCTCCCCCGAACCTTAAAGCAAAAAGAGAGGCCCGAAAAGACCTCCCCCAAAAAGCTCAAGTCAAGCCCTCTAACCTAGGACAATCCGGCATTCGTTCCGGGTTTCCCTGTGGCCAGTTGTACCTTAACGATTTTGCCCCCCATTTTCATGATGCGCTGTTGTTCGCGGAACCAGTTATCGTAGGGAACCAGCTTGGTGAAATAAGTATTTTGTAATTCACGCTGTGTGCGAATACGAGTTTGACTCGGTACGCAAGCCGTGACTTTAAACATTCTCATGGTTAGAATTATCCTCTTGTTTCAATCGACGACTCTAAAGGAAAAGGATTCAACATTTCCCTACCTATGGCAAAGTTCGGGAGTTAACGAACCAATACTAGACGGTCAAAACTTATCTTGAGCCAGATAGACAAGCCTTTAACTTACTAGCACTCGCTCGCCGACTACCCGAACTGCTTTCTTGATTCGGAGTCTGGTGCTGACCAGTCTAAGACCTTAGCTTAAACCAGAGGAAATGTAGTCGAAGTACACACCCATTTCTTTACCAGCGTCGGGACCGACTAAGCTAGCGGTGACTTCTTTCATCGCTTGGATGGCTTGAACGGTGGCACCGATGGGAACGCCTAAAGAATTGTAGGTTTCTTTTAAACCGTTGAGAACGCGCTCATCTAAGATGGAAGGATCGCCAGCTAACATCGCGTAGGTGGCATAGCGCAGGTAGTAGTCTAAGTCGCGGATACAAGCAGCATAGCGACGGGTGGTGTACATATTCCCACCGGGGCGGGTGATGTCGGAGTACAGCAGGGATTTAGCTACGGCTTCTTTAACGATACCAGCAGAGTTGGCGCTGATTACGCTAGCAGCACGCACGCGGAGTTGTCCGGTGGCGAAGTAGCCTTTTAGCTTCTCCATAGCAGCAGCGTCAAGGTACTTCCCTTGAACGTCAGCAGAGTTGATAACGGCGGTAATTGCGTCTTGCATTGTTTATTTCCTTATCTCACCTATTTCTTAGAATTGTTCACAGGGAGGCGTTCTTATGGTTGCGCTACCCTTGCGATCAGATCATGGGGTTGTGTTGTGTTGAACAGTGGGGAGATTCCCTTACTGCATTGCACCAACAACATAGTCAAAGTAGGTGCCAGCTTCGGCTGCATCGTCAGCAGACATTAAGCTAGTCGCTACTTCTTTCATTTTGGTGACGCTCAGAGCAACAGCCTCAATAGGAGTTCCCAAGGACTTGTACATTTCGCGCACACCCACTAAACCGATTTCTTCGATAGGGGTGACATCACCAGCAACTACACCATAGGTGATTAGACGCAGGTAGTAGTCCATATCACGCAGACAGGTGGCGGTCATTTCTTCGCCGTAAGCGTTTCCACCGGGGGAAACCACGTCGGGACGTTGTTGGAATAATTTGTCGCCAGCTTCTTTTACGATGCGCTCGCGGGACTCGGTTAGAGTTTGAGCAATGCGCAGGCGGCTTGCGCCACTGGTTACAAATGCTTTGATTCGATCTAACTCACCAGGGCTGAGGTAACGAGCCTCTGCATCGGCATTCACGATGGATTTCGTGACAATACTCATTCTATGGATTCCTCCAGTTTAAAAAAATTAGACCAGATTGAGATTTAACTGGTTTTTCTTAACGGGGTTGCAGATGCTGCTACACATTAGGTTAGAGTCAGCAACCTTCCCGAATTATTTTGCGGCATTGTGTTCACCTTCGTTGTGAGTTCGTAATATTTTGTAATGTTTTCCTCATTTTTTGCCAAGGATGGGGGATCTTTTGGTCATAAGGGAAAGCCTGCACAAAGGGAATTAAATGTCAAGAAAAGTTATTTGCTTTTTGTAAAGCAAAAATGAGGTTCAGCGAGTCCTAGCTGAGGGCAAAGCGGGGTTTTAAGGCTTTCATGTTCCTTTGGGCAAGGGTTTGGGCTTGTTGGTGCAGGGGAACGATGGTAAAGCGATCGCCTAGCGCCCCGACAAAATGGCTCAAGTAGGCGAGTTTCTTGTAACTGGGGAGGTTCATGGCGGGGAAAAAAGCGAGTTCCGGGGCATCTTCGGCGCCGAGGAAGTCGAGGGGGTGGAGTAGGAGGGAGGGCTGGGTTTTGGTGAGACGGCAGAGGGTGAGGGCGAGATTAAAGTAGAGTTGGGCTAGGGGGGGGGAGAAGACGCTGAGGTACAGTAAATAACTGAAGTGGATGGGGATTTTAAATAAGGGCATGGTGGTGACGGGAATTTCCATCAGTCGGGTTTCTTCTAAGCGCCACTGGTAGGGATTGAGGGGGCGGAATCCTTCCTCAAATTTGCCGAAAAGGGCTTTGCGTTGGTCGAGGTCTTCTTGACTCAGGTTACTGGTCATAAAATAGTAGGCGCGGGCGAGGGGGCCCAGGAAGGTGGGGAAGGTGGAGGCATCGTAGAGGTAGCCCCGACGTTGGAGGATTTTGAGGACGGTGGGGGAACAGCTAAAACCGGGGCCTCGAAAGCCGATGGGGGTTTTTCCGGTGGCCTGGGCGATCGCATTTTCGGCTTTTTCGATTTCGGTTTCAATCTCCGCCTCGGAATAGAGGTGCAGCCAAGGTTCATGATTAAAGGAATGATTCCCCACTTCATGACCCGCTTGGGCAATCTGTTTGAGGGCGGCGTGATTCTTTTCTAAGGCCGCATCTTGACCCACAATAAACACGGTGATGGTTAAATGGCGGTTTTCGAGAAAGTCTAAAAACCGAGGCACGACAACATCAAGGTAGGAAGGAAAGGATTCCCATCCTGCGTCTCCGTGGGTCTTCATATAGGACCATTTGTTATCGAGATCAAGGGATAAACTGGCTAGGGGTTTTTTCTTGTTCATGGGATTTAGGGAATAGGTAATGGGGAATAGAAAACAATTAATGATTATTAATTATTAATTCTCATATTTTACTGTTTACTTTTGAGAGAAGCGGGGGAAAAATCGCGCCACGAGATGCCTAGACGGAGGGCTAAAATGAGGGCGACGGTCATTAAGCTGAGATACATTAAAGCGCGTAGGAGTAGGGCAAAAGCAATGATAGTATCGGGGGGGACAGCATAACGTTCTAAACCAAAGCGGATGGCGGCTTCAAAGGGGCCGAGATAACCGGGGGAGGAGGGAAGTGCGATCGCCAATGCGACCAATCCTTGCACAAAAAACGCTCCCGCAATAGGTTGACGGATTTCAAAAGCCTGCATTAATCCCCAGTAGGTGATTCCCGTCAATCCCCACACCCCAAAGGTTTCTAACAGGGCGATAAACATTCGTCGGGGGTAACGGAGGGCTTCTAACCCTTCTAAAATGGATTTGACAATCGTTAATAGGGTATTTTTCCAACTCGCACCGGGTAAAACCCTTAGCATCTGTTGCAGTATTTTTATAATCCAATGGGGACACCAAGCCGCCAAAAAAAAGCCAGTACAAAGTCCAATTAGGGGCAGGGCAATCCATCCCACTGGAATATTTTCTAAACCCTCTACCCCCTGTTGAGAAATACTCCATAACGAGAGCAATAAGAGGATAAACGCCACCACAACATCTAATAAACGTTCGGTGAAAATACTCCCCACCGCCACGGGGAAAGGAATGCCAGCAAATCGTTTTAGAACTAATCCCCTTAAGACTTCTCCTCCATGAGCAGGGAGAACACAATTCCCCGCAAAACCCATAAAAACCGCCGTTTGACGAATCTCAAAAGAACCGGGATCTCGTTTTGCTCCTAAGAGAGTTCCCCAACGTTTAGCCCGCAAGGAAAAAGAACTTAAAAAGGTAATCAGGGCGATTATAACCCAAGTTGGTTTAGCATTTTGAAAGGCTTTCATGACTTGGATTAAATTAATATCTCGTAATGCCCAAGACAATAAGGCTACCGTGAAAAATAGACCAAGACACCACGATAAATATTGAGAGAGCTTTTTAACTTTAGGCGGTTGCATAGTCATTCATGGTGGGTTAATTTTTCTCCAATAAACTCACGTCTGCTTTATAAAAATCTTGTTGTTGCTTCAAAACATAATTCTGGGTGAGAAAATCGTCAATTTGAGAGCAGGTTAAGTTGAGATCACAAAAATCAGCTTTCACCCACCAAATACTCTGATATTGACTGAGGTTATTTAATAATTTTTGGGTTTCCTCTGGGGATAAGGTTTGCTGTTCTAGGGAAGGGCGAGAAAAGTCTAGTTCAGCAGGTAGAGGATGGAGTTTATTAGAGCCATGATCATAGTAACTCAGTGCAAGGTTGTAGCAATTGGAAAAAACAAAAATCTCCTCAGAAGGTTGGGCATTTTGCTTTAAATAATGGCTCACTCGTTTTTGATCTCCTTCTTTAGCCATTGGTTGATAAATAATGTAAGTTGAAGTCAGGTTTAAAACTAAAATCAGGCTCACTAAAGCCAAGGCTAAATATTGACGCTGATTGGTTTTTACACTTTGGGATATGAGATAAATCAATAGCCCAGTCATCAACAGGATAGGGAGGAATAATAAAATGAGATGACGGGGGAGAACGGTATGTTTTCCTAATAAGTTAATGACGGCTATAAAAATCCCAAATAATCCCAGATTCAGTAAAATAATGCTCCAGCTAATTGGAGTTAAAAGGTGGCGTTTTAGGATTAAAATAGCTATCAATCCAATACCAATGATCAGATAACTTAACCAATGATTGGCGTAATCTTGGCTAATAATTTCTTTTCTGAAGGCTAAACTCACACCCATCCGAGTTAAGTATTTAACAGAATCTAGCAATGAAGAAAACGTTATTTCTAGAGAACTTTTACGAGATTCTGCTACGGACAGTTGACTTTTAAGGATGGCAAGATAGGGGATAAATAACAGAGCATTTATGAACATACATAGAGCGAAGGCTCGAACTTTGCGCCATTTCCTTTGAAGCAATAAGATTAAGCCATGACTGACTAAAATGAAGGCAAGATAATAGTAGGTATAAAGGGAAAGAATAGCAACAAATCCATAGACAATCTGATTAAGTCTCGGCTGATGATCGGTTAAGTAACCTTTAAAAAATGTGACCAAAAGCAGGGCAGACCATAGGAGAATTAAGGGATATTCTCGAATTTCTAAGACTGCCCAGATGAAATAAGGATTAAAGGCGGCTAATAGGGTGAGCCAATAAGGATTAAGTTTGGGTAAATATTGTTTAGAGAGTTGGGGGATTAAAGCAATAACAATCACGCCTAAGAGAATGGATAATAAGCGGGCGAAAAAAATGGATGAGTGCAGTTGTCTCCAGAGGAAAAGTAAGATAAAATAAGCGGGAGGTCTAGCTCCAAAGCTAATAGCTTCATGAATGGCTGTGGCTAAATTGCTGTCGGTTGCGTGTAAGGAAAAACTTTCATCAATCCAAATATTTAAATGAAAGGTAAGGGGCATTGTAATCAGTAAATACAAGCTGATTATTGTCAATAGATTGTAATTAATCTTATTGAAGGTTAGGAGCTTGTGGGAATCTTTGGGGTGGGGAATTTTGAGGGAGGAAAACATAAGTCATTTGGGGTAAAAGTAAGTGGGATAAAATTTAAAATTTTGAGGAAAAATGCCAGCTAAATTCAACGGTAGGAACGCGCCAGCCGGAGATAATTTCTGGATGGAGATGCCAGCCTAAGCCGTGATAAAAAAACTTGGCTGGGGTGTTATCTTGATCGACAATGGCTCGCACGACAGATATTCCTTGTTTTTCTAATTGTTCTAACCCAATTCCCATCAAGTCTTGAGCAATTTTTAGTTTGGACTGGCGGACGAATTGGGGGGAACAATATTGGGGTAAAACGCCTAAGGATAGAATTTCTCCTGCTCCGGGTTCTTGTTTTTTGGGGTTGCGATGGCGCATAATCTGCCAAGCTTCCCACAACGCCCGGATGCGTTGGGGTTTGGTCAACAGGGGGAGCAACAGGGTACAGACTAAGGAGAACCAATGGCGACGCAGGGCTTGACTCATAAATGCGCTAGGATTGGCGGTGACGACTATAAATCCGGCTGGGTAGTTGTCTACATAGGCAATGGCTCCGGTGATTAATCCGTCCCGAATCAAATGGCGATAGTAAAATTGACCCATAAATTCCTCGCCAAGGAGGACGATGGGACTGGTGGGTAGGAGGGTTTGATGGAGTTGGATGAGATCGGGGGTTGGAGGACGGGCGGCAGGGCTTAAGCGCACAGTTTGATAGTCCATTGGTTCTAAGTTGGTTTAGGGACAGAGGGAATCAAGATTTTGGTCTACTTGTTCAATGAGATAACTGGCCAGTTGGAGAAAATCGGGGTCTTGGGGGAGGGGATCATGATCAACAGGTTTCTGGAATAGGTAGTTGCCGGGGGAGGTTTCTTGGGCGGGGAAATGACTGGGGAGTTGGAGGTTGGGCATTCCGGAGCCAGGTAGCTGGGCGCTGTCTTCGGGTTTAATCCAGCGATCGGGATCAATGCGCAGGGTGAAGTAGGCTATACAGCGTTCTCTGTCGGGGGGAGTGCTGGGGAGGTTGGGGGGGTTTGTGCCGATGCTGTAAGGACTGGGGTCTGTGGGGGTGCTGGGGGTGCCGTTGAGGGCGATTTGTACGAAGCTGTCGCTTTGGGAGGTGGCGAAGGCGGGACACATTTCTTGGTTAGCGGGGCCAGGGTAGGGACAGAGGGCGTTTGTGCCGTAGTTGGCTCCGGCGACGGCGATCCATGTCCTGACTCGTTCTGGGCGCATTTTGGCGATGTACCAGCGTGTGCTGACGGCGCCCATGCTGTGGGCGATGATGTCTACTTTTTGGGGGGGATCGATGCCTGCTTGACGGGCGGTTTGGGCGGCCTGTTGGAGGAGGGATTCTATGGCGGGGGCAATAAATTTTTCGGCGGCTGTAATATTAATTTCGTCGTTGGGTTTGATATCGAGGGCGAGGAGGTAGCTGGAGGGGTAGCCTTGGGCTTGGAAGTGGGCGATCGCATTATTCCAAGTGCTAGCGTTTAACCCTAATCCATGAACAAACAGGATGGGGGTATGGTGGGGGTTTTCTTGGGCTGTGGGAGGGGGCGGAGAGGCTGCCTGACAGCCTAAACCATACCCCAGTACAAATAAGCCTAAAATCCAACGCAGGGCTTTCATCAAAACCTCCTGGGTCTGAAACCCCGTCCTTTAAGGACGGCTTTGTATTTTTCTGGTAATATTGGAAATATCGAAAAGCGAAAACCAAGGCCATTCGATATTAGCACCTTGAAAATTGGATATAGCGGGTTTCGTGTCGAAAAGCTGTCACGAGTAAAATATCCAAGCAACAAGCACAGTCTTGATTGGACACCGTACCGCCGGGCTGGCGGAATCGGGACTCTGTAACGGGTTAAAAAGTCTGTGGACATGGCGTAAGACGGGGACATAACTAATGAAAGTTGGTGGTGTACGCAGATGTGAGTGAAGCAGAAACTCAAATCGTGAGGTTTGGGAATCACCGTGGCTTTAGTCCGGTGAGGAGGTCAAAAGCGTCTCCTAATAAGGGTGGCAGGGTTTCCCGCGACGATGGTGTAAGGTTCGACGGGTTTGGTGACAACGGCTCCGGCTCCGACTATGCTCCCGGTACCGAGATCGTTGAGGATGATGGCATTGGCTCCGATCCAACAGTCATCACTAATGATAATTCGCCGCAATTGCCCGCCCTGTAAGGCCATTGGGCAATCGGTGCGCTCAAAGTTGTGGTATTTTGCCCCACTGAGGAAGCGACAACCATCGGCAGTGAGGACAAATGAACCAAAGTCGCAATAGTGAATGGTGTTGTACATCCCAATGAGGACATGATCTCCAATGGCGATATCTCGGTAGAGGAAGATGGTGCCGAAACTAATAACGACGTTTTCGCCGCAGTGGGTGAGGGTGTGCCGATAGAATTGGTAGCGGATGATGGTGCCGAAGAGGTAGGGGAGGAGGGAGAGGAGTTCGGAAATGGTGCGGAAAATGAAGTCGGAACGACGAGAGGCGATCGCAAGGGGCAAAATGAAAGGCAAGCACAGCATTCCGGCAAGTTTCATTGTCCGCCGTATCTTGGGCGAGGCGGTGAATTGCTGGTATTCTACGGCTGTATAGCGATCGCTTTCGATCCGTTCCTGTTTTTTCATGGATTCGCCAATAATTTCCTAAGCCTTTTTTGTCGATGATGAATGATTGAGCAATACCGACAGATGGCTACAATTTCCAAGTAAATTGTTCGGTTTCGCGCTCCGCTCCACCCAACTGACAGATTACTGACTATACTCATTGGCAGGGACTTCCCGACGCATCTTTTTAAACCGATCACTGTGCAGCCATTCCTCGACTAAAACCACCTTCTGGGGAATTTTATATTTTGCTAATTTATCTTGACAAAATTGCCACATTCGTTTCCGAAATTCTGGCAAGGTTTCTGAGGTTTTGAGTTTGACTCTGGCTTGAACAATTTGCCCAGTAATCGGGTGAGAAACACCATTTACAGCCACATCTTCAATCCCCTCCATCAACATTAATGTACTTTCTACTTCAATAGGATAAACTTTCTCTCCCCCGACATTAATTAACTCCGAAGTACGGCCTAAAATGCGAATATATTCGCCATCCACTTCCACCGCATCTCCGGTTTTAAACCAGCCATCCTCGGTGAAGGGATTGGGGGCGTTTAAATAGCCTAACATCGCCGATTGCGCTCGAATTTCTAGCTTGCCCTCCACAATTCTCGTTTCAAATCCTTCCCCCCCAATTTTAAACCACAGGGAGTTAGAATCTCGGGATTTTGAGCGTAAAATTCCCACCTCAGAAAGACCATAGGTTTGTAAAAGTTTGACCTTGGGGAAAAGGTGATGTAAGCGCGTGAGGGTGCTTTCTGGCATAACTTCTGTGCCGTAGGTAATGACTTCTAAACTGGATAAGTCATGACGTTGATAAGCTTCACTGAGTAGGATTAAGTTGAGTAGGGTGGGAGAGGCAGGGAGGAGTTGTAACTGATAGTTTGCGATCGCCCCACAAATGGCATCGGGGGATCTATCCTGTAAGGTGACGATAAATCCGCCATTGGCTAAACTGTAAAGCAGGGTATTAATGCCCCCAATGTGGTCAAATAATAAAAAGGTGAGGGTGCGAAAACTATGACGAGGAACTTTAAATTTTTCTAACAACGGGACAAAATTATGCACGGCGGCCTTACTCTTGCCTGTAGAACCGGAGGAAAAGAGAACTAAACCGGGTTCTTGTTTCTCTTGCAAGTTAACTAGAATCTCGTGATCCACAGTATGATTGGTTCTGAGTAGGCGTATATTGTCCCCCTCATCAATTGTGAGGATAACTTCCACTTGAGCAATTTGGCGAAACTCAATCTTTTTCGCGGCTACAGAATCCGTCAAAGGCACGAGAATACAGCCTTTTTCGAGGAGTGCTAAAAAAAGGGCGATCGCATTGGGCGAAAAATCAGCCTCTAAACTGACAATTGTTCCCCCTTTAATCTCCTGCTCTTCTAGATACTTTAACCAATAGTCTAACGTTTCTAACAGCCAGCCATAGGAAAAAATTTCATCTTTCCAGACAATCGCATTTTCTGCTTCATATTCTCGGAAAACCTTTTGAAAAAAATCAATATACATCGCTACTCATCTCCACTTAAGTTGTTATTATTTCCTTAACCTGAAATTGGGAAGTTTGGCGACTTGCTCCTCCATGAAAAACGGGAATTTTTTGCTCCTTCCCTAGTCCATAAATTAAACTCACCCACTGAATCCCCTTAATTTGCTGACCAATTTCTCGCACTCTTGCCACCAGTCGAAACACCAAAAACCGATCCTGATACATCCCCCCACTTGCATAATCTTCCTGCACCGCAACATGAGTAATCACTAAATGATCTGGACTGGCACGCACATAAATAATCACCCCAATTAACTGCTCTCGGGTATCTAAAGCAAACAAACATTGTGTACAGAAATCAGAATCAAGCGTAATCTTTAAAAATCCCTCTTCTTCGAGAATTTTAGGTTGTCCATAGACTTCAATCGAAGTCATTACCTGTTCACGGACTTTCCCTTGATGAGGATTAAAAAACATCAAGCGTTCTAAATCATCCCGATAACTGGTTTTTAAGGTCGAAGAAATAGAGAAATAAGTCATGATTCATTTATTCCATATTGGTCATAAAAACGATTGACGACTGACCTATACCCCTCCTAAATAAAGATGTTGCCCCGTGATAAAATTACTCTCAGGACGCAGAAAAAAATCAATCACATTGGCAACATCTTCAAAGGTGCCGAATCGTTTAATTGCTTGTTGGTTTAATAAAGCTTGAATTTTAGCGGGGGGAACAGCGCGAATTAAATCCGTTTCAATGGGTACAGGCCCCACTGCATTCACCGTAATCCCTAAGTCTGCGAACTCCTTAGCTAATACTTCTGTTAAGGATAAAACCGCCGCTTTTGATGCCACATAAATGGCCTCTCCTGCTAACTTTAACGGCACCGCAATTGTGGTAAAATTAACAATGCGGCCATAGTGATTTTTTTTCATCAGTTTAGCCCCTTCTCGACAAAACAAAAATGTGCCGATGACATTGGTATTGAGTACCTTCTCCACTGTTGAAATAGGGGTAACTAAAGCATGATTCATGGAAGCAATTCCCGCATTATTAATCAAGTTGTCCAGTCTTTGATACTTTTTGCGGATACTCGAAAAAAGCAATTTAACTTGCTCCTCGTTGGCAACATCCACTTGATAATGTTCATAATGGGGGAGTTCCCAGTCAATGGTATGACGACTACAACCAATCACAATATGACCAGCTTTACTATAATATTGGGCTAAAAAATAACCGATTCCTTTGCGAGTTCCTGTGATTAAGGTAATAGGTGCTTCCATAATCGCCCCTTAGTTTTGTTTCTCCAGCATTAAGCTATGAGCATAATTGGCCAAAGATTCAATAGTTCGATAAGGACTATTTTTCTGGGACATCGCCCGCTCATCTGCCAAGCTAATGCTTAACTCAAATTCGTCTTCAATTCTTTGTTCGAGTGCTACAACTAAGGACACTAATCCCAATGAGTCAAACAGTCCATGTTTGCCGAATAATGCAGTGTCTGTACTTAAATTTGCGGGAATTTCAATCTGTTGTTCTTCTCCTATTTCTTCAATATTCTGGAGAATCAGATCAATCAGTTTTTCTGTTTGAGCCGTGGATTCAATCATAATCATAGCTCCTTGTTTAAATGACAAGTAACATAGCCAATATTATAGTTGCTAATCTAGGTAGAGGGGGGAAATCTTAATTTTAAATCATGTTAGTTTATGTTTGTTTACATCGAAAGCATGGGAGAGGGCGTTAGGGGAGAAATCTTGATTTTTTGACAAAAATGGGGGACGGTGTGAGGGAATACAATTGAGCAAAATATACTGTTTTGTTGGATTGCGCTGTCGCTTCACCCAACCGATAAATTGGTAATTCATTTAATAGGACAGTTTGAGGATTCGCTTTTGTTGGATTGCGCTGTCGCTTCACCCAACCGACAAATTGATAATTCATTTAATAGGATAGCTTGAGGGCTTTATATAGGCAGAAGATAGAACTCCCCCAACGGGGAAATGTTTTCTTGTCTTGTAGGGTAAAATGCTTTAATAAGATAGGGATTAACGTTTGACGACGATCTTCATAATCTGTCTTGGCACTTTCTCCGGTTAATAACTTTAAGCCCCAATCTACTAAAGGAGAATGGCCGGGGGTGATAATAATTAAAGATTTTCCCGGTTTTAGCACTCGCTTTAATTCTAAACAAGCGGCTTCTATATCCTCGACAAATTCTAAGGTACTGACGGCTACAATGGTATCAAAAATCTGGTCAGCAAAAGGCAAGAATTCCACACTACTAGCATAGAGATGAGTGTGGATATTTAGGTGTTCTAATAGTTGGGTGATAGATTGGTGATGATGGTGGATGTCTGTGCCGTATAACTGATAACAATGTTGGCTAAGTTCGGGTAAAAATATCCCGCTTCCATAGCCAACTTCTAATAGTTTATTAATGGGTTCTTTGGGCAAAAGGGACAGAACTAAACGAAAGCGTAGACGTTGAATCCAGCCTAAAATGGGGCGAAAATTCCAGTCAGCATGATCAACAGTTCCGGTCTTAATTAAACTATGGGGGGGCAAAAGTTGTAATTTCATAGCTGGGTGGGTTGGGGTGATAAAATCTCTTTAATAGCGCGTTCTGCGAGTTGGATGGTTTCATTTATGTTTAGGGTGCCGTTTAGAATATGGGCTGAGTTGACAATATGAATTCCCGGGATTGAGGTAGTCATGGGGGGTAAATTGCGGGAGTAGTTTAAGGTGGAAATGGGGAGAACATATTTCACCCGAGAGACTTGGAAACTTAATAAGTCGTCGGGGTGTAAATGGGGGTACATTTTCAATAGGGCGGTCATAAATTGGGCTTTTAATTCCTCGTCGGTTAACTGAAAGGCGGTATCTTCGACGGGGACGTATTTGGGGAGGTATACTAAGGTGCGCCCGCCAAATTCTTCGGGTTTCACTAGGGTGGTCATTTCGATTACCCCAGTGAAGGGGATGCCGTCGTCGGTGATGTTGGTGACGTAGTAGGTGGCGAGGGGGCGACGCAACAGTAGGGAAGCGCAGATAATGCCTTGATATTGGATGCTGTGGAGACGGTGGATTTCGGTTTCTGTGAGTTGGGGGCAGAGTTGGGCAGCGAGGGGGGCGGCGGCGGTGATGATGACTTGATCAAAGATTTGGCTAGACCCGTCCCGAAATGTTATCTCTGTGCCGCTTGGCGCGGCTTGTACCCGTTGAACGGGCTGCCCGAGGTTAATTTTGACTCCTTGGGCGGTTAATGCCTTGCTAAACTGCTCTAACAGGCGGGCGTAGCCTCCGGGGAGGTAGCCGAACATTTCTTTTTTTAATCCGGTGCGACGGGCGGCATAGAGGCGGGCGATGATGGCCCAAATGAAGGCGGCGGAGGCTTTGGGGTAGTTGTCGCCGAGTTTGGAGCGCAGGAGGGGCAACCAGAATTTTTTTAAGGTGCGATCGCCTGACCAACGTCGTAACCAGTCTACAACGGAAATCTGCTCTAGTTTGCGCCAATTTTGAATTCTCGACGCATAGAGAATGGTCACAGCTAACCGGATTTTATCAATCAGGTTCAAGGGTGGAAATAACAAGAATTCCAGGGCATTGGACACAGAATAAAGTTGACCGTTGGCATAAACTCCGGTTTTTGTCTCGACCCAGCGCATTTGGTCTTCTAGTCCCAATTCCCGTAATAATCCCCGCAGGTGGCTATCCGATAGCAGGGTAACGTGATAGTGACGGTCCCAGATTAAATCATCGAGTTGCCACGCACTGGCTAATCCACCCAGTTGGGGAGCGCTTTCAATTAAGGTCACGCGCTGTCCGGCTTGGATGAGACGCTGGGCTAAAGTCATGCCCAAAATCCCCCCGCCCACAATGCCCCAGGATAGGGGTTTATCCCCCCTAGCCCCCCTTTGGAAGGGGGGGACTTTATCTTCACTGGGGAAGGGGGGGACTTTATCCTCACTGGGGGAGGGGGGGACAGAATCGGGGTTTTGCTGGGTTGGTGGAGGGTTCGGTTTCATGGGTTAATAATTAATTATTTATTCTCAATGGATTTCCAGCACTTGCCGATCTCGAATCTCGTAGGCACGACCACAAGCGGAACAGACGACTTTTTTCACGTTCACTGGAGTATCTTCCTCGGGGAAGCGCAGGAGGGGATTTCCGCACCGACAGACGCAGCCCACCGACTTGGCCGGGTGTCCGATGGCTAGATGAAAGTCGGGGATGGATTTGGTCACGAGGGCGGCCATTCCCACCATGGCGAAACGACCAATGGTTAAATCATTGCCGATGGTGCAATGGGCGCCGATGGTGGCTCCGGCTTTGACGAGGGTGGGAAGGGTGTGTTCATCGGGGTCTGATGTCCAGAGTTGTTGCAGGTCGGGGGTAGCGGCACGGGGAAACCGATCGTTGGTGAAGACGGTTCCGGCGCTAATCATTACGCCATCTTCTAGGGTGACGGCGTTACAGATATAGACGAAGGCGTTAATTTTGACGCGATCGCCAATTTTCACCCCATAGGCAATATAGGTCTTTTCCCCGATGATGCACTGTTCCCCGATTTGGGTGGAGTGCCGAATATGCACGTTGTCCCAAACGGAAGTCCCTGCCCCAATTTGGACGTTTTCTTCAATGATGGCGGTGGGATGAATACGAATTAGATTCATGAATTTCTCCGAGAAACCGCATCCCCTTGTGGGTGCGGAGGGATAGGAGCGCTTGCTGAGTGGGGTTCGATGCCCCCGAAGCAAGCAATAGATTGTCGGCTCACCACCAGTCCATTTGCTCTGGCTAAAAGCTGAACTAGGGTGGCTTTGGGGGATTGCACCCCAACACCGGAATACAGTTTGTGGGTGGGGTAATTGACAGGTTTCTCTCTCCTCTTGGAGTGGATTTATCCCCCCTAGCCCCCCATTCAAGGGATCTATCCCCCCTAGCCCCCCATTCAAGGGATCTATCCCCCCTAGCCCCCCATTCAAGGGATTTATCCCCCCTAGCCCCCCATTCAAGGGATTTATCCCCCCTAGCCCCCCATTCAAGGGATTTATCCCCCCTAGCCCCCCTTTGGAAGGGGGGAACAAGACGGGGGGAACAAGACGGGGGGAACAAGACGGGGGGAACAAGACGGGGGGAACAAGACGGGGGGCATTAACCAATGGCGACGGGCATTTTGAGGGGGGCAACGGATACCCAATGACTTTGGGGGAGGGCAGCATAGGCCGTTTCTAATACTTCCACCGAGGCGATCGCATCATCCACCGTAATTAACAACGGAGCATCGGCTTGAATGGCTTGGGAGAAGTTATCCAACTGACGACAAAAGGCCTGCACTTTGTTATAGCCCGTCCCAAACACAATCCAATCCGGGCTACTCGCTTGACGATATTTCGACTCTTTCCAGCCCACGGAAATAGTCCCCTGAGAGCCATAAATCCGAATAAAGTAATCTAGTTCTTTATTCAAACTCCAAGACAGATCAATACTGCCCCGCACTCCCGACTCACTCATGACAAACATCTGGGCGGTGTCTTCCACGTCTAAACCTTGGATGCGCTTGCCTTCCACCACTTGTAATTGAGCGATGGGGCCGAGGAGGTACCGCATAATATCCACCGAGTGGGTCCCGTTATCCATCAACACACCGCCCCCACTGACGACTGGATTGGCGTTCCAACGTTCGGACATATCGACCCGGGCGGTGAAAGCGTTCTCAAAGAGGACGATTTCCCCTAAAATCCCTGATTCGACAATACTTTTAGCGCGGATGACATCCTGCACATAGCGGAATTTAGAGGCCATGGTAATCAAAACCCCGGCTTTTCTGGCCGCGTCTCGCATGGCGTAGGCGCTGCGACTGTCAATACTAAAGGGTTTTTCACACAGTACGTTAATCCCTTTTTCAATGAAGTGGAGGCAGATGTCGGGGTGGGTACTGGGGGGGGTGCAAATAATCACCCCGTCCAATTTTTCCGTTTCGGCCATCTTTTCATAGGAGGTGTAACTCCGGGCGCCTACGACTTGGGCGAGGTTTTTGGCCGCTTCGGGACGCACATCGGCAACGGCGACTAATTGGGCGTATTCTGCTTTGGGGAAGGCTTGACCATAGGCCTGGGCGATCGCACCAGCACCCACTAATCCGAAACTTAATTTTTTACTCATGATTGGCTCAGTGGAGAAAGGTTAATGATGAATGTTGCAGAGAGAAAAGAAAAAACGGCAATAGATTAATGGCCTCCCGACGCTCCCCTAGGGGGAGAGCGCGGATCAAGTGTTGGTGTTGGGGACTTCAGGCCAACAGTTCGCCCAGAGATGTCGCGATATAGTTCACATGATCGATGGTGTAGCGTTCATTCCAAGGCAACACTAACACGGCTTCGAGTCCGGCAAAGCTCCCGGGATATTTTTCGGGACTGTAATCTATCGCTTCGGGACGGGCTAAGGTGAAGGGGAAACGAGAGTTTCCGAAGGTGCGCTGTTCCCGGAATACTTCACACTGGAAGGCGGGTTTTTGGATATAACGGGGGGCGGAGAAAATGCCTTTTTCGGCTTTTAACCGTTTGGCTAATCCTAGGGCTCCGTCGGGAACTACGGCACTATCCACACTCAGGCAATATTTCCAGTAACTGTGAGTATTGCGGGGGTCTAGCCAAGGGGGGGTAATACCCGGCAGGTCTTGGATTTGCTCTGTGAGTTGATCGGCTGTGGTGCGTCGGGCTTGGACAATTTCGGGCAGTTTTTGCAACTGTGCCACGGCGACAGCACCTTGTAATTCAGACATCCGGTAGTTCAAGGCTAAGAAATAATGATCGGGTTGGGGATCTCCATAACCCCATGCTTTATTAATAAATAAGAACATACGACGAGCTAGTGCATCATCATTGGTGGTGACGATTCCGCCCTCACCTGTGGTGATGTGCTTTCCTTGCTGTAAGCTAAAACAGCCAATGTCACCAATTGCCCCGACATACTGACCATTATGGGTGGCGAGGAAGGCCTGGGCGCAATCTTCAATGACGGGAATATGGCGAGATTGGGCTAGGGCCATAATTTCGGTCATTTCGCAGGGATTGCCGAATAAATGGGTGACGATGATGGCTTTGGTGCGATCGCTCAAAACCTGCTCAATACTGGCGGCTGTTACGTTCCAAGTGCGGGGATCCACATCTGCAAAGACGGGGATCGCGCCCTGATAGAGAATGGGGGTTAATGCACCCATGTCTGTAATGGCGGTGGTGACAATCTCATCACCGGGTTCGGGATCGATGGCTGCGATCGCCACATGAACCGCCGCCGAACCAGACGCGCAACTATAGGCATACTTTACCCCTAACAATTGGGCAAATTCCTGTTCTAATTGCTTGACAAATGTGCCTTTTGTTCCGGTTAAAGTGCCGCTATTAATCGCCTCAGCGACTAATCTAATTTCGGCTTCTCCCAGAGTCCGACCTGAAGCATCTTGATCCGAAGGCAGGGACACCATACGCGGGGGGACGGCAAATGTAGTCATGACTTACTTTCCTTTTGCTTGAGTGGATTTATAGATAGCGGTTCCTAGATAAAATACCTCCTCGAAATAACTCTTACTTTGCAAGGAAGAGATTCCTAAACTAATCAGTTGAATGGCAATCATTAAGGTCATTCCCCCCAAGATAAAGGAATGGGGAGAAAGCTTAAACGCATTGGCCACGGCTTCTGATAGGCGATAACCAAACCAATATTGGGCTAATTCGGGATTTTGGAACTCATTAAAACAGTGAATTAATACCCAACTATCGGCAATTAAGGATAGAAACAGAAAGAACAAACCCGGAAGAATAAAAAACATCACAGGTCGGAATAAAAACCCTGAAACCACAATGGACATGGTATGTTTTAAGATTTTCATGCTGGACTGCCGACGATTCTTTTTCGGGGTAGGTTGGGAAGTCGTGCGCCAGTGTAGATGGGCAGGGATTTCAATGATCCTTGCATTGAGTAACATGGCTTTATGGATGATTTCTGGGTTAATCTCCATGCCCATTGACCGTAAATTGAGCGATCGCAAAAATGGCCCATCATAAACCCGCACCATTCCCGTTAAGGTGGCTAAGGTGTCTTTGGCCGCCACTTTCAGAAAACGATTCGCCCAAATACTAAGAGTTTGCCTTAGCCACGGCACATTAGAAATCTGCCCCCCTTTCATATAAGGAGAAGCCACCACGACCCGGGCATTGGTTTGTGTAATTTTGTCCAGCAATTGACCAATATGATGGGGCGCATAACTTAAATCTAAATCAAAGACAATCACATAATCGCCCTGACAGTTATGAAAGCCAAATTGTAACGCTTGACCTAGACCAAAATTGACCCCATGATGATAGACAAAAACATTGTCTTTGTCACAAGCAAATTGTTCGGCTAAAAAACCTGTATTATCTCGACTCCCATCATTAATAACTAAAATTTCCCAGCGATATAATTCTGCCAGAGATTCAGTATATTGATAGAGAGTTTCTAGATTTTCTTCGAGAATCGCCTCTTCATTATAGGCGGGAACAATTAAAGAAACGAGCGGTCTTAAATCTGGGGTAACGTTGGAAAATTCTCCTAAATGGGCTGTTCCCTGTTTTTCTGCATTTCCATTACATTCATCAATCGACAACACTACTAAAT
The DNA here is from genome assembly GCF_026130165.1 of Spirulina subsalsa FACHB-351. Classification (GTDB taxonomy): domain Bacteria; phylum Cyanobacteriota; class Cyanobacteriia; order Cyanobacteriales; family Spirulinaceae; genus Spirulina_A; species Spirulina_A subsalsa_A. Next base: position 4,791 of record NZ_JAIHOM010000024.1, on the reverse strand, counting down.
TTTCTGATTGATTGTTTTCCCATTGGTCAGTTGGGATTTGATGCTGTAACATAACCCACTTGTCCTAAAGATTTATTATGATTGAATAGGCAGTTCGCGCTCCGGCACAGAAAAAGCTGCATAGGAAAGCGAGCAAACAAACCAAAAGAAAAAAGTTGAGCAGGAATCTCTGTGATTTTGTTCACAGGACTATCCTATTTAAATAACGATTTGGTTTGAATGACTGGTTTTTGAATGACTCGTTCAGGTATGGCTATCAAAAGATCAGAGATATTGTTGCCCAATTTGAACTCAGGCAAGAAGCAATAATGAAATATTTTTGACCTGCTATAGTAAGCCGATCCTAATTTTTCCCCTCCACAAAATTATGGCAAAGCCAAAAGTCAATGTCGAGGTTTTCTCCGTATCTTTACGGAATCTTTATAAAGTGAGTTGAATTTTTCGACGTAAAATAAGTATTTTTTATGAGTAAACATGAGGGCGGGGACTGTAAACCCTAGCCAATGGTCACAGGATGGATCAGGGGAGTAAAGATAAACTTATCACCTTGAAGAAATATAAAGTGTAACGGAATATGAATTAGCGGACTCTGGGACGGCCTAGGGTAGTGATGTAGATTACGGCTTCATCTTCAGGGATGCCGAGGACTTCATTCACTTGGTCATCAAAAAAGCCCCCAATGCCACTCACTCCTAGGCCTAGATGAATGGCGGCGAGGTTTAAACGTTGTCCCAAATGACCCGCGTCCATGTGCAGATACCGATAAACGCGATCGCCATATTTCTGGATAGCAAGCTTTAAGTCGGCTGTATGGAAGATCACCGCCCCGGCATCCCGTCCCAATTCTTGCCCTAAACAGAGAAAATGAACATCTCGGCGGAAGTTTTTAAAGCGAATTTGCCGCAATTCTTGGGCGTGGGGGGCGTAGTAATAACAACCTTCTTCTAGACCTGTCACCCCTGACACCACGACAAAGGTCTGGAGGAGACTTAAATCAAAATAGTCGGGCTGGGGGTCTAAGCCTTGGTCGGCGTAGTCTGCGGGCTGATAGGTGAAGTGGAGAAGTTGGTTTAATTCGTCTAAGGTCAGGTCAGCCCCCGTATAAGCACGGGTCGAGCGCCGTTTTAGGATGGTTTGTTCCAATTCTTCTAAGTGAATTCCCCAGTGAATCGGATTTGTTTGGGTGGAAATCTTCAAACAAAAGGGAAAGTTATATTTATCTGTTGTCTGACTGACCTCAGAGGTGGGGGTTTGAAATTGGGTGATTTGGGTGGCCTGATGAAAATAGTTTAAAAGCTCGCCATCCTGTACTAGGGCGTAGTCGGAATGGATGGGGGAGGGGAGGGCGGTGAGATAGGATTCGGGGGAGGGAGTGGAGTCGGTGAGGGGAATCACGGTCATGACTCCTTCTTGTTCGGTATCGAGATAGAGGAGTTCGTTCATGGCTTGGTCATTGAAACCGCCTAATAAACAGGGGTGAAACTGATTAATCGCTCCAGCGAGTTCTAAATTGCCCAACAGATGCCCGGTATCGAGAAAAATGCGACGGTAGGCCCGATCTTCATAACGCCAAGCGGAACGATAAAAGATGGCGGAGGTGATGAGGGCGAGATCCACTTGTTTTAAGATTTCAGGTTCAAAACAAGCTTGTTCTAAATTAGCCCAAACGGCCTCATCCCAAAATTGCAGGAGGGCGTGGTTTTGGGGTTGGTAGTTGTAGAGTCCGGGGGGCAGGAGAGCGGTTCCACGAGAGATCAGGTAAAGTTCGGCTGGGTAGAGTCCTCCGGCTGAGGGGGCGGCGCGTAAATAGACTGGGGGGCCCATGAGGGTGGCCATTTTGGCGGTGATGCCATAGGTACAGTAGAGCATTTGAGAGAGTCTGCGCCAGGCGATCGCCTCTGGGGTCAAATTCTCTAGGGCCTCTTTGCCTAGATAGGGTTTGAGGTCAAGGGTTTTGCCCAGTTTGTACTCTTTAAAGGGACTGGGTTGTTTCGACCAGTCTAGACCCTGACTTTTGGTCGCAATGGTGTCTGGGGCGTATTTGGTGCGTTCGTGGTAATGACTAGCGATAGAAGACATGGGTTACAGGTGGAAGAAGATCAACCGGGCAATATGGAAATAAATTAACACGCCAATTACATCTACTGCGGTAGTAATAAAGGGGGCAGACATGAGGGCGGGGTCTAAACTCAATAAACGAAACAAAAAGGGTAAACCAGAGCCTGAAACCGAGGCTAATAGGGAAATTACAACGAGACTACTACCAACGGCGATCGCAACAACTAATGTTTCCTTGAGGATATAGTAACCCCACAGGGTGGCCAGAATGCCCAACATAGTCCCTAGTAAGAATCCCGCTAAGGCTTCCCGTCCAATCACTTGCAACGGACTGAGATCCTTTAATTCATTTGTGTTCAAGCCACGAATCACAACGGTAGAAGATTGCGCCCCAATATTACCCCCTGTGCCAGTCAGGAGGGGAATAAAGGCGGTAATCGCGATCGCCTGTCCTGTCCAAGCTAAATTGGTGCCTTGGGTTTGAATAATCGAACTGGTGAAGGTATTCGTCACCAATAACACCAATAACCAAAACACCCGTTTACGAGCCACTGTAAATAAATTGGTTTGAAAATAGTTGCTCCCATCCCCTTGTAGACCGCCGAGGGCGTAAATATCTTCTGTCGCCTCCTGTTCTAAAATATCCAGCACATCATCCACTGTCACCACTCCCACCAAACGCTGTTCCTTATCCACCACAGGCAGGGCTACGAGATCATACCGTTGGATTAAACGGGCGACTTCCTCTTGATCCATATCGGTGGTGATACTCACCACATCCAAGGTCATGATCTCCCCTAACACTTGCTCCGGGGGAGAAATCACCAAATCCCGCAGAGAAACAATCCCTTTGAGGTGGCGGGAGATATCGGTTACATAGAGATAGTAAATTAGTTCTGAGGCATTGGAGAGGGTGCGGATGCGTTCGAGGGCTTGAGCGACGGTTAATGTCTCTTTGAGGGAAATATATTCCGGGGTCATGATTCGCCCCGCTGTGTCCTCCTCATAGCCCAATAAGAGCGCTGTAGCTTGACGCTCCTTGGGACTCATGTGGGCGACTAATTGGCGGACGACTTTGGCGGGGAGTTCATCAAATAAACGGGCGCGGTCATCGGGGGACATTTGATCTACAATGTCTAGCACTTCCTGCCGTTTAAATTCTTGGAGCAAGGACTGTTGCACCGTGGAGTCGAGATATTCGTAAACTGTGATGGCTTCGTCTTTGGAGAGTAAGCGAAAGGCGATCGCCTGCATGGACTCCGGCAACAGTTCAATGGCTTCGGCAATATCCACAGGCTGCACCGGAATTAACAAAGCTTTAGCCCCTTGGAGATTCCCTTTTTCCAGCAACATTTCCAACTGGGTCCGCACCAGTTGGCGTAGTTCATCACGGGTTACAGTTTGGCTTGGTGGGGTTTGTTCAGTCAAGGTTAACCCTGTTTTGGTACATGATCAGTCATTGTACGGCTAATTTGCCGGATTCGAGGGAGAAAAGGAAGCCCCTAGTCCCCCTCTCCTGTGTGTTGTTCTTGAGTTAATCTCTTGAGAATCGCTAACACTTGATAGAGTTCAGCGTTGGGATTAATCAGAGAGAAAAGTCTAGAAGTGCCGTACTGAGCATGAGGAGTCCTTTGAGCTTTGACAAATAAAAACTCATGACCGTTGGTAATTAGACCAAAGGTCGGATGGGAGGTTTTGGGATTGCTTAACAAATAAGCGAGAGTTTGGGGGAGGGCGCGAGTCACGGCAAAGTCGCTCCGTTTGGACTCAATCACCACTAACCATAAATAATCGCGCACAACTAAAATATCAATCCGTCCTTGAATCAAAATGCCTTCATCTTCTAAGTCAATGCTCATGCTTTGTTCCGTTGTGATCCGGAAGGGACGGCGGTATAATCCCGCGAGATCCAAAAGCGGGGCAAGAATGACCATTTTTACCGTATTTTCCAGTAAAGGCGGGTCTTCCATTAAATCGAGAAAATTCCCTTGGACTCGATCTAGGGTCACTTGTTCTTCCCGACTTAAAGCGGGCAAATTTTCATGCCATTCAGGGAAAAAATTTTGGCTGGCCGTAGCTGTTAGCCCCAAGGTTTGTTTGAGGGTACGCAAGGTAATATTTTGGGGGGTGATCAATTCAGGCATATTTGGGAGTTAAACCAAGATAAATCTCTCCTATGCCCCATTCTAGGAGATGTCTAGTGATGGGTCACCCAAGTGGCGATCGCCTGATAATACTCCGCTCGCTCAGACTCTGACGCAAACTGTACACACTCAGCATGGACACGCTTAAGCATCTCGATTTGTTCCGGGTGTTGGGCAAACTCCGGTTTAGAACGAGCAGAGCCAATGAAAATCAATTGAGTTTGTAGCGGTAATTTGCGGAACGAGTCTAAATGGTCGGTCAAAGTAGACATAAGACCCTTGGTAGATAAAAGTGAATGGTTCAGATTATTTCTTCTTTCCTCCAGTATAGGCAGGCTTCCGGAGAAAAAGGCTGGGTGAATCCCTGCTCCCTTCCCCCTAGCTCCCTATTCAACAGTGAATCTGGGTTTTTCTGGGATCAATGCCAGCTTTTCGGGCATCTGAAACATCGTCATGACACTAAGTTGACCTCCTCACCGGACTAAAGCCACGGTGATTCCCAAACCTCACGATTTGAGTTTCTGCTTCACTCACATCTGCGTACACCACCAACTTTCATTAGTTATGTCCCCGTCTTACGCCATGTCCA
>NZ_JAIHOM010000213.1 GCF_026130165.1 Spirulina subsalsa FACHB-351 | reverse complement strand
TCCCCCGCTCCCCTGCTCCCCTGCTCCCCTGCTCCCCTGCTCCCCTGCTCCCCCGCTCCCCCGCTCCCCTGCTCCCCCGCTCCCCTGCTCCCCTGCTCCCCGAGTTATTCAGCAGACCCTGCCTAGCGCCTGCCATAGGACTAGCAGAAACGTCACATTTCCCATTCTGCTTGTTGTTGTTCTTGTTGCTGGTGCAGGCGATCGCGCAAATAATCCCACTCAACAGCGTGAGCAGGCGTATCCTGTTGTAAGATGCCGTTTTCTAGGTAGAACACCCGTTGAGCAAAAGGGGGCATTAAATCCAGTTGGTGGTTAACCATCAAGATTGTGGTGTTTTCTAGTTGACCCAACACTTGTAAAAGATAGGAAGCTAGACCAAAATCGAGGGCGGAGGTGGGTTCATCGAGGATCAAAACTTGAGGCTCCATGACTAAGGCCCGGGCGATCGCCACTAACTGCCGTTGACCTTGGGAAAGCTGTAATTCCGTGCGTTCTCGCCATTCATTGGGAATGCGTAAAGTGTGACAACAAGCTTGAACGCGCTGGTCAATGTCACGGGGGGGAAGGTTTTGGAGTTGGAGGGGATAGGCGATCGCATCTTGTACCCTCATCCCGAGCAGTTTCGGATCTTGGGGGACTAAAACCACCTGTCGCCGCAACTCAATCACCGGGATTTGACTATAAGCTTGTTGACGAAAATACAGTTGTCCCGTCGTGGGACTAATTAAACGATTCAGCAGACGGAGCAGCGTTGTTTTCCCCGCACCCGACGGGCCGACTAAAACCGTGCGCTCCCCCGCCTTCAACTTGAACGACAGATCCCGCAGCAGGTCAATCTCCGTAATCCCCACCGTTTCCCGGACTCCTACCCCCACCAGTTCTAACATTCCTTCACCCCTCCTCTACATCAGCCCCTAATGCCCTCAAATGAGCGGCTAACGCCTCCTTCTAAGGGCAGTAACACAGGGGCCCCAATGCCAACTGAATTATGGGTTTTTGCTCACCCATTGTTGAGAAAAATTTGACTCAATGAGTCTAGCACAAATGATCCGGGTTCACGGGTGACGAATGGCGATTAATAGACGGTACCGCGTAGGGCTTCAGCGTCAATGGGTTTAATGAAGTATAAACGGACTAAATCCCCGAAAATGGCCGCCATTAAGGGCAATTTGCGCAGGTTTTTGAGCCATTTCGGCGCGTTGCTTTGCTCAATTTGCTGCATTTTTTCATGACGTTGAGCGCATTTTTCTAAACGGGGGAAAAATTCGGGGTGGTCTACGTCGAGAATTTCCGGGAAAGACCGGGCGGCTGTTTCGTTGGTTTTGCGGGCCACGTGACGGTCGAATTCTTGGGCATTTAAACCAATAGACTCGTAAAAATCAGCCCGTTCATGGACCGTGAGGGTGTGGGTGGCAAAGACGGTGAGGAGGAAGAAACGACTCCAGAGACGACCGCGCCAAGTGTTCCACATGGATTTCTGCGATCGCAATAAGGCGTTGAAAATATCCCCGTGGCGGTTTTCGTCTTGACACCAGCTTTCAAACATTTTGAACAGGGGATAGTATTGCTGTTCGGGATGTTTTTCTAGATGACGGTAGATGGTGATATAGCGCCAGTAACCAATTTTCTCGGAAAGATACACCGCGTAAATGACCCACTCGGGTTTAAAGAAGGTATAAGTCCGGTTTTTGGTTAAGTATTGTAAATCAAGGGAAATATTAAAGTCGCTCATGGCTTTGTTGAGAAAACCCGCGTGACGGGCTTCATCCCGGGCCATGAGGTGGAAAACTTTGGATAATAGGGGGTTACGGTCTTTAATTTGCCGGGAAATCTCTTTAAACAACAGAAAACCGGAAAATTCTGAGGTGCAAGACCGTTCGAGAAAGTCAATGAAACAAGCGCGGGTGGCTTCGTCGATATGATCCCACGACTGCTTAAATTCTTCGGTGCGGCGGAAATGACGACAGTTATAATCGGCTTCCATTTCCGCCAGAACTGCCTCCAGTTCGTCCTTTTGGGCGGAAATGTCCATGTTGGCGATCGCCTCAAAATCTGTCGTATAGAAGCGCGGGGTGAGCAAGGTTTCTTGACTCGGCGCTTTGATACCGGGTTTCAATTCTTCGATAGTAGCAGTTGCCATAGTGACCTTGTAACAGTTCTTAAATTTATAACCAAACGTTCAAACATGTGAGACTATATTTTCATAGCCATTGTCATTTAGCAAGCTTTGTTAAGAATTAAAACAAAATCTGGTTAGTTGGTCACATTATTATATTCTCAGACAAATGTATACTGTCAGGTCTAGCCGTTAACTGTCCGGTTGTACTTCGACACTTTTTTAAAACTGCGATTCAGAGAAACCCTTATGAAGTCTTACTTAACTCCCGTTGAATTTGACACGGATTTGATCAACCGCTACAACAGTCCGACTCCCCGCTATACCAGCTATCCCCCAGCGACGGAATTGCACAGTCAGTTTACGAGTGGGGATTGTATGCAGGCGATCGCACGGAGCAATCAGCGCTCCTCTCCCATTTCCCTCTACTTTCATATTCCCTTTTGTCAGACAGCCTGTTATTTCTGCGGGTGTAATGTGATTGTCACCCAACAACAAGAGAAAGTGGTGAATCCCTACCTTCAGCATTTATCCCAAGATATTGACCATTTAACCCGTTATCTCGATACAAATCGTCCAGTGGAACAACTCCATTGGGGTGGGGGAACGCCCAATTATCTGAATATTGGTCATGTTGAGCAACTTTGGAGCAAAATCAATCAACATTTTCACTTTGATCCTAAAGCGGAAATTTCTTTAGAAGTGAATCCCCGGTATATTGACCGCAACTACATTTTATTTCTGCGAGATTTAGGCTTTAATCGCATTAGTTTCGGGATTCAAGACTTTAACCCCCAAGTGCAGGCCGCTATTAATCGGATTCAACCAGAAGAGATGTTATTTAACGTCATGGGTTGGATTCGTGAAGCGGGGTTTGAAAGTGTTAACGTAGACTTAATTTATGGCTTGCCTTATCAAACCGAACAAAGCTTTGAACAGACTATTGCTAAAACTATTGAACTCGATCCCGATCGGATTGCCGTGTTCAACTTTGCCTATGTACCTTGGTTAAAACCGGTACAGAAGAAAATCCCCCAGGAGGCCTTACCCAGCACAGCCCAGAAGCTGCGGATCTTCCAATCGGCGATCGCACAACTTACCCATAACGGCTACACCTTCATCGGCATGGATCACTTTGCCAAACCCAACGACGAACTCACCATTGCTCAAAAAGAAGGCCATTTACACCGCAATTTCCAAGGATACACCACTAAACCCGACATGGATCTATTCGGCTTTGGGTTAACGTCCATCAGTATGTTAGAAGACGCTTATATCCAAAATCATAAAACATTAAAAAGCTATTACCAAGCCGTAGAAGCGAGTCAGTTCCCCATTGAAAAAGGCGTAGTTTTAAATCATAATGATAAAATTCGACGCGCCATTATCATGGAGTTAATGTGTCACTTTGGCGTTGACAAGCAAGAATTCTCCCAAGCCTATCACGTAGATTTTGATCATTATTTTGCTCAGGAATTAGTCAACCTTAAACCCTTAGAAAAAGATGGTCTAATTCGGTTATACAAAGACCATCTAGAAGTCACATCTGTAGGACGCTTACTCATTCGGAACATCGCCGTCATATTTGATAGTTACTTCCCTCAACAACAACAACGATTCTCCAAATCGATTTAGCGTAACTTCGCCGAGTCAAATGCTATCTGTAGGTTGGGTAAAGCGAGAGCGAAACCCAACCACTCTCAAGCTATTAGTCAAGAAGGGATTGCTTCGGGGTACTTTTGTAATATATCTCTAAGATTAACATTTCCCCCCCCCTCGCAATGACAGGATTCACACTCTCACGCTATGAGAGAAGATTGCTTTAGAGAGCTAGTGCCACCTCATTAAATTTACAGTTAGGTCTGGGTAAGAATTGAAGCACTCATTTTGCAAAACTCAACCTTTTTAAAATCCACTCTACCCCTACAATAACTGCCAACGAAAGCAACACTAACCATAATAAAATAAGAGGCGACCATTGGGGAAAATAAACTAAATCTTGCCAATAATAATAACAGAAAAAAGAGTGAATCAACCATAATGGAAACGAATGTTTTCCTAAAAAAGCACAGAGTTTAACCAGCTTAATTTGTTCAAAAAATCGCACCGTAGCATAAATAAACAAAGGCAGAAGTGTTGAATGTTAGAAAAAAAATTGACAAAAAGCTCCTACTTCGGTAAAATAGGAGCTTGTTTTTTAAAAAAAATCAATAATTTGATTCTATCCAACTTCCCTCAAATTGTCAAAAAATGC
>NZ_JAIHOM010000212.1 GCF_026130165.1 Spirulina subsalsa FACHB-351 | reverse complement strand
ATATTTGTTCTCATTGTGGGTTGATAGAAGATAGAGATATAAATGCTGCAATTAATATCCTGAAATTAGCATTAAGTACGGTAGGGCATACCGGATCTAAAGCTTGGGGAGATTTGCCCTCTAGCCTAGTTGGAGCAATCCTGCTAGGTTATGGCGAGTCTGTGAACCAAGAATCCTCGTGCCTTTAGGCCGAGGAGTGTCAAATAATCCTGTTAGAACATACTTTTAGTCCATTCTAAAAACTGACGGGCTTGATTGAACCAAAATTCTGAATTCCAGTAAACAAAACAACTGGTTTCACATAACAAGAGCGCTTGTTCTAGGGGATGCTCTGGGGTAAGTTTCCCCTGCTGTCGTAAGGTCATCACCTGCTGACTCAACTGTTCAATCTGATCTAAAATTTCCTTGCGTTCATCTCCCGCAAACCAATGATCATGGCCCCCAATCCAAGATCCTCCGGTTTCTTTCAGTTGAACCTCACTGGTCACTCCTTGGCTACAGTAGTGGTCTATATACTCACTCACCGTCATAAACGTAACCTCTGGCCATTGGTGGGTATTGTAAAACAGAGGAGCAAAGGAGTTTTTAAAGTATTCAAACATCATCACGTTGCCATTTTCCCCGTCAGAGGTTGGCACAATTAAGGGAGGAGGACTAATCTTTTCTCGTTGGAAGAGTTCCCCCCGATAGCGGATGTCATTAACCACTCCTTCGGCATTGTGTCCACTTTGTTGGCGGATTCCCATGTCTGTATCCCGCACCACGCAGAGAATGCGTTCGGTTTCTCCTCCTGCGTTGACGACTAATTCATGGACACGATTTTCTAATAAGGGAGTCGCCCAATTTTCCGGTTTTTCTAGGGTACTACTGGGCAAAATTAACCATTCGTAGTGATATTTTTTCAGTAAACGGATCAGTTGTATGGCTTCGCTGGCATCGCCTAACATCCCCATTTCGGGCAACCAAAACCCCCGCACCTGTTGTAATGCTTTCTCCCCAAATAAGTCGGCAAATAATACACGCCAAGCGCGAATTTGTGCCTCATGATCCCGTTGGGGGGTGGCGGGAAAGTAACAGTGACTGTAGGCGGTTCCGGCAAACTCTAAGGCTTCGGGGTATTGCTCTAAAACATGGCGGAAGAGGGCGATTACATCGCCGACAGGCTCTCCTTCGACGTACAAATGGTCAAATCGCCCACTATGGGATAATTTCGCTAATTCGGCTAATAAAACCCCCGAATAGTCCACCATGAGGCGAGGGGTGCAGCCTTGTTGGGAGAGCATCTGTACATAACGGGCAGGATTTTTATAAGCTTGGGCAAACCATTGGGCGTTCCATCCTTCCTCGGAGTTGGGATCACTGTTGAGCATTTTCTCTAAATTGCCTAAAATGCGATCGCCTACCCAAATCGGAGGTTGGTGCATATGAAGCCAAGGCACGAATACAGCGTAGGTCATAATGGGTTAGGAAAAAAGGTGCAGCATCCTCCCTCTTCCCCTTTTAGAAGCGGGGAAAGGAGGGAGGAGAAACATTGAGCATTGATTATTGATGCTTGATCAATGCTTTAATCTTACGCCATAATCCCTGTCTTGGACTGAATAAAAAGGCCACCCAGAACAAGGCAAAAATTACTAATACAATCGCTGGGCCTGAGGGGAGGTCAAGATAATAGCTTAAATACATCCCCGCAATGCTACTGAATACCCCTAGAACTCCTGCACCTACCATCATCCAATGCAGTTCTTTCACTAATAAATAAGCCGTACTCGCTGGCCCCACTAACAGGGCAATGACTAATAAAACCCCTACGCTTTGCATACTGGCAATAATCGTTAAGGTAACGGCGGTAATAAAGCCGAAATAAATCCAGTTGACGGGCAAGCCGCTTGCTTTTGCGCCCAATGGGTCAAAGGTGTAATAAAGCAAGGGTTGGTAAAAAATAATTACAATAATAGCAATGGCTAAGGTAATGAAAAAGGTCTGGACAATATGCTGAGATTGTACGCTTAAAATATCGCCGAATAATAACTGATTGAGGTCAATTCGATTGGTGCGCAAGAGTTCGATTAACATAACCCCTAGAGCGAGGAAACTGGAGAGAACTAAGCCCATTGCCGCATCAACACTGATGGGGGAATTTTGCCGAATCCAAGCGACGGTAAAGGCGCTTAATACTCCGGCAATTAATGCCCCGATGGATAAATTAATCCCTAGAAAAAAGGCAATAGATAAACCGGGTAAAATGGCATGGGAAATCACATTAGCCATTAAGCTCATTTGTTCAACCACGAGATAACTGCCCACGATGGCGCATAAAATTCCGAGGAGAATGGCCATCCCGAAGGCATTTCTCATGAATTCAAATTGTAGGGGTTCAAGTAACCAATCCATTGAGGTAATAGGTAATAGGTAATAGGTAATAGGTAATTGATAATTGTTCCCCCTCTCCCCTGCCCCCCTGCTCCCCCACTCTCCGACTCCTGAAAAGCCCCTGTTACCTGTTCCCTTTTAGTTTATTGTGTAATGTTAAGCAGATAATAGGTTCAATGGATGACCATAGGCTTGATAAAAGTTTTCAGGGGTGAGAACTTGTTTTGGTAAACCTGTAGCGAGAATGGAGCGATTGATTAGTATTAACTGATCATAGTAGTTCAGGGTGTCGCCTAAATCGTGACTAACAATCAGTAGGGTTTTATTTTGTTCTTTGAGTTCCTGTAAAATGGAGTAGAAAATCTCTTTGGTTTTTTGATCTACGCCATTAAAGGGTTCATCAAAAAAGAAAATATTGGCTTGTTGTGCAAGGGAACGAGCTAAAAAGACGCGCTGCTGTTGTCCACCGGAAAGTTCTCGAATATGGCGATCGCGCAAATCCCATAGATCCACCTGCATTAACGCCCGCTTCACCATTTGACGCGCTTGGCGAGTGGGAAACTGCCAAAACCCCTGTTGCTGCATTTGTGCCAACATCACCACATTTTTAACCGTGATCGGATAGTTCCAGTCAATCTGAGAACGCTGGGGAACATAGGCCACTTTTTGCCGTTGCTGAATCAGGGGGTGTCCATCATAACGAATACTGCCCCGTTGGGAGGTCACTAACCCTAACATACTCTTCAATAAAGTGCTTTTCCCCGCTCCATTAGGCCCCACCACTCCCACTAATTGACCGGACTCTAGGCTAAAGTTCACCCGCTCTAAAGCACAAACCCCTTGATAGTGAACCGTCAGATCCCGAACAACCAGCATATTTTTTTCCTTTTTGTGAGAACGATTCTCATTCTTTGGTTAAACTTAAGAATGATTATCAATTTTACTGCATAATGAGAATCATTCTAGTTTTCCGGGAGGTTGTTTAATGTTTGCTCGTCCACTGAGTCCGGTTATTGGGGTTGTGATCGCTTTAGGGATGTCCGCTTGTGCGGGTACAGTTCCCCCCGTTGCCGAGGAGACAGACACCCCGAAACCCAAAGTCGTGGCAACCACAGCGATATTATGTGAGATGACCGAGGCGATCGCACAAGAAACCATTGATCTCACCTGTTTGATGGATAGCGCCCAAGATCCCCACACCTACGAACCCACCCCCAGCAACCGTCAGGCCATCGAAGCCGCCCAATTAATCTTTTATGGTGGGTATAATTTAGAACCGAGAGTAGAACGCCTTTTAGCCGCTAGTTCTACCCCCACCGTTGCCGTTTACGAGCAGGCCGTTCCCGATCCCCTCATGGGACACCACCATCATGATCACGATGATCACGGCCATGATCACAGCCATGATCACAGCCATGATCACGACACCAGCAGCGAGGAGCAAGAACCCGATCCCCACATCTGGCACAGTGCGGAAAACGGCGGCAAAATTGCCCAAGTCATCGCCACAGAATTGAGTACCTTAGTTCCCGAAGCGGCCACCCAATATCAAGAAAAGGGTCAAGCCATTCAAGACCAACTCAACCAACTCCATACTTGGATAAAAGACCAAATTGCCACCATTCCCCCCCAACAACGGAAACTCGTAACAACCCATGACGCTTTTGCTTATTACAGCGCGGCCTATAACATCCCCAGCATGGCCGTACAGGGGCTAAGTACCGAAAGCACCCCCACCCCCCAACGACTGAAAACCATCGTTGAAACAGTGCAAAAAGCCCAAGTTCCGGCCTTATTTGTCGAAACAACCACCAACCCCGGATCCATTGAAATTGTCGCCCGTGAGGCCAACGTCACCATCCCCGAACAGCCCATTTTTACCACTGGTGCCGTCGGTGTGGCAGGGATGGGGTTAGTCCCTCTCTATACGGCCATGTTGATTGAAAATACCCGCAATATTGTTCAAGGGTTAGGGGGAGAGTTTCGCGAACCCAAGCTTTGACATCCTCCCCGGCCTAAAAGCACGGGGATTCCCAGTCTGTCCACATTAAGTGGACTCCTGATGGGTAGACAGACAAGCAACCGCCCCCGATTGGGGTCTAACACTGCTTAACGCCTGTCCATTCAGGTCGGCAAGCCCTGCCGCCA
>NZ_JAIHOM010000262.1 GCF_026130165.1 Spirulina subsalsa FACHB-351 | reverse complement strand
ATGCAATCCTCCAAACACATTATTCCCCTAGCTCTTAGCCTCCTGCCCTTGGGCTACACCACCACCCTCCAAGCCCAAAGCATCACCCCCGCCCCCGATGGAGTCAGCACCCTCATCCACCACAACGGCAACACCTACCACATCCAAGGCGGCACCCAGGCCGGAGCCAACCTCTTCCACTCCTTCCAAGAATTTGGCTTAACCCCCAACGAAATCGCCAACTTCCTCAGTCAGCCCGACATCCAAAACGTTGTCGGGCGTGTTGTTGGGGGTAATCCCAGCATCATTCAAGGCTTAATTCAACTCACAGGCGGCAACAGTAACCTTTACCTCATGAATCCAGCCGGGTGGGTCTTTACCCAAGGCGCTAGTTTAGATATCCCCGGTAGTTTTGGCGTAACTACTGCCAACCGGATGGGCTTTCATGACAGCTACTTCAACAGCCTAGGAAACAACGACTTCACCACCCTAACCGGAAACCCCACCCAGTTAATTTTCGACAGTAGCCAACCCGGAACAATCCTCAACGCCGCCGATTTAAGCTTACAAAACGGCAGCTTGTGGATGGTCGGGGGTTCAATCATCAACACCGGAACAATGGAAACCCCCAACGGCACAATTACCCTAGCCGCCATCCCCGGACAAAGCCAAGTCAAGCTAACCCACGAAGGGATGAAATTAGGATTAGTCCTAGAAGCCTTACCCAGTGATAGTGTTAACCCTAAT
>NZ_JAIHOM010000023.1 GCF_026130165.1 Spirulina subsalsa FACHB-351 | reverse complement strand
ACGAAGGACTTTATTTCGGACAAATTGGGATGTCCTAATTGCTTCATTAATGGCGGTTATTTGTTGTGGTTTAGGGTAGACCTTAAACTCGTAGACAAACACGGATGATACTGAGTTAATGGATATCGAATATTATAATAACATGGAATTGAAAAATGGGTAATAAAAAGCCGTCCTGAAGGACGGGGCTTGTATCCCATTATTTTCGGTCAAAAGGAGATCAGAGTTTAACTCAACATACCGGAGGAATGGCTCGGGGCCGATCGCCACCCTCTCCTGATTCAGCATAAGGCATTACCTCGTCCCTCTGCTAAAAACAGCCGGAGTTGTGTGAGGGAGAGGATAGGGGCAAGGCGATCGCTAGGGGTTGCCTCCACCAGCTTAGGTTGACCGGAATCCGGATCATTACCGTCGATCACGGGTTGAGGTTTGCTCCAGTTCCAGAGGGAGTAAAGGGGCCTGAGCAACTGGAATTTTTATCCTGACTCCAGCTACGTTCAACGCGAGTGCGCCAGAATCATCAATGATCAAAATTCCCTTAGAATCATCACAGGGTTGAGGAGATGACTATGGATGGAAGGCGATCGCTCGTAAAATTAATCGTCGGTGGTAGCTGCGTCTTGGGTGGCGTGGCATTTCCCCCCTTACTCGCCGGAGAAGGGATTGTTTGGGGGACAGTCTTGGCAACTGCCCTAGGGAGTGTGGCTGCGGGCAATACTGCCAATGTCATTGATGCGTTACTCGATGGAAGAGAGGGGGAAGTCTCCCTAGAAAATCATGACTTAACCAAGGCGGTGGGAAAAGCCATAGCTGCCGTCATCACCCTCGCCGCCAAACAACAGCAAGGCAAAACCCGCCAATATTTAGAAAAAATTGCTGCCCAAGCCAAGGATAACTGGCTGCACATCGCCCAACAGGAACTCACCCAGCAACGTTACCCCGAACTGCGAGAAGCCAAACTCGACCAATTTCTCACCCCGGAAGAATTCCAACTCACCCAACAAGGCAACCTCACTGCTACAGAATGGGGGAATATTTTCATCCGCCTCAATATGAAAGCCTGTAAAGGGGGTGGGTTTCCCATTCCCCCAGAGGTGCGTCAAAAAGTCGCCGAATTACTGCATACCACCTTCCCCAAAGCCTTGCGAGAAACCCTTAAGGAAGACTTTGCCAATGATGGGAAAGCCTTTGCCGGGTTAACCTTGCAGTTACTCACCCGAATGCAGGCACAACTGAGTCAACTGCAAGCCAGTCAAGGGGGGATGAAGGCTGAGGAGTTCAGTCAAATTCTGCAACAGTTCCAGGAATTAGAAACCCAGTTACGGGGAACGGTTGCCCAGCAGCAGGCATTTTTTAACGATATTTCCCGCAGGATTGATTCGGGTTTTGCGGAAGTGTGTCACCAGTTGGGGGTGATGGAAACCACCATCACCGAATTGCTACAAAGCCTAGAGGAACGCCTAGAGGAGTTGCGCCAAGAAGTGACGGAATTTCGTCAAGAGGTGCGGCAGGGGTTCGAGTCGCTGCACAATCAACCGGGGGGGCGACAGTTATCTAAACAGGAGTATCGCCAACGTCAAAGTGTATTGGCATTAGCCAAAGATAGTCAAGCAGAATTTATAATTACAGGAGATGCCGATTTATTAATCTTGAAAGAGTTTGAAAGTACAAAAAACGTTGCTGCCTCTACTTGACAAAAGGCACACAAGCTTAACTTGTCAAAGTTGGGTAATAGGGAATAGGGAATAGGTAATTGTTCCCCCTCTTCCCTACTCCCCTGCTCTCGGGATTAGATACGCACTCGGGAAGCCTTAATTAAGGTTGGAGTTGATTCAGGCGATCGCGAGCAAATTTCTCCAATTCCTTGGCCTTCTCATGAGATGTCGTACCCGCCTGAACCCGATCCAACTCATTCAAGATCCCCTGCAACTGTGCCGCCACAAGACTCCGGTCCATATGTTCAGGATTGGCCGGAATCCCCGCAATAACCCGTTCTATGCCCTCCTGAGCCTTGGTTAAGGCCGCGTTAGCCTGTTCCTCGGCCTCTCGACGCAAGCGAATTTCACCCAGATTCTGGGTATATTGGGCAATCAAAGTCTGAGCCTGTAAATAGCCCTGACTTTCCTCTGGTGGAACCTTCTGCAACTCCTCAATCGCTCGTTCCCACGATTGCTCAATCTGTTGCCATTTACTAGCCGGATGGGGCGGATTCTGACTACTCTGGGCGGCGTGCCACGCAAACTGTTTCGCCACTGTCACCAAGGTACTGGAGCGCTCATTACTGGTTAGACTCCCCGCCACTTCCTGCAAATCCCGTTGGTAGGCGTGGAGTTTTTGTTGAGCATTCCGCCCAGCTAAAGTGTCCGGAGGCAGTTGCGTTAACTGATCAATGGCCGCCCGCCACGACAGCACCGCGTTTTGTTGTTCAGTTGGATTAGCCGCTTTTTGATAGTCAAGTTTCGACTCTTGAATCGCTTGCTCCGCCTGTTCGAGTTGTTGCAGGGCATTGGTTTCCTGAAAAACCTTCGCCTCCATGCGCCCCACACTTTTCCGGGCTTGCTCAAACTCATCAAAGGTAAAACGCCAAGTACAGCCGAACCAATTACAATAGGTAACGGGTTCATAGCCTAAAAACCAGACGGGAAGAGCGTTAAGGTGTCTTTTGGCTTCAGTCACCTTACGCGCTCCTAATTGGAAATCCTCCTTGCTGGTGGAACGATTAACCAGTTGATCAGCCTGTTCCACTTTCGAGACAGCTTGGCGATAGTTGGAGTCCATGCTGATGAAACTCGGCAACAGGAGAAGGGGGGCTGCTTTCGCAATGGGGCGACGAATGGGGGGAAAGGGGAGATTCACAACCCAGATGATTCCTAGTAGGCTGAGAATGAAAAGAATGGGGAATTTTAGCCCATCTAAGGCCGTCGTGGGGGATTGATGGGTCTTAGCGGCCTCGGCAATGACTTCATCGCTAAAGTCGGGAAACATATCTTTGACCGTGGCTGCTATTTCGGCTTCCGAGACCAATCGACCGGATCCGTTGCGAAGTTTGTCAAGGCGTTTGCGAACAATACGGAGTTCTACCTGAGCATCGAGGGGGGCTAAAGAAGCGCATTTTTCGGCTTCTTTAAGCAGGATATGGTAGGCACGATCGGTAATACGGGCCATTGTGTTTCTCCTGGCTACAAAAATCAATACTAGAAAAATTAATGGACAATTTCCGCTCTCAAGGGACGGAGATTTTTGAGTTAGGGCGGGCTGAAAAGAACCGGATGCTAGATGGAAGCAGAGCAAGCCCTAAATGTTCTAATGCTGACGCTATTTTGACATACTCCCGCCGTTAATTGCTTCGCTAACGGGGGAATCTTAAACTCGCGTTTAAGATTTCCTGCTTCACAGATTCTTGACTGGGCCAAGCTTCTAACGGGAGTCCTATGAGTGACATTTCAAGATAGCCCGGGGGGTAGGGGTTCGCCGCATTGGTGATGAATCTCCCCAATGCGGTGAAATAACCAAGGGTAGGACTGACGATATTCTGGAATTAAGGCTAAGGGACTTAAGAGGGCGGCGGCGGTTAAATCGGCTAGGGTTAATTGATTTCCCACGAGATAAGGCTGATCTTGCCAGTGGCCTAAAATCACCATGGCTTGTTCTAAACGGCATTGAGCCTGTTTCACGGCGGTTTCGGTGATGCCATATTGCCAGCGCACGACCTGAATCACCATCTGACTGGCGAGGGAGGGATCAATGCTTTTCCCGGCTCCGGCCCGGAAGTGATAGTAAACGAAACGGGTGGCGGTGCCAATGCTTTCATCAAGCCAGTCTTCTAGTAAATTCACCTGAGTTTGTAGGGTATGAGACTCGCCACATTGCCAAGAGGGTTCTGGACAAATTTGCTCTAGATAATGAAAAATAGCGGTGGAGTCTGCGATCGCCTCGGGTTCTCCCGCTTGTTGGGGCAATAACACCGGAACCGTATTCAGTCCCGTCAAAGGCTTAACCCGTAGTAAATGGGCTCCCGGAGTCAAATTTTCCACGGCAAAAGAAATTTTTTTATACCCCAAAGCTAAACGGACTTTGCGACAATAATGAGACGTACTAAACTGGAGCAGGAGCATGGTAATGAGTAAGATAAAACTTCAACAGATTTTCTAAAGTGGTATTATGACAGCTTCTCCCCGTCCCATTCGTTCTCTTCGAGACGCTACGCGAACAGCCCGATCCACCAAAACTCGTAAAGGATCGAACCCTCCTGCTCCTCCCCGCAACGGGGGCAGCAAGGTTGCTCGTCATCCCGCTTGGAAAGGATCTCCCACTCCCCCACCCCCCAACAATGTCGCTCAATTCCCCAAGCGACCTGTTCCCCGGCCCAATCCCTCCCCCCTCCAATCCTATCCCACCCCCAACCGTTCCCAACCTCCTCATCCGGGGTCACAACGGCGGGAAATGCCCCGTCCTACGCCCCTAAGACCTGTTGCCCCCCGTCCGAAACTGCCCATCTGGTTACGGGTATTACTGGGTATTCAACATGGGTCTTCTATTGTGACCTTTTGCCTCATTACGGCGGTTTTGATTGTCTACTCCTCCACCGTGTATATTCAGCAACAGTGGAGTCAAGATTACCGTAGACTAGAAAACCTCCAACGCGCTCAACGCAATCTAACTGTGGCCGATGAACTGCTCAAAAACCAACTCGCTCAACAGGCCAACCGTCCTGAAACGGGTATGGTTGCCCCGAGTCCGGATAATACCATCTTCCTACAACGGTCGATGGAGAGTCCTTTCACCTCTGAACCTGCTCCCACCACAAGGGATCATGAAACCACTTTTGTAACCCCTCTGGGATATTAGTAATGGCCGGATCCAAAGTCACTGTTTTACGTCCGAAAACCTCATCTTCTCGTCCTCATGCCTCGACTGTTCCTCCACAATCCCCGACTCCGAAGAAACAACGGAAAGGGGGCTGGGTGGGTCGGAATCGTAAAACAGGCCGTTTGCTTTGGAGTCGTTTGTTACTGGTGTGGGGTGCATTATTAGCGGGGAGTGCGGCCTTGGCGTTTCATCTCTACCAGTTGCAGATTGTGCAGGGCGATGAGTTTATGGAGAAGGCCCAGCAGCAACAGATGGTCTATATGCGCCCCTATGTGCCGCGACGACCAATTGTAGACCGTCATGGGAATGTCTTAGCCACAGACCGTTTAGTGTATAAGTTATTTGCCCATCCTAAGCTGTTCAAAATTCCGCCCGAGGAAATAGCGACTCGGTTGGCCCCCATTTTGGAACGGAATCCAGAACGGTTGTTGGAGGCGTTCCAACGGCGAGCGAGTGGGATTCCCATTGCCCATCGTTTGCCGGAAGAACGGGCGGATCAAGTGGCGGCCTTGGGGTTGGATGGTTTAGAGTTAATTCGTCAATATTCCCGTTTGTACCCCCAGCAGGAGTTAGCGGCGGAGATTGTGGGCTATGTGGATGTTGACCATAAGGGGCAGTCGGGGCTGGAATTTACCCAGCAGGATTTGTTGGAGCGCAATGTGCGCACGCTGCGACTGAATCGGGCGGGAAATGGGGCGCTGATGCCAGATCATATCCCGGAAGGGTTTATGAATTTTGATGATCAACGGTTGCAGTTGACTCTGGATATGCGTTTGCAACGGGTGGCTCGTTCCATCTTGAAACAACAGGTGACGAACTATCAGGCGAAGCGGGGGGCGGTGATTGTGATGGATGTTCGGGATGGCTCGATTTTGGCGTTGGTTACTGAACCGACGTTTGATCCCAATGAATATTCAAGGTATAACATCAATTTGTTTAAAAATTGGACGATTACGGACTTGTATGAACCGGGATCGACGTTTAAACCGATTAATATTGCGATCGCCCTCGACAAAGGCGTAATTAACGAAAATACCATTCTGGCGGATCCAGGTCGCGTTCAGATTGAACGCTGGGAAATCCGTAACCATGATTTTGAACGACGGGGAGGCCGCGGACGACTTAATTTAAGTGAAACCCTGATTTATTCGAGCAATGTAGCGATGGTTAACTTGGTTCGTAAAATGCGGGTTCAGGATTATTACGAGGCACTGCAAAATCTAAAAATGAACCAACGCATGGGCATTGAGTTACCGGGGGAATCGGCCGGACAACTCAAAAGTCCCCAACAGTTTTTTGCTTCTCCGGTGGAGGCGGCCACTAGCTCTTTCGGTCAAGGTTTTTCTCTCACGCCCCTGAAGTTAGTACAACTCCATGCGGCTTTAGCCAATGGCGGGAAGTTGGTCACGCCCCATGTTGTGAATGCCATGATTGATGGGGAAGGGAATGTAATGAAACGCCTTCCTCTCCCCAAACCGGAGCGCATTTTCTCGGAGGAAACGACAAACATTGTGATGCGCAAGATGGAGGATACAATTAATTCCTCTGCCGGGGCGACGGTGAAAATCCCCAATTATCGCCTTGGGGGTAAATCGGGGACGGCTCAGAAGGCGAGTCCGGCGGGGGGCTATTATAGTGATCTCAAGATTGTGAGTTTTATTGCTGCTTTACCTGTAGAAGACCCCAAATATGTTGTTTTGGCGGTGTTGGATGAACCCAAGGGAGATAATGCTTTTGGGTCTACGGTGGCTGGTCCGGTGGTGCGGGCGGTGAGTGAGGCGTTAATTGCGATTGAAGGGATTCCTCCGAGTCAGTGATGGGGAATTGGACATGGAGCAAAACCGCCGCGCATCCTAGGAATGAACGCTTTGGCGTAGCCTGTCCACAGGAAACAGCGTCAAAGGCAGAGTGTTCACAGTTGATCAGTGATTATGGAGTCAGGGGAAATGAATAAGAAAACCCGCAAGACGTTAGTTGACATTACCCCCCGTTTAATGGAGTTTCGTAGTCTGCCTAAAAAGACCCAAGAGGAGTTATTTCCTCTGTTGGGTTCTGTCGCCCAAAATGCGTTACAACTGATTGATGCGCTAGAAATTACGGGGGAAACAACCTATGAGGAATTGGCTATTCAGTTGGGTCAGAATCCCCAAACGATTTCCCAAAAACTCCACGCTTTGATTGAGGGGGGATATCCGATTCAATTGGATGAGCGCACGGCGATCGCTAAAACGGGCCGACTTCGACGCACGGCGAAGTTGCTTTAACAAAGTTGCTTTAACAAAGGTGTTGCGGAATTCCCCTTTCTCGCTGGCAGGGATGAGCCGGATTATCCCCCAATTTGGGACATGGTGCGGTGATAACTCCCATCTTCGGTTCCTGAATCGCGCAATTTAAAGTTAATCTCGGGCTTAAGTAGAATTAAGTCCTGTACTTGTTGCTGTAAAATACTCCAACTTACCCCTTCCCGTAGGGCTGATTTTAAGTTTAATTGTCCGGTTTCATTTAATAAACAAGGGCGTAACCAACCATCGGCGGATAAGCGCATTCGATTACAGCGATCGCAAAAACACTCAGACATCTGACTAATAAACCCCACAGTCCCCTGTGCGCCCGGAATGCGGAACACATCGGCTGGACCATTTCCCTGTACTTGACTGGCTTCTAGCCCCCATTGAGCGCGAATTTGTTGCCGTAACTCTTCTGAGGGAATCCAAGCGCGTTCGCCGAATAATTCTGGATTGCCAATGGGCATAAATTCAATAAACCGGATATGCCAAGGGCGATCGCAACTTAAGGCCGCTAAATCCAACACCTCCCCCTCATTCACCCCCGGAATCACCACCACATTAAGCTTTAAGGGGCTGAACCCCACCTCATAGGCTTTCTGTATGCCCGCCCAGACCCGTTTCCAGCGACTTTTGCCCCCGTTGCCGATGATTTTGTCAAAATTAGCCGAATTCAGGGAATCTAGGCTAATATTCAGCCGTCTTAGCCCGGCATTATAGAGGTCTTGGGCCATTTCCGGTAAGAGGAAACCGTTGGTGGTGAGGGCGAGATCCTCGGTTTCCGGCAAATTTGCGATCGCCTCCACTAAATCCACCACCCCCGGTCGCAGCAACGGTTCCCCCCCCGTCAGGCGAAATTTGCGAAATCCCACCGGAATAAACACCCCTTGTAACAACGCTAAAATTTCCTCCGTTGTGAGCAGATCCTGCTGGAGAATATAATCTAACTCTGCCCCTTCCGGCATACAGTATTGACACCGAAAATTACAACGGTCAATTAAGCTAATGCGTAGATAATCAATCGGATTCATTCGAGCTAATTTTCAGTAAAAATTCAGGATTCCTCAGTACAGTTAATTGGTTTAACATCAGCAGTCAACATGGAAGTCGTCTTAACTTGGACATTACTACTCGGTTACAGTTTTTTCATCTATCAAACGGTGCAGAAAACCACCCCCCATCGGGTTTCTGCCATTGCCTTTTTTCAGGGAGAGTCTGAACAAGGAACACCTCCCGGACTTTGGTTATTAGTATTTAGCGCCGCCATTAGTTGGATTTTTGCCAAGTCCATTGAAAATGCCGCCAGTTTGACCCAAGCTTTTGGCATTAGCGGGGGGATTGGCTATGGAATCTATTATCTCAGTTTTGTCACGGCCGGGATTGTGATTTATTTCCTGCGCTGTCGGGGGGGATATCATTCCCTGCCTCAGTTTTTGGTGGACAAATATGGGGGAGATTGTGCGAAATTGTTTTTAGGTGCGATCGCCATTCGTCTTTTTAACGAGGTGTGGTCAAACACCAAAGTCTTTTCCCTCTACTTTGGCCCCGAAGGCAGCACCGGATACTGGTTAGCCGCCCTCTGTGTTACAGCTTTTACCGTCTATTACAGTCTCCTCGGTGGTTTGCGTAGTAGTTTACTCACCGATGGCATTCAAATGATTTTAGCCGCCATTCTCCTCGTGATCATTCTAGGGTTTCTGAGTCCCACCCTGATCAGCCAAGGGTTGCCCCGCGTCCCCCCAGAAACCCACCATGCTGGTCTGACCTTTTGCGGCCTTGCCCTCGTCCAAGTCCTCAGTTATCCCTTTCATGATCCCGTCCTCACAGACCGCGCCTTTATAACCGCCCCCAAAACCATGTTAAAAGGGTTTATCTGGGCTGGATTGCTCAGTGGTAGCTTCATCATCCTCTTTAGTGTCGTGGGACTCTATGCCTTGCGCTTTGACCTACCCGGACAAGCGACCCTCAGCGTCCCTCAACTTTTTGGTTTACCCCTTCTCCTGATCTTCAACGCCATCATGTTAACCAGCGCTGGGTCTACCTTAGATTCCACCTTTTCCAGCGTGGCTAAACTATCCGGTCGTGATTGGTCCAATGCCGAAGGGCAACCCTCAGAAAATCAAGCCTATATTGGACGTTGGGCCATGATTATTATTGCCATTTTAGGCAACCTGCCCCTCTTAAGCATTTACTTAGGCGATCAAGTCGGTCCGGCCATCATTTTGGCTACTACGATTAGCGGAACAATGGTCATGGGATTAGCTCCCATTTTCCTGCTGGCCTTTTTACCCCGTGCCGGTCGTTTAAGTTTCCATCTCGCCTTTTGGATTGGTTTAAGTTTGGGCGTGTTACGGGTGGTTGAAAATGCCTTTGGTGTGGAAGTTTTCCCAGCTTGGGTTTCCTTGGGAACCGGTCGCTATGCCCTAGATTTAGGGGTCAATGTTTATGGTTTACTGCTCTGCGTTGGCGGGTATTTATTCGGGATGATTTTTCCTTCTCGACCCAACCAGAATAAGAGCATCTATCGAAATTATTCATCTTAACCATGAATGTTCTGCGTTGTTGCGGGTTTGGGGCTGTTGTTAGAGTGAATGTACTCCAGACAAAACCCCAAGCATTATGATTACTCATTCTTCCTCAACCCAACGCATTGAAACCCCGGTTATCCGTTGCCTAAAATGGTTTCTCCGGTTTAGTCGTTTTTACGGTCAGTTTATTACTACCCCTCCTCATCAACGCCATTGGGTCGGGCGTTCATAGGGTCTGCTGAAAAAAACGAATGCTAGACTCAACTAGGGAATAGGGAATTGATAATTGATAATTGATATTAGAAACCGGGTTTTTGCTAGGGTGTATCGAGAAAACTAGACAATGAACGCAACCCGGTTTCTGGCTAAAGTTAGTCAATGACATTACACCCGACTCCTGACCCCCCTCTCCCCTGCTCCCCGAGTTATTCAGCAGACCCTACTTATTTCTCTTCTGTCAGATCCGGTTCAAACCCTGATTCTCTCGTTGGCTGTGATGGCGAAGATTCGTTAAAATCTTCCAGAGTGACAGAAGAGGGTTATATTAAGTCCGGTTAAACACTTGTCATTGCGATCGCAGGGAAGCAATCGTCAAGACTAGCGATATAGCAGAGATTGTTTCACTCCACTGCGTGACCTTCGCAATGACTTAATCTGCTTGATTAAGCTGATATGAATACTCCTCCACCTCGCGTAGCAGGTGGAGGAGTATTCATTAGAAGGATTTATCCCTCCCGACAGGCGGTATTCTCGCGCCCGTTCTGGGAACTTTTGCCCAGAGACACCCCCAAGTCGTTTCCGCTATGGGGCTTTGAGTGAAACTTTGACCCGGAGTCCGACCTATATGAAGCGACTCTCTAGGATTTATAGGGTGCTTCTCCATCACTTGAGAGGTCGTGTCTCCGGGGTGTTCGGATCTCTCAGTTCCGCCCTTTACCGTACCGCTCAAGATGTGTAGCATCATAACATAGAAACCGCCGCTCCTTGACCCCCACCTGTTCCGAGGTGGGGGAATGCGTCGCTCATTTTGTTCAAGATAAAGGCTCAAAGGATTTGAGATGAACTCCCATTTTCAGCCAAATCGCTGATTCTCGGACTACTCCACACCGTAGCCCCCAAAAAAACCCAAAAAACTTGTTATCATCAAACAATCCCGATGCTGTGGGAAAGTATCAGTCATCAACGGGATGGTGCATCCGACTGGGCATTTCAACCAGTCCTTACAACATTTTACGCTTAACCATAACCCCTCAGAGCAGAACATCTGCTCCATCTTGCACTGCCATCCTTTGCTCTAGCACACAAATCTATGCCCCTGACTCGCCCTATCCTGACCCCTACAGTCTGTCTCCTCTCCACCCTTGCCCTCCTAACCAGCCCATTAATCCCCATCCACAGTCAAATTCTCCCCGAGGCCAACACCCACATCACCCCCGACAGACAACACCTCAACATCACCGGAGGCATCTTGTCGGGAGACGGTAGCAACCTCTTCCACAGTTTCCAAGAATTCAGCCTACAAACCGGACAAACTGCCAACTTTCTCACCACCCCTGAAATCCAGAATATCCTTGGACGAGTCACCGGAGGCAATCCCTCCCTCATCAACGGTTTAATTCAAGTCACCGGAGGTTCATCTAACCTTTATCTCATGAATCCTGCCGGGATTATCTTTGGACAAAATGCACAACTCAACATTCCGGGGGACTTTTTCGCCACAACAGCCACAGGCATCGGATTCAATAACAATTGGTTTAATGTATGGGGAGAAAACGACTATCAAAAGCTCATCGGGACTCCCTCACAATTTGCCTTTGACCTGACCCAACCTGCCCCTATTTTCAATGCCGGAACGTTAGCACTCACCACAGGACAAAACTTAACCTTTTTAGCCGGAAATGTGATTAATACGGGTAGCATTCAAGCCGGAAATATTACCATTGCCGCCGTCCCCGGTAGCCATTTAATACAAATCTCCCAACCCGGTCATTTATTACGCTTAGAAATTGTCCCTCCCCGAGATACACAGGGCAATCTTCTCCCCTTTTCTCCCCTAGATATACCGACCTTACTGACTACCCCTGCCGTCACCCAAATTACAGGTAATCTCCCCACAAGTAACCCGGGAGAAATTACCATTGGCGGAACTATTCAAGGGGAAACTGTTAATCTATTTGCCCAAGAGAAAGTTTATCCTCTCCCCGCGTCTAGCCCTTGGGTTTTAACCGGAGATGGCACAGAAAGCGCCCCCACTGTGACCATTTTTCCCCGAAGTCCCCAAGATTCTAAGATTTTTACGTTTATTGATGCCACAGTCAAAGATTATGAGCAGTTTCTCTATGGTGGCATTCCGGGAACAACTCATATTGTTGTTACGCCCAAAGAATCAGGTATGCGCAAGATTACAGATAGTTTAATCGGGATAACAGGGATTAATTCTCTACAAATTATCTCAGAAGGTAACGAGGGAAATTTTTGGTTAGGTCAAGACTTTGTAAGTGCAGAAAATATCGAACAATATCAAGAACAGATGCAGCAATGGGGTCAATCTTTAGCCGTTGGGGCAGATATTTTGCTCTGGAGTTGTTACACGGCATTAGGCACTCAGGGCGATATCTTATTAGCTAGTATTGCCAACGCAACGGGGGCGGATGTGGCAGGTTCTACTAACCTCACAGGGAATGGTCAATTAGGAGGAGATTGGGTCTTAGAAAAACAGCTAGGAGAAATTAATTCAACTCTGGGCATAGATAGCCAAATTTTAGAGAATTATCAAAATACTTTCCTACTTTATACTGTTACGAATAATAATGATAATGGTGCAGGTTCATTAAGGGAGCAAATTAATACGGCTAATGGCACGTTGTTTGTAGCGGATGAAATTCGCTTTGCTCAAAGTTTTACAATTTTGTTGAATTCTGAGTTAATGATTGCCTCTAATGGGGGAGATTTAACAATTAACGGAGGCACAAATCAAATTATTTTAGATGGTCAAAATAACACTAGAGTTTTACGAATTCAGGGGACGGGAGGGAGTCCTAATGTTACGTTAGAGAATTTGACGATTCGCAATGGTAACGCGACGACTGGCCCGGGGGGAGGGATTTTAGATCAGAGTCCGGGGACACTCACTATTAATAATAGTATTATCACCAATAATGTCACAGGAGGAATGTATTCAGGTGGTGGCATTAGTAGCATCGGGAATGCGATAATCACCAATAGCACTATTTCTAATAACACCGCTACAGGAAATGCAGGGGGAGGTATTGATATGAGCGGTACTTTAACTATTACGAATAGCACAATTTCTAATAATACGTCAACGAATAGCAGTGGTGGGGGTGTGCATATTGGGGGAACTGTTACTGTTAATAACAGCACATTTTCTAATAATGTAGCTAATTCTGATGGTGGGGGAATTGCTGCTACTACGGCTACAATTAGTAGTAGCACTATATCGCAAAATAGAAGTCTTTCTAATGGAGGAGGTGGCGTTAGTGCTGTTAATATTGCTGTTAATAATAGTACTGTTTCTAATAATTCTGCTGCTTTGACGGGGGGTGGAATTTCTGGGATAACGCCGACTAGCAATATTACTATTAACAATAGCACCGTCTCAGGTAATTTTGCGGCTATTCGGGGGGGTGGTGTTCATAGTGCAAATAGTTTAGCGATTACGAATAGTACCATTTCTGGCAACTCCGCGAATTTTTTTGGGGGTGGAATTTTAAGTTTGGGGGATATGACGATTAATTTCTCTACCATTACGAACAATTTGGCGGATGCTAATAATAGCGGAACGGGAGATGGTGGGGGTATTTATAATAATGATGGGGCGAGAGCTTTAACGATTCGCCATAGTATTATTGCGGGTAATTTTGATAGTCCGGGTAATTCAGGGACTGGCTCAATTCATCCTGATTGGGGGGGTAATTTTGGGATTAATCAAGTTTTTGAATATAATTTAATTGGCAATACAAGCGGATTGACTGGGGTGAATTTAGGCAATACCAATATTTTAAATCAAGACCCTAAATTAGCTCCTTTGGGGAACTATGGGGGGGCGACTCAAACTCATGCTCTTTTACCGGGAAGTCCTGCCATTAATGCAGGGGGTAATTTAGGGGGAATTCTAACGGACCAACGGGGACAACCGAGGGGAGTTCCTGATTTAGGGTCTTTTGAAGTAAATGCGGCGTTAAGTTTAACGACGACTCCCCCACAAGTTGCTGGAAATATTGTTTCAACGACGATTGTTTTAAGAAATTTGGGACCCGATGCGATTGGCAATATTATCCAAACGATTACGCTGCAAAATATTGCTAATTTGGTCGGTTTTGTCCCTTCTTACGGCACTTATGACCCCCTGACTGGGATTTGGCAAATTCCCCAATTAGATGGCAATTTTGACCTGTTACCCCAAGGAAATGAGGTGACATTAACGCTGAGGTTTTTGTTGCCAACTCCACCCCCAGATTCTCCTGTTTCTGTTCCTCTTCCTGACCAGATTGTTCTTTTTACGCTAGAACCTCCCACTTTTCGAGGAAATTCACTAAATCTGAATGATCCTATTGTACGAGATTTTGTTCTGTCTCTGAGTACGTTTAAAGACAGGGTTAATTCTGATGTTCCGGTACAAAATCAACGGAATGTGATTGAGGTGACGGATTCGGTTCAAAATTTAGATGAAGTGGTGGCATCAGAGTTTAAAGATCACTTTAATATCCCTGATGATGAGTTGGAATCTATTACTCTGGATCAAGCACAATCGAAGCTCAAGGAAATTGAGGAAGTTACGGGAATTCGTCCGGCTTTAATTTATGCTTTCTTTCGACCTGTTACGGTTGAAGGTGGAGGTGAAGAGTTGTCAGAGGGGAGTATTTTATGGCAGTTTACGGAGGCTGGATTTAATACGAATCGGGATCAGTTTATTAGTGTGTCTGATACTGAACAACCAACGGATCAGTTGGAGTTAGTTTTAGTGACTCAGACGGGGGATGTTTTGCGTTATTATGTGCCGGAAGCGACGCGAGGACGAGTGATGGAGGCGGTAGACGAGTTAAATCGGATGGTTAAAACGGTGAGTCGTCGCGATCGCTATTTGAGTTCTGCTCAAAAACTCTATGATTGGTTAATCAAACCGTTAGATAAGGATTTGCAAAAGTTAGGCATTGCTAATCTTTCTTTTATTATGGATAGTGGTTTAAGAACGTTTCCTCTGGCGGTACTTCATGATGGGGATGGGTTTTTAATTGAGCGTTATAGTGTAGGTCAAATGCCTAGCCTAGCGCTGACCAATACGGACTATCAAGATTTACGGAGTTTTGATGTTTTAGCGATGGGGGCGGATCGTTTTGAAAGGTTGCCTCGTTTACCGGGTGTGTCGGCGGAACTGGAGTTAATTAGTGAGGAGGTTTGGCAAGGAACGGCGTTTTTAAATGAAGCCTTTACTTTGGAAAATTTGCAAAAAAATCGTTCTCAGGGTGTTTATCCTTTGATTCATTTAGCCACTCATGCGGAGTTTAATCCGGGCAGGTTGCAGGATTCGTTTATTCAGTTTTGGGATGAGTCTTTAACGTTAGATCGTTGGCGAGATTTAACGTTACATGAACCTCCGGTGGAGTTGTTAATTTTAAGTGCTTGTCGGACGGGTTTGGGGGATAAGTCGGTAGAGTTAGGTTTTGCGGGGATTACGGTGGCTTCTGGGGTTAAATCTGCGATTGGGAGTTTGTGGTATGTAAGTGATTGGGGAACGTTGGCCTTGATGACGATGTTGTATGATCGGTTGCACCATGCTCCCATTAAGGCTGATGCGTTGCGACAGGCACAGCTAGCGATGCTGGAGGGGAGGGTGCGCATGGAGGGGGGTGAGTTGGTGATTGGGGATGAGCGTTTTCCTTTGCCTACGGGATTGGAGAATGTCGGTGATTCTCGTTCTGAGAAACTGCCTGATCGCATTTTTGATCATCCTTACTACTGGAGTGGCTTTACCCTGATTGGTAATCCTTGGTAGACTGTGGGGCATTCACATCATGGGTAATGGCTCAATGTCTCCCCTATTGCAGGTTTTGAATTTGGAAACGCGCTTTTACACTCGTGAGGGTGTGGTTCATGCGGTGAATGGGATTTCCTTCATGGTTAATAAGGGGGAAACGCTGGGGATTGTGGGGGAGTCGGGATCGGGGAAAAGTATCTCGATGTTGTCGATGCTGGGATTAATTCCCTCTCCTCCGGGGAAGGTGACGGGGGGGGAGGTGTGGTTTGAAGGACGGGATTTGTTGCAGTTGACGGATCGGGAAATGCGGGGGGTGCGGGGGAATGAAATCTCGATGATTTTTCAAGATCCGATGACTTCTCTGAATCCGGTGTTACGGGTGGAACGACAACTGACGGAGGGTGTGGAACGACATTTGGGGTTAAATCGGGAGGAAGCGCGGGAGAGGGCGATCGCATTGTTAGAACAGGTGGGGATTGCTGGAGCGCGAGAACGTATCCGCTACTACCCCCATCAGTTCTCGGGGGGGATGCGGCAACGGGTGATGATTGCCATGGGGTTAGCTTGTCATCCCAAGTTACTGATTGCCGATGAACCCACTACTGCTCTAGATGTGACGATACAAGCACAAATTGTGGAATTAGTCAAGCAACTTAAGCAAGATTTTGAGATGGCGGTGATTTGGATTACCCATGATTTATCGCTTTTGGCGGGGCTAGCGGATCGGATTATGGTGATGTATGCGGGGCAAATTGTGGAAGTTGCGCCGTTGCGTCGTCTGTATCAAAACCCCCAACATCCTTACACGATGGGATTATTAGCGAGTATTCCCCGTTTAGATGAACCGAAAGATCCCCAAAACCCCCAGCGTTTGCAAACAATTGAGGGTTTGCCCCCGGATTTAACGGATTATCCCCCAGGCTGTCCTTTTGCGCCTCGTTGTCGGTTTGCGATCGCCCAATGTCACACCGAAGATCCTACATTACGCAGGGTTGAGGAGGATCACCAAGTCGCTTGTTGGGTAGAATTTTGATCGAGGAGTCGGGAAGGGATTGCTCTTTACCGATTTTAGCCTTCATCATCTTTCGTTAACACAAAAATACTGCCCTCATTTCCCCGTCCAATCCTTAAATTTTCGTCTAAATAAGTAATATCTAACCAGCCTTGACGGTCGCGATTTTCAATGGAGATATCTGTGGGAAAGAAACGTTTTCCGGCTTCTAACTGCTTAATAAAATCATGAGAAGATTTATAACTGACTAAGCGCTGTAATCCTACGACTAGGCGTTCAAATTTAACGTTAACCCGTCGTTCTGAAATGGGTTCAAAAACGGCGGACACACAAATAAACCCCTCTAAAAAAGGCACGCCAATCACTTCCGCGATATTGTAAATGTGGTTGGTTTCCGTGCGGATACATTGATGAATTTGTCCTAACTGAAACAAGGGGAATCGATCCAGCCCTAAAAGCTCCTTACTGGTGGTGTAAAGGAGTCGCCAGTTGCCATCTAAGAGGGAGGTGGCTTGGAGGGGTTTGGGAGTAGGGTTTAAGTCTTCCAATTCTGCGATCGCCCCGAGAATTTCCACTTTGTCTAACTCTCGGGCGAGCAAACCGCGATTTTTTCCGGCGATCGCGCTTAATAGTTTAGCTTTCTGGGTCATCTCCCTCCATTGTGCTTGTAAACCGTCCATCTTTGAAGTTAACATTTAACTCCCCGGATAGGGTAAACTCGGAAAGGATAAATGGTAAACAACAACTGGCACAACACGGACTGAAGCCCATGCAAAACCCTGCTTTACGCCAAGAACCCCGCTACGAACCCGCTTCTGTCATTCCCCTCAAGCGAGACGGTTCTCTGTTGGATTGGTTAGAAAAAGAAGGTCGTCTCTTGCCCCGAGAACCTCTAGAGGACGTTTTTGAGGAAGAAGACAGCGATGAGGAAATTGCTGAATTGATGGATGTGGATGATCGGGACTTCGACGACGATGATGACGATTTGATTGATCTCGATGAATAATTTTTCGCTGAATTTTGCCCGTTGGCTGGTATAACAAAGGCTAGGAGATTAAGTGGGTGAGTGAGTTGTGGAAGCTAAATTGTTATCGCGCAAGATTCTAACAAAGCCTTCAGGTCAACAGTTACTAGGGTTATTAGCCCTCGTCTTAACCGGGTTTGTCGTCCTCTGTGATGGAGTTTTAGGATGGTTAACCCACCAAACCTTCGGGTTAACCCTGCCTTTTGCCCTAAGTGCGATCGCCAGTGTTAGTCTAGGGTTTTGGGTTATCCCCCTGCTCAGAAAACTCAAGGCCGCCCAGGTGTTCCAAGAAGATGGCCCCCAAAGCCATTTGAAAAAGGTGGGAACGCCAACCATGGGCGGTATTTTCTTTGTTCCTGTGGCTATTGCGATCGCCTTAATTCTGTCTAACTTTAGTGCTAATGTTCTAGCTGTCTCCCTAATCACCCTATTTTACGGGTTAGTGGGCTGGTTAGATGATTGGCAAATTCTCCGCCTCAAATCCAATAAAGGCATCTCACCCCGGGCAAAACTACTCTTTCAATTTGCCGGGGCGATTGTTTTTTGTCTCTGGATGACCTTCACCCAACCGGACAGCATAACCACCGTGGCTTTACCCTTTGGGGTAGCCATTCCCTTTGGCATTTTCTTCTGGTTTTTAGCCGTGTTCGTCTTTGCGGCTGAAAGCAACGCCACCAATATTACAGACGGAGTAGACGGACTAGCTGGGGGAACCGGTGCGATCGCCTTACTCGGACTGGCCGCCCTCATTGCCCCGAGTTACCCCGATTTAGCCATTTTCTGCGCCTCCCTCAGTGGAGGATGCTTAGGCTTCGTCTTCCACAACCGCAACCCCGCCAAAGTCTTCATGGGCGACACCGGATCCCTAGCCCTAGGGGGGGCATTAGCCGCCGTTGGGCTACTCTCCCAACATCTTTGGGGGCTATTCCTACTCAGTGGTTTATTTTTCGTCGAATCCCTCTCTGTCCTTGCTCAAGTGGGCTACTACAAAGCCACCAAGGGACCCGATGGCGTAGGCAAGCGCCTCTTCAAAATGGCTCCCATTCACCACCATTTAGAAATTACAGGTTGGCAGGAAACCCAAATTGTGGGAGCATTCTATGTCCTGAGTTGTTGCCTTGTCCTGTTCACCCTTATCCTACGTTGACAGAAGAAAAAAGGCTTAACTTGTCAAGATTGGCGAATATCTAGGGCTTGCTGAATAAGTCCAAGAGTGCGGAATTGGGAGTCGGGGAATTAAGAATTATTCCCTATTACCTGTTCCCTGTTCCCTAGCCCCACGAGTAAAGTTATTCAGCAAGCCCTACCTATCAGCTAGGTTGGGAGCATTCGTGCGCTATATTTCTGGTGAGGATCATGCCGCAACGTGATGCTCAGATGCCAGCACCATCAAAAAACTCTTGTAACTGGCGATCGCCTACCCGACAATAAGACCGTTCCAACCCTTGAATCTCTTGGGTTGCAACCCCCACTAACACCCGATCTTGATCTTGGCGTTCCTGTAAAGCTTGGATCTGTTGTTCTAGGCCTTCAATGCGATCCACCAAAGCCCGAATAACCGTCGCTTCAGAATCCGGTAAACGACCATGCTCCAAGGGGTCAACCCGGACACCCGAGCGATACAACACCCGCCCCGGAACCCCCACCACCGTACAATCCGAGGGAACATCCCGCAGCACCACAGAACCCGCCCCAATGCGGACATTATTGCCAATTAACAAATTCCCTAAAACCTTTGCTCCGGCCCCAACCACCACATTTTCCCCGAGAGTGGGGTGGCGTTTGCCGCTTTCCTTACCCGTCCCCCCGAGGGTGACACCTTGATAAATCAAACAATAATCGCCCACAATAGCCGTCTCACCGATCACAACACCCATGCCATGATCAATAAACACCCCTTGACCAATGGTGGCACCTGGATGAATTTCAATCCCTGTAATAAACCGACTGATATGGGACATAAGACGGGGAATAAACGGTAAGCCCAAATGCCATAACCAATGGGCGACACGATGGAAGAGCAGAGCCTGTAAACCGGGATAGCAGAAGATAACTTCTAACCAGTTGCGAGCCGCCGGATCTCGCTCGAAGATGATTTTAAAGTCAGCAGTTAGGGTCGAGAGCATCGAATAATCTTATCTTTCCTATAATCAGCAGCCATTGACTATCCTACCAAAAACTGAGGGATAATCACCTGTCCCATTACGGATTAATGGGGATTAATGGGTCACAAACTGAGCCGCGCCATTAAAAAAACTCCGAGCAATGCCCTGAGTCACCAGAATCACCGCCACCAAATTCCCAAAAGCAATCATGATCATAATCAAAATCTGATACAGTGCCGCCGTGAGGGGGTCAATTCCGCTTAAAACCTGACCCGTGAGCATCCCCGGCAAACTGACCAAACCCACCACCATCATTTGATTAATAATGGGAATCAGTCCCGCCTGCATGGCCGCTTTCCGATAAGATGCGATCGCCTGTGGAGGACTTGCCCCCAAACTGAGATAAGTTTCAATCTCCCCCGGACTCTCCTTTAAACGACTTACCAAACGTTCCCCCGCCAACGTCGCCGCATTCATCCCATTGCCCAACACCATCCCCGTTAACGGAATTAAATACTGGGGACTGTACCAAGTCGGCGGTTGAATAATCACCACAATCACATAGGCCAGAGTAAGAGCATTACTCGCCCCCAAAGACAACCACAACAAGGGCAGCAAGTTTTTAATCTTCTTGCTAATGCGATTGCGGGCCACAATCGCCGCAATTGTTACCATGACCCCAAGCGCCAACAAAACCGCCCAAGCTTGGTCCAAGGCAAAAATCAACGTCAACCAATAGCCCGCCACCAACAATTGCAGAATAGTCCGCCCCGTTGCCATAATCCATTGTCCCGCCAGCGTTAACCCTTGCCAAAGAGACAACACAACCACTAAACCCATCAGCCCCAAAGCTAAGGCAATATCGAGCCAATCCAAGGCAATAAAAGAATCTTCCATAACATTTTGATTCACAGGAATTCTATCCAGCGTTTATCATGAGACTCACATCCCCAAAGTTTTGTAATTATTTCACGGTGTAAACGAGTGAACAACATTCCGCCTCTTGATTTAACTCGACAGTATCAACAAATTGACTCAGAAGTAAGTACCCAAGTGCTAGAAATTTTGCGCTCGGGTCGCTACATCGGGGGGGCAGCCGTCAGCCATTTTGAACAGGTCTTTGCCCAATATACCGGAACAGAGTATTCTGTCGGCTGTAACTCCGGCACCGATGCCCTCTATTTAGCCCTGCGCGTCCTCAACATCGGCACAGGAGATGAAGTAATTACCTCCCCCTTTACCTTCATTGCCACAGCCGAAGTCATTTCCCTCCTAGGGGCTAAACCCGTTTTTGTGGATATTGACCCCGAGAGTTATAACT
The DNA here is from genome assembly GCF_026130165.1 of Spirulina subsalsa FACHB-351. Classification (GTDB taxonomy): domain Bacteria; phylum Cyanobacteriota; class Cyanobacteriia; order Cyanobacteriales; family Spirulinaceae; genus Spirulina_A; species Spirulina_A subsalsa_A. Next base: position 31,688 of record NZ_JAIHOM010000023.1, on the reverse strand, counting down.
TAGACGTGAGTCAACTTGAGGCCGCCATCACCGAACGGACCAAAGCCATTATTCCCGTGCATTTATTCGGTCGTCCGGTGGTTATGGATGCTTTAATGGCGATCGCACAGCGCCACAACCTCCCCGTCATCGAAGACTGCGCCCAAGCCACCGGAGCCGAATGGCAAGGGCAAAAAGTCGGCAGTATCGGGCATTTAGGCTGTTTTAGCTTCTTCCCCACCAAAAACCTCGGAGCCTGTGGCGACGGGGGAGCCATCACCACCAACAACCCCGACCTAGCCGCCCAACTGCGGATGTTACGAGAACACGGCAGCAAAGAACGCTACATCCACGAACTAATCGGCGTGAACAGCCGTTTAGACGCGCTCCAAGCCGCCATCCTAACCATCAAGCTCTCCCACCTCGACCAGTGGAACGAAGGGCGTTCACAAGTCGCACAACGCTATCACAAGCTGCTTTCACCCCTCGATACCATCGCCCTCCCCTCCAGTCCCGACCAGGGAAAAGCCGTCTGGAATCAATACAGCATTCGGATTTTAGCCGGGGAACGGGACAACATCCGCGCCAAACTCGCCGAACAAGGCATTAGCACCATGATTTACTATCCCATCCCCCTACACCAACAACCCGTTTATCAGCACTTAAACCATCCCCCCGGCTCCTTCCCCCACTCCGAACAAGTCGCCCGCCAAATCCTCGCCCTGCCCATGTTCCCCGAACTTTCCCCCAGCGAACAGGAACGAGTCGTCGATGCCCTATCTGCAATGTTGCCAAGGGAAAAAAACCGAGTTGCGGGGAGATTGTAGCCGGAAACAAGCGCGGGTGGTTTACCCTAAAACACCGAGGATTGACCACCGCGATTCATGCCGACGCTCACCGACTTAGGTAGGGCTTGCTGAATAACTTGGGGAGCAGGGGAGTCGGGAATAATTGTCAATTGTCAATTATCAATTATCAATTATCAATTATCAATTATCAATTCCCTGCTCCCCCTCCGCGAACGGTTTTTTCAGCAAGCCCTAACTCATCCATTCCGTGTGGAAAAACTCACCCCGGGGCTTATCCGTTCGTTCATAAGTATGCGCCCCAAAATAATCACGTTGCGCTTGGGTGAGATTTTGGGGTAAACTCGCCCGTCGATAACTATCAAAATAGTCCAGAGAAGCACTAAACGCCGGGACAGCAATCCCCATGCTATTGGCCGCGATTAAAACATCACGCCAAGACTGCTGACGGTCGAGAATACTTTGCTTAAACTCAGGCGCTAACAGTAAATTCGGCAGATTTGGATTCTCATTAAAAGCATTTTTAATCTTATCCAAGAAACCCGCCCGAATAATACAGCCGCCCTTCCAAATCCGCGCATCTTCCGCCAGATTTAAACCATAGCCAAACTCCGCCGAAGCCTTCCGTAACAACGCCATCCCCTGAGCATAGGAACACATCTTAGAACAATACAGAGCATCCTTCACCTTCTGAACAAACTCTTGAGGATTGCCCAAAAAAGGCGTTGTCACCGGGATTAACTCCTCAGATGCCGCCACCCGTTCCTCCTTATAAGAAGAAATCACCCGGGCATTGACAGCCGCGTAAATCGTCGGCACCGGCACCCCTAAATCTAAAGCCGTGTTCACCGTCCAGCGTCCCGTTCCCTTCTGTCCGGCAGAATCTAGGATAAAATCCACCAAATGCGTCCCTGTTTCCGGGTCAATATACTTGAAAATATCCGCCGTAATTTCAATTAAAAACGAATTCAGTTCGTCTGTAGTGTTCCACTCGCTAAACACTTCATGGAGTTGGGGATTAGTTAAGCCCGCACACTGTTTGAGCAAATCATAGGCCTCTGCGATTAACTGCATATCGCCATATTCAATACCATTGTGAACCATCTTGACATAGTGTCCTGCTCCTCCCGGGCCAATAAAGGTTACACAGGGGCCATCATCTACCTGGGCGGCAATTTTGACCAAAATCGGTTCTAACTCTTTATAGGCCGCCTCTGTGCCACCGGGCATGAGACTCGGGCCGTTTAACGCGCCTTCTTCTCCCCCACTCACACCCATCCCCACAAAGCCCAGTCCAGTGGCTTCTAAGTCTTTGGTTCGTCGTTCGGTATCTTCATAGTAGGAGTTCCCACCGTCGATAATCATATCCCCTTCTTCTAGGAGGGGTTTGAGTTGCTCAATCACCGCATCAACAGGTTTCCCTGCTTTCACCATGACTAAGATTTTGCGCGGCCGTTCTAGGGTTTGCACAAATTCTTCTAAAGAGTAGGCGGCTTTGATGTCTTTGCCTTGCGCCCTTGTGGCCATAAATTCTTCGGTTTTCGCGGACGTTCGGTTATATACGGCAATGGGAAAGCCCCGACTTTCCACATTGAGGGCTAAGTTTTCACCCATTACGGCTAAACCGATTACGCCAAAGGTTCGTTTAGTCATAAATACTCTGCTAGCTTGATTTCGGAAGGGGTTGGTTCAATCTTGAACACTATTTTTAAGAGTAGCCTGATCTCCTCTAGAGTCTTCTAAAGAAGAGATTAAGCTTCAGTGAGAGGGGTGAAAAGGGGCAAGGTTTGGTTAGAAAATACCTTGCTTTGGGGGGATTTCAAGATAGGATGATGGGGGAAAATTAAGCTGGTAAACTTAATTGAGTCTTTGAGAAGAAGTACCTATGGAAAGCCCTTGTCCTTGTCCTGTCTGTCGCTCTGGTGAACTAACCTCTTTAACGCTCATGGATGCTATGAGTTGTAATTTTTGCCGCCATATTTTTGTCCCGAATGGGGAGCCAGATGTTTTGACGTTGGCCGATAGTGCGGTGGCTTTAACGTGGCGTTGGAATGGCAAACGGTGGCTGGGGGTGCAACATGGGGGAACTATTGTGGGCTGGGAGGCCGGACTATTGGGGGCGGCGTTTGTCTTGTTCCCTACAATGGTCATGGGGTTTTCGGCTTATCTCTTCCCTCCTCTACCCGGAAGTCCTTGGGCTTGGTTTCCTCTGTTTTGGACGGGATTGACGTTCTGCGCTCATTTGGTTTGTGTGGTTTGGCTGGCGGTGGAATATTATCAGTTTCCTGTGCAACTTTATCTGAGGGCGATTCAACAGGCTGTAATCCGAAATAAATCATCAATTATCAATTGATGATTAGGAATTAGTAAATATCAATGGGATTAATTATTGAGAAATGTAACAAGGTTTTAGCTCCGGTTTAAGTTTTGTAAAATATGCGCAATAATACTAGCCAAAGGGAAAAGTTAGGTCTAAGGTTGATGCGTTGGGAAAATTGCAAGGTCGGATTTTGTAATTGCTTGGGCTAAGTGTAGCTATTTTGTGGCAGGTTAACGTGAACTTTCAAGAAAAAATGTTAACTTTGCTAAATAATCGTTCATTTTTCTGAGAATCTCGTATACACTCAAGTATCACAGGAACCAATTTTTCGGTTTCAGTGGGGGTTTAGTAGTTCTAGATCCCGTGGGCTAGGCCAGAATCCAATGCTACGGCTTAAGACTGGTATCCCAAAATTACAATCTTAAATTTGAACTGATATACCTATCTATCTGTGCGTTCAAGATCAATTGAGTCGGATCAGGCAAGACCCAATTCATCAGAATCTGTTTAATCAGGATCTGTTTAATCGGGATCTACTAAGTGTCGTTCAAGTTGCATTGAACTTGTACTGATCTAGTATGGATCTAGACTTTTGATCTAAGTTGATAGATTTTGAGGTAATTAGGGATTCAAGTTTGAATTGAATTCAGGTTGTACTGTATCTATTTGTCGGATGGATATGTGTTTTATTGCAGGTTTAGGGTCAGTTGTGGTTAAACAACCTCATTTCAAAATGATTTAATTCTGCGATCGCCTCGTTATAGCGATAAAAAACTTAAGATTCTGTGTTGATTACTGGAGGAACAAGACATGGTGTTAGCTCAAAGAAGAAGTTGGGAGAAAACCTATTTCACCCTAGCTAAGAGTTTTCTGATTTGGAGTTTCACGCTGACCGTGTGTCTCTTGGTGGTGGGTTTCCCCTTGGTGGTTGTGATGGCTACTTTGGGGGTTTTATTCACCATTATTCTGCAATCGGTGTTGCCTGTGAGTGCGGTGTTGATTGTGTCTGGTGGGATGTTAGGGGCTAACGTCTTGGCTGTGATTGTCGGGGCGGCCATCTTGACCTTTAAAGGGATTCATCCAGAAGATGTGAGTTGGTTACATTGGCTGCATGGTAAAACGAACCATCCTCAACCGGCCACCTATGCCGCTTGTCCTTTAACTTGTAATCTGGCCCGATAATTTCGGTCTTTTCGATAGGTTCTCTCCTAGGGGGAGAAGGGTGTTTGCTAGTTCGTTCTCTGTAGATGTTCCCCGACTCAATGGCGATTGGGTTGGGGAAATCGCTGTATAGTGCTTTAAAAGCCTTTGATCTAGTCCCGATAAATTATGAAGAATGCCCCTTTGCACATTGATATTATTTTGGGAACTCGTCCCGAAGCGATTAAACTCGCCCCTGTGATTGGGCAGTTTCAAAAAGATATGGCGATCGCAACCCAAGTCATTTTAACCGGGCAACATCGGGAAATGGTCGATCAGGTCATGGCTTTATTTGACCTGAAGGCTGATCAGGATCTAAACATTATGCAGCCCAAACAAAGCCTCACAGACATCACCTGCCGCACCTTACAGGGTCTAGAGAGGTTATTTCGTGATCAACGGCCGGATTTAGTCCTCGTGCAGGGAGACACTACCACGGCCTTTGCAGCCACCTTAGCGGCCTTTTACCAACAGATCCCCGTGGGTCATGTAGAGGCAGGATTGCGGACAGATAATCTCTGGAGTCCCTACCCAGAAGAAGCTAATCGCCGTCTCATTTCCCAACTGGGTCAACTCCATTTTGCCCCTACCTCCCTCTCCGTAGAACATTTGCACCGCTCAGGCATTACCCAAGGAGTGCATCAAACGGGAAACACCGTAATTGATGCCTTACTCACCGTGGCGCAACGGAATCCTCCCTGTGAGATTCCGGGATTAGACTGGGACAAGCACCGAGTTTTACTGGTGACTGTCCACCGTCGGGAGAATTGGGGAGAACCCTTACAGGACATTTTGCAGGGGTTTGAGGCCATTTTAACGGCCTTTCCTGACACAGCGCTCTTACTTCCCCTGCACCGGAATCCGACGGTACGAGAACCGATTCAAGCCTATTTAGGCAACCATCCTCGGGTATTTTTAACGGAACCGTTGGACTATGGGGAGCTTGTGGGGGCAATTCAGCGCTGCTATTTGCTGTTAACGGATTCTGGGGGACTCCAAGAAGAAGCACCGAGTTTAGGCAAACCTGTTTTAGTGTTACGGGATACAACAGAACGACAAGAAGCGATCGCCGCCGGAACCGCCCGTTTAATCGGTACCCACAGCCAAGACATCTTACAGGCGGCGCAGGAATTGTTAGCAGACTCCCAAGCTTACGCCAAAATGGCCAATGCCGTTAATCCCTTCGGCGATGGTCATGCTTCTGAGCGCATCCTACAAATTTGTAAGGATTATCTCGGGCTTGCTGAATAACTCGGGGAGTCGGGTGTCGGGAATAATTGTCAATCACAATCAGAATTATCAATTATCAATTCCCTTGTCAATTCTGTCTAAGCCAGTAATCTCTGTGACCCAAGAATCCCCTTGCCTTGATTTCTATGCAGAAGCCTTAGAGATTGCCATCTGGGGTTATGGGGTGGTGTTAGCACTGCGGGCGGATAACCCCCCAAAACGGGCGCAAACCCTGACTAACCTCGGAAATGCCCGTCAAACCCAAGCCCAGATGGGCATCAACCCGGCCGCCAATCTCGAAAGTGCGATCGCCCACTACGATACCAAGCTCAATCTCGTCTAGCGGGGAACAGTTCCACCCAGGAACAACAAGCCCTCGCAAAAGCCTACGGCAGATTTCAAGGAGCACTAGAACAGATGGAATATTTGCGGGGTGAAATTGGTGCGGATAGTGAGGGCTATAAACGCAACTTTAAAAACTTCCCCACCTGCCAAAAACTGATCCTCATCCCCCACCGCTACCTCCACCTCTTCCCCCTCCACGCCTTACCCATCACCCTCGAAGAGGGCGGATGCAATCCGCCCCTACAAAATGACCCCGTAGGGGCGAAACGCTTGCGCCCAATCCCCGCAATCCCCCTCCAAGACCTCTTCCCCAAAGGCATCACCTACGCCCCCAACTGCCAACTCCTCCTCCCCCTCCTAAACCCCCTTTGTAGGTTGGGTGGAATGAAAGGCAACCCAACATTTTTCAAGTTGGTATTGCCATGAAATGTAACCCCATATTCCCCCGTTAGTTGTTGGGTTGCGCTGGTGCTTCACCCAACCTACAAATTGCTATAAATCCCTATTCATTGTGATTATTCTCGGTGCAGAAAACGCCAGAGGGGATGGCGACGACCTTGGCGATTGATTTGTTGGACTTGTTGCTCTAACTGATATTTCTCCCGGGGAGATAAACCAAAGACTTTTTTAGTCAATTGTCCCACTATTACGGCCACCGTAATGGCGAGACAAAAACCAATACTAAAACTCGGGATAGGGTTAAATTCCAAGCTGTAACGAATCGTTGCCCAAGTAAAATGGTCTTGTAAAAGACTTATTTCTTCTTGCAGAAACAGGAAGGCGACCGGAGCAATAACCAACCAGCAAAACCCCACAAACAACCAGCGACCATAAATCATCAGTTTTTGTAAGCGTTGCACTTGGGCTTGAATGTCGGGATCGGTTGAGATGGGTGTTCCGTTACGATTAGCCATATTTCCTCTCCCCTTCTACAATTTCCGTGCATCTTTCCCGTGGCCTCCCTTCACATCCTACATCCTAAAGGGAAAACAGTAAGCTCACCCGGCTCTGGGGTTTCTAGTTTCCCGTTCTATTTCCTGATTTTTCTCTCTCTAGGTTATTTTATAGGCACGTTCCCCCAACCTGAGCGCGCCGAAGCTATGAGTGAAGAACCAACACCCGATCTCCTAACCCGTCTCTTATTATTAGCCACGATTTGGCTAATGGCTTTACTTGTCTGGGTTAAAGTGGCGGCGGGGTGGGAGGCGCGATCGCTTACTCTCTTAACGGAGTCCCTCTATACCTTGTTAGTCGGTTGTAATGGGGTGTTAAGTTTTTTAGCTGTGACCAATCCCGATCATCCCACAGGACAGGATATCTACGGTCATGGTCGGCGAGAAACGGCGATCGCACTCTTCCTCACCGCAGGTCTTACCCTTGCCTGTGCCTTCCTGATTTGGATGTTTACCCAACAAGTCACGGCCGCCCTCCAACGAGAGGTTTTACCCTTTCCCTTACAAGTCAATCCCCCCCTCTTACAACTGGTAGGACTTTCCACCCTCTCCACCCTCGCCCTCGCCCTGTTTTGCCTTTACCATGCTCGCCGTTTAAAACATCCCCTCCTCGGCTACAACGCCACCCAACTGTTCAAAGATGCCACCCTAGGAATCGTGGTTTTATTGAGTCTCTGGGGCGTTTGGTGGGGCGAACCGTTATTTGACCTTTTAGGGGCGTTAATCCTGTTTATCATCCTGTTAGACGGCTTCTGGCACATGATCTGTTGGCAGTTGCCCCTGATGGTGGAACAAGTGAGCATTGCCCCTGATGTGTTGGCGGCCATTGCCCAAGGGGTGAGGGGGGTATCCTACTGTTATCGGATTCGTTCTCGGGGCATTGTAGGACAGTTTCTTTACATCCAGATGCACTTAGTCATTGAAGCGCGCTATGAACCCCAAGCGCCCCTAATTGCGCGGTACATTGAGGAGGAGTTGCGGTTACGCTATGGGGCGTTACAGGTGACGTTTTATATTGAGACAGAACGGAAACGTGGGGTAGGGAATGGCAAATAGGCAGGGTAAACGCATCAAACTCAAAAAGCAGACTGTGTTAAAGTGTTTTTAGCGAATAACTCGAATTTCGAGGTCAAGATCTAACTGATTCCATTGGCGGTCTGCTGTGATCACGGGTTGATGGAGAAGCAAACCTAGAGCTAGGCAAGCGCGATCGCCTAGGGATAAGCCTAGAGGTTTAGTGAGGGGTCGTAGCATACCCGTTAGTTGAGCTTGTGGTTCATCAAAGGGAATAAATTAATCGTGCCAATAGTTGCATTTTCAATCAGGTCAGTTATTTGCTCGCTACCGCTTTCTTGATTGAGAAATGCGAGGATTGCAGAAGCATCCATGATTACATTACTCATGGATTGATTCCTGGCGGCGTTCTTGAATCAGTTCTTCTGCTAGGTGGCGATTTTTAGTACTGCTTGGGAATTTTGATGATGGGCATCGTTTTTTTCCTTGAATGCTTACTCTAAGTTTTACCCGTTCATCGTTCCAAATTGTGCAACCATTGCAGGATATTGGCAATCAAATCCGGGTCGCTTTCTAGGAATTGCGGTAATCGGCACTCCGGGAGGCGATCGCCTACAACCACGGCAATGGGCGGATGGCTAAACCGGGCGAGTTGATTGAGTACCGCCATATCAAACCCTTGGGGGGGTGGGTCGGTGGGTGCTTCGTAGAAGATGAGGGCGATTTTCTCTTCACTGAGGTCATCTTCGCAGTAGGCTTGCAATTCGGCGATCGTGCGGGTTTTACCGTCTGGACTGGCGGGACAGCCTGCTTTTTTGAGGGCGGTGTAGATTTGCAGGGCGGGGTTACTAGGGTCGCTGAAGCGGCTACCGTCGATGCAAATGATTTGGCTGTTTGAAAACCAAGTTATTGCTGTAGAGAATCTGAATGTAAAAGGGATGGTAAGAAACCCCAAACTAGCCAAGGCGATTAGTGATGTGGGCTGGGGAATGTTTACCACAATGCTTAAATATAGCGGGTCTATCTGGATCGCGAATGGACTAGGGACTAGCTTCGGATATATAGCGGGTCTATCTGGATCGCGAATGGACTAGGGACTAGCTTCGGATATAATAACGTAAGTTTGATGACCGTGCTTCGCTGACTATACCGTTCCCGACTCCAAGGATGCGATCGCCTGCTCCCAAGACACAATCCTTAGAAATAACTCACTGCCAGAGGATTTAGACAAATGTCACCCCCTTTTCCTGAGAAAGAAAAACAGCTATCGAGTTTACAAGAATTCTTGAAAAGTTATCCTGGTGGGAAGGAATGTCTCCGAGCCTTAGCCGTAAAACTGGCTCTCGAAGGCTATACTTATCGTTCAATTGCCCAAATTATAGGATGTTCACCTGCTTTTATCAGTAAGTGGAAAAATGCCTTTGAATTCGGAGGAATAGAGGGATTAAAGTCTGGCTACAAAGGCTCTTCAGTATACTTAAATTCTAGAGAAAGAGAGAAAATAATTGACTGGTTGATTGAAAAAGAAGCCTGGGATATAACTGAACTAGAAAGCCATGTGTTAGAAGTTTATGATGTTGTATTCAAATCTCGTCAAAGTTACTACAGTCTTTTAAAAGAAGCCCGGATAAGTTGGCAAAAAGGCGAGCATATAAATCCGCGTCAAGACCCAGAACAAATTAGAGCTAAGAATGAGGAGATTGCTGGAATACTTGAAGAAAAACGGGAGGAGATAGAAGGGGGAAAGCTCAAAGTGTATTTGATAGATGAATGTCATCTCCATTGGGAAGATATCTGCGGATATCTCTGGAATTTCATCAAAAATCCGTTAAAGATCCCGTTAAAAAATCCAAGAGAGAGGCAAACATACTATGGAGCATTAGACTTGATGAGTGGAGAATTTATAATGTTTCGTTATCCCACAGGAAATGGAGAAGATTGGCGAGTGACCTGTGTCAAATTTGCTCCTTATGCCCCTCAATGTAATCCAGTTGAAGCCATTTGGCTACAACTTAAAACCTTGCTGAGAAGAGCTTATCGCTTTGGCAAGACTTTTAAAATTGTTAAACGTTTGTTTGAAATGTTTGTGGATTTCAAATTATTCAATCTTCCCGATTTGAAGAGATACGATGCTTTTTCACAATTCGTTTAGACTCGCTATATAGGTCTAGATTTACATTCAATGCACAAGGAGCATGAGTATGAGAAGAAAATGTCTGATGTGCGCCGCGATATTACCAGCCAATTCAAGATCATCGCTGTCGACCTAGAACAGCAAATTGAGTCACAACTTCAAGAATTTGAATCACTGGTTTATGTTCAACTTGAAAAGAACATTGCTGAAGCACGTCGAAAAACTGAGTCAGAAATGTCTACTTCTCATACAGAAATCGGACAAATTGTAGCGATCAGGAAAGAACTGGAAGTAATCATACTAGAGATACAACGTGCCGCTACGTCTACTGTGCTTTGATGAGAAAATAAATCTATTGCTCTTTACACAGGAATAAACTGAAATCTTGAGATCACTTAACCTTATCCCAAGATTTTGGCTTGGGATAATTCTATGTTTGATAGAATTGAGAGAGGCCACATGAGGTTTTAACTATGTCTCTTGCAATTTCGGCAGAACCTGCACCCTTGACAGTCAACCTTGATGGTGTAGTTCGGGTTGGTGGAACGCGGGTAACTTTAGACACCGTCATTACTGTATTCAAGCAAGGGTCAACTGCTGAGGAGATTGTCTACCGTTATCCATCTTTAAGATTAGGTGATGTTTATGCTTCAATTGCCTTCTATCTCAACCATCAAGAGGATGTAGAAGCGTATCTCAAGCAGCGGCAGCAACAAGCGCAAGAAATTCGACAAAGGAATGAGGCTCGATTTGATCCGCAGGGCTTGCGCGATCGGCTACTGGCTCGAAGAGTCGAGCAACAAGGATGATTAAGTTACTAGCGGATGAAAACCTAGACAACACGATTATTAGGGGGTTGCTGCGTCGAAATCCAGATATTGATATAGTCCGAGTCCAAGATATCGGTCTGTCAGGAGAAGATGATCCTGTTGTGCTTGAGTGGGCGGCTAATGAGAGGCGTGTCCTACTGACGCATGACGTGGCAACGATTACTCGCTATGCCTACGAAAGGTTAGCTCAGGATCTCGCTATGCCAGGGGTAGTTGAAATTCGCACAGATGCACCCGTAGGCAGCGTCATAGAAGACATCTTCATTATTCTAGAGTGTGGTGTCGCAGAGGATTTAGACGGTCAAGTTTATTACCTGCCTATGTAAAGCGGCGACGGCATAACACTGCGTTGGTGCGGACGGTACAAAGGTTACCGGTGAGAGTTCAAGGTTATCTGCCGCCGCACAACTTCACCGTTATGTTGCTGAAGACCTCTGCTGAGACATAGGCGAAAGGCTATCGCTGGATGAAAGATTATAGAAACTTTTCCGGGTCGATGGTATAAAATTAGTAAGAACCTGATTTTCCTTTCTAAGGATGAGGGCAAACTAAGTAAAATTGGTTTAATCTGCTATGCTGTGGAGTAATTGTGACTGAACTGCCTTGGAATCCTAAATTGCCAGGTCAACAGGTTAGAATGCGTAATGATCCTGGCAAGCAAGGAGTGACTACAGGAAAAGTCAGAGAGTCTGCTGGTCGGTTGTTGGTCGAAGTTGATTTTGGACCAAACGAAAAAAGCCTGAGAAAGTTTGATCAGCTAGAGCTTATAGAGCAGATAGAGAACCTCCGAACACTATTGAGGAAAGGAAGTTATGGTTCGCTGTTTGATTTGAGGCGAATCATGATTTATGAAAAAGTCAAAGGACAATTGACGAACATCCTTTACAGCATGGAGTCAAGCAATACAGACTTCTACCCTCATCAATTTAGACCTGTTCTAAAATTCCTTGACTCACCAGTAGGAAGAATATTGGTTGCAGATGAGGTAGATCTTGGAAAGACGATTGAAGCGGTTTTCATTTGGAAGGAACTTCAAGCTCGTCAAGATGCCCGACGCTTACTTATTATTTGCCCTGCGATGCTGAGAGACAAATGGAAAACAGATCTCTCAACAAGATTCAACATTGATGCTGAATTTACTAACGCAAAAAGACTTGCTGAGAAAATAAAAAGAATTCTACAAAACAGTGTTCGAAAAGACTCGGTAGCCTTTACATATGTTGCGAGTTTGGAAGGAATACGTCCATCTAAAAGTTGGGATGATCCAGAAAATTCTGACCCGCGCTCTGAATTAGCAAGACTTCTTGAGCAGAACATATCCACAGATGAATTTAGCATTTTTGATTTAGTTATTATTGATGAAGCACATTATCTTCGTAATCAAGAAACTTCAAGCAACCAATTAGGTCAATTACTGAGAGATGCAGCAAAACATCTAGTTCTCTTAACAGCCACTCCAATCCAAATAAGCAGCAATAATCTATTTCAAGTTCTTAAGCTTGTTAGCCCTGAAGATTTCGAGTATCAACAAGTTTTTGATCAGATGCTCCAAGCCAATAAGCCGATTATTGATGCTCTCTATCTTCTCTGTCAGATTCCTTTGAATCTTGAAGCAATATCTGATTCTATCCATCGTGCTCAAAAGCATCTCTATTTTAGAGATAACAATAGACTCAATTTAGTTTGTACAGAAATTCAAAAGGAAATAGACAATCATTCTCAACCAGATATAGATCGTTTAATTAGGTGGCGACAAACTATAGAGAGTTGTTCTCTACTCGGTCAGTTCATGACACGTAGCCGCAAGCGTGATGTCTTAGAAAACCGTGTCAAACGCTCCCCACAAGCTCTAGAAATAGAATTTTCTCCTTTGGAGAGGCAAGTTTATAACCATATTTCAAGCCAAATTCGGAAATTAGCTAGAGGGCAAAGAGGTGTTGCTTTTTTCAGTCTTGTTATCCGTCAACGACAAATGGCTAGTTGTATGGTAGCAGCACTGAAAAGCTGGAAAAATCAGGGCATTATTGATGATTTTCTGAATGACGATATTTTTACCGAAAATCTATGGGAAGACTTTGGATTAATAACTGATGATGAATTATTAGAAGATCAGTGGCCATTTGCCAATATAGAAATTAGTGATGAGGAAATTAGCCAGCTAAAGAAGCATGATAGTAAATATAATAGTCTGATCGCTTTTCTGAAAGAAAAATTATCTGATAATCCAGACGAAAAATTTGTTCTTTTTGCTTATTTTCGTGGCACTTTAGATTATCTAAAAGAAAGACTGGAAGAAAATGGAATTTCCAACTGTGTTATTCATGGAGGAATTGAATCCGATAAAAAAGACGTTCTAAATCTATTCAGGAATACGAAAACGTCAATTCTACTCTCATCAGAAGTCGGAAGCGAAGGAATTGATTTGCAGTTTTGTCGATTTCTAATTAATTATGACCTTCCTTGGAATCCAATGAGGGTTGAGCAAAGAATAGGACGTTTAGATCGTCTAGGGCAGCAAGCTGAAAGAATATCAATCATTCATTATAAGATCAATAATACTGTTGAAGAGAGAATCTTAAATAAACTGTACGAAAGGATTGATATTTTCAGAGAAAGTATTGGAGATATTGAGGAAATTTTAGGGGAAGAAACCGAACACTTAATTAGTGATTTGTTAAATCCTGATTTATCAGAACCCGAAAGAGAAGAGAGAGCTAATCAAACTCTTAGTGCCATAGCCAATAAAAAGGCTGACCAAGAAAGGCTAGAATCGGAAGCTATTAATATGATGGCTTTTAGCGATTATATCCTAAATGCCATCACACAGAGTCGAGAGCAAGGAAGATGGTTAAGACCAGAGGACATTAAATCTTTTATTGATGACTTTTTTCAACTTTACTATCCTGAGACAAAAATAACACCTCAAAAAGATGCTTTTATCGAGGTCGATCTTTCGCCTTCTGCAAGAATTGATCTGAGGCTTTTCTGTGAGCAAAAGCGCCTTTCTACGCCCACGAAATTATATATCGCTCCTGTAAGATGCTTGTTCGATCCTAAAAGAGTTGAATCTATGGGAAAAGGAGGGATAGAACTTCTCGATTCTACTCACCCACTAATTCAATGGATTCGATATGAGTATGATAAGCACTCTAGTGTTTCAGGTACAGCACATCCATTTCATGGAATTTCAGCTATCGAACTAGAGAGTAAGTTTGTAGATTGTAAGTTAGGAACTTATATTTACACTATTCATCTTTGGGAGTTGAAAGGTTTACGAACAGAAACGCGACTGGCTTTCCGGGCAGTTCATCTTGAGAGCGGGGATAAGCTATCAGACAATATTGTAGAAGTTATTTTAGATAAAGCCCTTTCTTATGGCAAATCGAAACCAAATGCCGCTAATTTGCTAGATTCAGCGCAGATCCTAGAAGCATATGAGAAATGTGAAGAAGAACTTCAGCTTGTGTTTCTAGAAATTTCAGATGCCTTTGAACAAGAAAATATTGATCGGTGCAATGTCCAAGAACAAAGTGTAAGAGCTTACTCTGGAAGAAGATGTTATGAACTACAACAACGAATCAATCGATTTAGATTTGAGGGCAAGCTTAGGATCATCCCAGCTTTAGAAGGACAATTGAAAAAACTAGAGCAGGATTGCCAAGTGAATCTGAAAAGAATAGAACAAAAACGTGAATGTCAAGTTCGTAATCCAGAACTAGCGGCTGGACTTATTTTTATTACTTACTAGATCGATGTATGGTAGTCTCTCAAGTCAGTCTAAATCTCGGAATTGATTTTGGCACAAAATATACAAAGGTTTGTGTTAGAGACACAGATCGTGACGAATCTTGGGTTGTAATACCAGGTGAAGCCAATTCTCTTCTGGGGAGTGCGTTAATTTTAAGTCAAATTGGAATTAAGACAGACGGAACTTTGGTTGCTGGCTTAACGGAATCAGAGTGGGAAACAGAAAAGGTATCTTGCGATGTCATTATAGATTTTCTAAAGATGCGACTAGCGCACCTTGATCCTGGACGACAGCATCAATACTGGTATTCTCCAGTATTATCTGACTTTCAAGGTAATAACCTTTCTTCGTGTAATGCTCTAGAAAATCTCTGTGCTTTTTTCCTGTATCGAATAATACAACGCTCGATAGAATGGATTTGTCAGGATGATCCAGATAGATTCAAGAATGTAGAAGTCGATTGGAGCGTACAGATAGGAGTACCAGTTGAATATTGTGATTCTCCATCGCTAGTGAGATTTAGGCGAGTTTTGTGTCTTGCATGGCATTTCTATGAGATCAATATCATTGATGTTAGATTTAATGAATTAAATGATTATTTAGATGATATACACCAGTCTTTGGTAATTGATGAAACACCTTGTCTAGGAATTCCTGAGATCGCTGCGGCTGTTTATTCTTATACCTTTTCCCGCCAAGCTAGACAGGGTGTTTATATTTTTTTCGATATTGGTGGTGGGACAACTGAGGGGGCAGCATTTAAGTTCTATAGAACTACGGATGATCAACCAAAAATAGACTTTCTTTCAGGTTTAGTTGAACCTATAGGAGTGAACGCATTAGCAAAGAGAATCGCTCAACACTCAAATGAATTAGAACTAAAAGTTTCCCAAGCAATAGTCAATCGTGGAGAAAGGATTCTAAGCGGTATTGAAAAAGTTTCTAAAAGATATGCATCTCAGTCACCCCTAAGAGTAGGCGATCATATCGCTAACAAGTATCGGGTTTCAACAAAAGTGGTGAAAAAAAATTTAAATAATAACGATATTAATCTTTATCTTCTGCAAATCCTTATTTTATCCCAGGCACTGATTCACCGTCAGGTTGCGACAGTAATTCGTACTTGTTGCAAAAAACTACCATATGGAGAAAGAACGGCTATTTCTGTATTTCTAGGAGGAGGAGGAAAAGTTTCTGCTTACTACCAAGACACTATTTATGCGACATACGATGCCTTTCAACTGTCTTCAACAGGGATGCCCCGATACCGTATGTTGGATGTTCCACGCCCACGAGACTTTGATATGAAAGGTATTGACGAACAGCATTTTCATCGCTTCTCAATCGCCTACGGATTATCAATTCCTGACTACCAAGCGCCAGAATTTAGACTCCCTAGACAATTTCGAGACACTCCACCTCTACCAGTTGGTCAAAGGTGGATTCCAGAGACAGCTTTAGATGATGGATAATTGCTGGGGTTGATAGAAAAGTAGAAGCAACCGCAGCATAACAACCCGGCTGGAGCGGACTGAAGGGAGATCTCAATGGAGATGCAAAGGTTACTTGCAGCCGCTCAGCCGGAACGTTAGGCATCAGGAGGGGCGTGTGCCAGTCAATATTATTCATCTCAGTGAAAATGATGTTGCGTTGTTGCAATCTATAAAGAAGTGCAACAAAATATCAAAGCCAAAAATCCTACTTATATCGGAGTATATGGCTATAAATTTGAAAAGACTGACCAATCATGGTGGTCATCTCAGAAAACAATATGCAATTAGCGTATGGGAAAGCTTTACATCACAAATTAAAGTTTTGGACAGTCTTTCCAGAGGGCGATTTGAGCTAGAATACAGTAAAGACCATGAGACAGTCATGATGATGCCTGCTACTAGCCCAACTATCCAAGATGTTTATGCTTATATCACTCGCATCTTGCCACCAACTGCCTTACTACAGTTAGCAGCTCTAATTTTGAATGGTTTGACCCAGCAAAATAATTCTGTTGTGGATGACAGCGATACTTGGACTGAGCAAGACCAGTTAGAATTAGCAGCCTTTTCTCTACAGCACTTTAGTACAACTTCTCTTGGCAATGAGGAGACGAGTGAGTGACTTTTAATTCTGGCGATATTGTTACCGTTGATTTTCCCGGTGTCACAGGTATTAAACGTCGTCCTGCTGTTGTGTTATCTTCCGCAACCTATCACGCAAACCGTCCTGATGTTATTTATTCAGAATAATGGTGAGCCGCCCACATCGGAAGAAGTTGCAGAGGCATTCAAAGCAAAGTATCTACAACTTGCTGGCGGTAGATGAGCTAGAGAAGTTTAGGTACAGGTTAAAATTTAGGGATATAAGTTCAGCAATTTCATCTGTAGGTAAACCTCATGCAAGTCACCCTTAATCTTGATGAAGCCCTTATTAATGAAGCTTTTCAACTGACAAAGCTGACTACTCAAGAGGAGTTACTGAATTTAGCCCTGAGAGAGCTTGTAAGATCGCGTCGTAAGAAAGACCTTCTCGACCTGGCAGGGCAAATTCAGTTTGCCCCAAATTTCGACCACAAAGCCTTGCGTGAAACTCGTCATGCTGCTGATTGATACGTCTGTTTGGATCAGCGTCTTTCGAGATCGTAGTGGTCAAGTTCGCCAACAGCTTGCAACCCTGATTGCTAATCGAGAAGTTTTACTTACTCGCTTCACTCAGCTTGAGTTGCTGCAAGGTAGCCTAAACGAGCAAGAGTGGACTCTCCTCTCTACTTATCTTGAAACACAGGACTACGTTGAACTCACGCCTTCTTCGTGGCAAGAGGCTGCACGTATCTACTACGAATTGCGTCGCCAAGGACTTACCGTTCGTAGCCCAATCGATTGTTGTATTGCTCAAGCAGCACTGGAAAACAATTTGCTTTTGATTCATAACGATCGTGATTTTGAAACCATTGCCCAAGTGCGCTCTCTTCAACACCTTCGTTTTCAGCCTTAAATCTTCTATCGTACTTAAAGGTTATCGGTGGGGTTAAGCCAGCTAACACTGCGCTGCAACGGACGGAACCGAGATCTTGGTGGAGATGCCAAAGTTGTTTGCCGCCGTTGAGCTTCACCGTTCGACTGCTTGAGCCTTTGGTTGGGACTAAGCGGCTCTAAAGTGAACTATTAGGGTTTGAGATTGCCGATTCAGCGAAACGCTCTTTTGATTGCCAAATACCTCATTTAGTTTTTCTGTGGCAACAACGATAAATGACCATTTATCCAGATTAAGAATGTTGACCTTTTGTGTGTCCTGCTCCTCGTAAACACAAAAAATATAACAATCAGCACTACGACTCTCTTGGTCAGCCATGACATTTTCTTTAGAATCCCATCCTCTTTTTTTAGCGATATCAAATTTAATTAGTGACAGTTTTTTTTGTTGCCAACTTTGAACATAGGCTGATGATTTCACCTCAATCTTTTTATCGCCATACGTTAAATCGACTGCATCCCATTCAATTCTCGGTTGGTGTGTCAAATTTAATGCAACTGCAACCAAAAATTCAGCAAACACAGATCGATTCCGATTAGACAAGATATCAGAATAAGCCCAAGCCCAAAAATCTTGAACTGTCACATTGGCTTCTGAAACTAGCTCTGAACCACTAAGTTTTGAGATTTCCACACCTTTTACCTGTCAACTACTAGATTTACAGCCTTTAGCGGAAGCCCTCGGGGAGGGCGTTACTTGGCAGAGCCAAGTAACGAGGAATACAGTCTCTCTATCACTAGAATTTAGAGAATTGGTATAATATAGCGCTGCGCGCTAGTGTAATTACAGGTTAGAATTAGGTGAGTTGACAAAAATCTCAGGAAACAGCTTATGGCGATCGCGTACAGTGAAGACTGCGGCTTTTCAGTACTGTAACTACAAAAGCGCGCAGCGCTATAGCTGAAACCTGGCAAGGAGAAAGAAAGCAATTTTCTGGACTGAGTGCTAACCAATCAACAAAGGAGAATGAACATGACCTTTCGTAAACCGATAACCACTCTAGGCGGTCTAATCTGGTGGAATAATATTAAACAGAACGAGCATTTTATTATGCAGGAACATAAGGTCGGCCTTCCGATTTGGCCATACAAGTATAGAATCACAATGCGTCAAAACGGAATGGAGATCGCTAATTCAAACGATTTAGAAGAAATCACGCTGGATTGGAAGTATCTTGAAAGAAATGCCGTACCACAAATTGAGCACCAGATTGATATCGGCGAAAAAGCATCGAAAATAGATTACATAGGGATACTCAACAAAGTCCTGAAGTATTTATAATGAGCTTCATTGATGAAATTGTGATTCTTCTGCATGGATTCAATAAGGGTCCAGATGATATGATGCCTTTGGCATCAAGGTTCAAAGAATTAGGCTACGAGTCCATTGTGCCTAGGTTGCCGACATTATTTGGGTCATTGGAAGATTGCGTGTCGTCATTGGAAATACAGTTATTTGATGTTATTTCTGATTGCCGTTCGTTTTTCATTGTGGCTCACAGCATGGGGGGTCTAATTGCCGAGAGCTATTTACTCAAAAACCCCTCAGAAAAATTAAGTGGAAAAGTATATATTTGTTCGCCATTTGGCGGAACCAGGCTTGCAAAAATCGGATTCAGGCTACCTATATAGCTAGTCCTAATGAGACGTGAACTGTGGGCTATTGTCCTAGTTGAATTGCAGGCGAACCTTTTTAGCACGACTCAGATAGGTTCGCTATATTTTGCAAGGTGATAAAGCCGATTGAGAGTCTCGCGAGTGGCTTTTCTTTTTGTCACGCAGCCAAAGGAGTAAATATTGGTGTTATTTCCGGGTCGAAATGCAACCTGTTTCTTGGAAAGATGTTCATTAATGAAGAGA
Source organism: Spirulina subsalsa FACHB-351 (assembly GCF_026130165.1). Lineage (GTDB taxonomy): Bacteria > Cyanobacteriota > Cyanobacteriia > Cyanobacteriales > Spirulinaceae > Spirulina_A > Spirulina_A subsalsa_A. Next base: position 12,243 of record NZ_JAIHOM010000023.1, on the reverse strand, counting down.
ATGACGGCAGAGTGGAGGTTTCCTCGTCGAATATAGCATCAGCCGCTGATCGCCTAATTTTAAATTACGGCCACAAGGAGATACACCACTCCATGGAGTGCATTACACAAGTTTTGTACTTTATCAAGAATGGTAAGTTCTGTCATCGCAAAGCCCAACAAGGCGCTGCACTGGACGGAGATTCCGCTGCGCTCCATCCCCGCCAGTGAGCTTTGCCGTTAGGTAGCAGCGGAGCCGATCAAATGAAGAAATTTTCCTCGGATAATTGGCTGGTAGTAATATTTGTTTTATCTGCAATGTCGGGTGAAGACCCTCGGTTTTACCGACGGGATGAAACCTGACCAATATAGAAACAGCGATTAGGAAAGAGCTTCCCATCCATCAATTTGATGTTCACAAAGCTGCCGATGCGGCTTTTCAGTATTTGTAACTACACAAGCGCGCAGCGCTATACCTAGACAGTTTGCAGGGCAAGCAGAACCAGGAGCGATGTATGAACATCATGCCCAGCGAGGGGAAGCCACAGGGACTTGACAAAAGTCACACAAGCTTAACTTGTCAAAATTGCCTATTCCCTATTCCCTATTCCCTGACCAGAGGAGAAAAGGCTTAACTTGTCAGGATTGAGCAAGCCCTAACTGCCCCATTAATCTAATTCTTCCGTCGAAAGATGGGGTTGACGGGGAGTGGAACCCTTGGCTAAAGAAGCCGCACGGATGGGGCGATATTCTTTCGGGGGTAACACCGACTGACGGGCTAGAGCGGGCTTGGGTTGGTCTGGAACAGGGGGAGCGCCGATGATTTGCAGATATTCAATTAACTTCTGGGAGCGCTCCCATTGGGAGTTCCCTTGGGCTGTTTCTAGGGCGCGGCGTAGGGCATCGGCCAGAGGTTCAACTCCCACCACTTCTAAGAATTCTGAGAAGTCAATGCTGGGGGTGGGGGCAAGATTTAAAGGGTTCGGTTCGTTCATGGTTGGAGTTAGAAATTCAGAGAGTGGGAAGGTGGGAGATGAGCCAAGGGGACTTCACAAGTCGAGATCATCAAATTCAGCTTTAAGATCCCGTTCCATCAAGGCTTGTACAGCCTGTTGGGGGGTAATTTTACCGTTGATGAGGCGATACACCTGATTAGAAATGGGGACGGCTATATCTTCTTGTTTGGCCAGTTTGATTAAAACGTTGGTGGTGTTCACCCCTTCGGCGGTTCCTTCGAGGTGTTCTAGTATATCTTCTAGGGTGCGGTCTTGGGAGAGGCCATAACCGACTTGATAGTTGCGGGATAGGGGACTGTCACAGGTGGCTAATAAGTCTCCTAAACCCGATAGACCAAAAAAGGTTTCTGGGTCGGCTCCGAGGTGGGTTCCGACGCGAATCATTTCGGGGAGGGCGCGAGTGAGTAGGGCGGCCTTGGCGTTGGTGCCGAGTTTTAAGCCATCACAGACTCCCGATGCGATCGCCATGACATTTTTCAGGGTGCCGCCTAACTCGGTTCCCAAGGGATCTGTATTCACATAAACCCGAAAGGTATCACAGGAAAATAGCACTTGTACTGTTTCGGCCGCTTCCACATTCCGACTCGCTACTACTGTGGCGGCCGGGAGGTCTTGCATGATTTCTTTAGAGAGATTGGGCCCCGATAACACCACCACAGGATGATCCGGGAAAGCGTCTTGCCAAATTTGAGAGGGAGTTTTTTGGGTGAGGGGATCCAGTCCTTTGGTCGCTGTGACAAAAATCACCTCTTTGGGGATAGAGAGGCCCTGCAATTGTTCCACCACACTCCGCACCCCTTTCATGGAAACGGCCGAGAGAATCACATTGGCCCCTTCGATCACTTCCGGGAGGGTTTTAGCACTGCGACGGGACCAGAGGCGAACCTGATGACCACTGCGTTGAGCAACATGGGCTAAAGCCGTACCCCAAGCGCCCGCCCCAATGGTGCTGAGGTGGATGGGTTGGGAGACAGAGGCGACATTCTGATTGACTTGTGACCCAGATTGGGCTGATGGCATAGCAGAAGTCGGAAAATTGGTCATGATTTCTGTTCCGGTTAAGTGCAAATCATCTGAACCGACCTGTTGCAGGTGGTTCGGTTTAGGATACCCCGTTCAAGGCTGCTCCTCTGTTCTATGTTATCGCTATTCTGGGTCATCCGATTCCTGCTCTCCTATTGGGTCAAACGTTTACAGTCTGACCTAGACCCAACCTATCCGGATCACAGGAGAAGCCCCCGTAAAGAGGACTATAAGCCCTTACAGGATTTATAGTTATGTTTACAGCTTTAATGCTCTCTAGTTTGTTGAATGGTTATTCCTTGCCTACCCCTAATCTGGGTCAAGGAATGGAAAGCTTGAATGCTTTGCCTACTCTCACCGAATCGGTGGAAGTGTCCTATGATAAAAGCCGTTCTCGTCGCCGTCGTGGGACGGGACGACGGGAAATGTTGTGGTTCCAAAATTGAACAAAATAGCGACGCATTCCCCCACCTCGCCCCAGGCAGGTGGGGTGAGCTTCATTTCTAGGGGGTGGGACGGCCTAACTGTTCGAGTTGGTATTTTGCATCTTCATAACACCCTAAACGTCCCACATCTAGACAACGTTGGGCTGACTCTTGAAAATCGGCGATCGCCTGTTCTCGCTCCCCCATCGTCAGATGTAACATCCCCCGGTCATAGTAGGCTACGACATGATCGGGGTTTAACTCTAAGGCGGTGGTAAAGTCTGCGATCGCACCCCGTTGATCCCCTAAATCCCGTCGCACCAGTCCCCGGTTATAGTAGGGGTCTGGGTCATCGGGATCTAATTCAATGGCAATGTTATAATCCTTCAGCGCCCCTAATAAATCCCCGGTGCGGCGGTAGACTAAGCCTCGATTTTGATAGGCGAGGGGATGGGTGGGCCGGAGATTAATCGCTTGATTACAGTCTAAAATCGCCCCTTCGTGGTCATCCAAATTAGAGCGGGTGAGGCAGCGATTTAAATAGGCGGCGGCGAGGCTAGGATCTAACACAATGGCTTGATTATAGTCGGCTAGGGCTTGGGGTTCGTTGCCCTGATCAGCATGAACTAGCCCCCGATTCACATGGACTTTCGCCATGTTGGGATTCTGTTCTAGAGCCGCATTATAATCCGCAATGGCCCCGGGGCGATCGCCGATTAAATAGCGCAAATTGCCCCGTTGATAATAGGCTTCATCTAAATTACTGCCTCCCAACTGAATCACCGTGGTTAAATCATCAATCGCCCGTTGATTTTGCCCAAGGGTGCGATGAACCATTGCCCGTTGATAGTAGGCTTCAGCTGAGTCAGGATGTTGGTCAATCAAACGGCTATAGGTGGCGATCGCAGCTTGATAATCTCCCTTCAAGACTTGTTCCCGGGCCTGTTGCAAGGACTGACCCCGTAATACTCGTTGCGGCACTCCCAAGGCTATAATCAGCCCCACCAAGACCCCAATCCCCAACACAGCTACTCCCACCCATTTAAGGGGGAAAGAGGGGGTTGATGAGGCGGCTGGTGCCGAATCAGAAGACGTGGGGGGCTGATTGATCTTGGGAGGAGGGGGAGGCTTGGGCAAGGCAGAGGCTCCATTTTTGTTCACCACAGATTCCACCTCGGATTCCTGGCCGTCTGACTCCTTCACGGCTACTGGTGTGGCTGTCATCACCGGCACCGATCCATTTACTCCCTCTTCCTGATGGCCATTGGACACCAGCGCCCCTTGGGCTGTTTCCCACTGTTGTAAATCGACTAACACATCCGTCGCGCTTTGATAGCGTTGCTGATAGTCAGGATGAACCATCTTTTTCAAAATGGCCAGTAAGCGGGGATGGATTTTGAGGTTGGTTTCCCAACTTCCCTCATCTGCCTTCTTTTCGGCCGCTGGGTCAAACTGGGTTAAATCTTCGGCGGAATAGCCTGTGAGGGCTTGAATTCCAATCATGCCTAAAGCATAGAGATCACTATTAAACTGGGCTTTCCCGATGGCTTGTTCTGGGGGAATATAGACGGTTGTATCATGGGGGGGTTTGTCCATTTCTTCCCCCTGACTGCGCAGGATTTGGGTGCTAATTTCGCGAAAAATTCCAAACCCTGTAATCACAATATGATCGTCAGACTGACGATGAATCAAGTTAGAGGGTTTAATGCCTCGATGAATAATTTCTCGACTGTGAACAAAGTTTAAGACCTCTAGCACCTCAACCAGTAACTCTACCACTCGTTCTTCTGGGAAGGGATGACCGGGTATGATATCTTGACTGAGCGATCGCCCACTGATAAACTCTTCAACCAGATAAAAACTCTGATTTTCAGCAAAATAGTCCAAAATTTTGGGAATTTGGGGATGACTTCCCAAGGTTTTCAGGGCTTCTGCCTTTTTCTCAAAAATAGCTAAACTCACTTCTACCGCTTTAGTGGGCTGACTCGGCAAGCGCAATTGTTTCACCACACACCGAGGATAACCCGATTGTTGCGTATCACCCACTAAAACCGTTTGTCCCATAGCTTCCGAGCCAAGGGATTGAATAAATTGATACCGTTGATTGAGGAGTTGCCCCATGCCCCTTATCGGTGATGCCCGCTAGTAGATTGTATCTGTTTAACATTATGGCAAAACCCAAGATGATTGACCGAATTTCTGTGAGGAAACCTTTGATATTGTTATTGATTGATGATAGTTCCTTGGACTACTCCTCGATGTGAAAGCGCGAGTCAGTCAGTGCTGGGCAGGAGAGGAAGAGATCACCCCGGAAGAATCGACTAAACGGGCTAATTGTGCGATCGCCATTCCGGAGATAGGTTCAATCCAATCCGGTGCAATTTCCGCTAAAGGGAGCAGGACAAAAGCCCGTTGAGTCATGCGAGGATGGGGAATCTGGAGGGGGGGAGAGTCGATAATCCAATCCTCGTATAACAGTAAGTCTAAATCTAAGGTGCGCGGCCCCCAAGGTTCACGGCGCAGTCGTCCAAATTCTCGTTCAATTTCCAGTAATCTATGGAGGAGTTCACTGGGGGAACGTTGCACATCTAACACCGCGCAACCGTTGAGATAATCCGGTTGAGGGGGGCCAACGGGGGCGGTTTTGTACCAACTGGATATTAACTTAACCTGAATCCCCGGACTCTGGTCAAGGGTTGCGATCGCCTTGTTTAAAATCGTCAGAGAGTCGCCAACAGGACTGCTAAGATTACTACCGAGAGCGATCGCTACGCGACACTTCGTGAACGCACTGCGCATAAATTCTGTTCCCCACTTCGTCCAGTGCAGTTCACTTTAACATAGTTGAATCTAAAGCCCTTGCCTACAATCCTAAGCAAGAAACCTTAACCCAACAGGAATGAGCAGCCATGAGTGGAATTTGTGGGATATGGCACCGCGATCGCAGTCCCCTAGATAGTAGTATTTTGCACCAGATGACCGAGTTTTTAGCCTACCGGGGGCCCGATGGTACCCACGACTGGCAACAAGCAGAAATCGGTTTTGGCCATACCCTGTTACACTGTCACCAAGATAGCCAACCCGATGGCATTTACCATTTACATCACTTCTCCCTCACGGCCGATGTGCGCTTAGATAACCGTCAGGAATTAGTCACCCAACTGCAACAGCATCATTGTCCTGTCACCCTTCACACTTCCGACTCTGAATTGCTCCTCTGGGCCTATCACACTTGGGGAAAATCCTGTTTAGACTACTTACTCGGAGATTATGCCTTTGCCCTATGGGATAGTAAAGCCCAGCAACTTTGGTGTGTGCGAGATCCCTTGGGAGTCAAACCCTTTTTTTATGCCCAAGTGGGGGCAATTTTCCTGTTTAGTAATACCCTAAAAGCCTTACGATTACATCCGGCCGTCTCCGCTCAACTTAATCAAGATGCGATCGCCGACTTCCTGCTCTTCGACTTCAACCAAAACCCCAAAACCACCGTTTTCCAAGACATTCAACGGCTCCCCGGAGGTCATACCCTCACCTGTACCCCCCAACAGATCTACCTTCAACGTTACTGGACTTTACCTGTCCCCCAATTCCTGCCCTATCGTCGTGATGAGGACTATCTTGAACCCTTCCAACACCTGATGAATCAAGCCGTCACCGACCGCTTACGGCGACGAGAAGCCGCCATTTTCCTCAGTGGTGGGTTAGACTCCACCATGCTCGCCCAAACCGCCTTAAACGCTGTGCCAGAGGGCAATTATCAAGCCTTCACCGTCATCTATCGGGAACTGTTTAAGGATCCCGAAGGAGACTATGCCCAAATCGTGGCCGACTCCCTCCACCTTCCCCTGAAACTAATCTCAGCCGATCATTATGTCCCCTTTCAAGGGTGGGAAAACCCCGCCTTGCACCCCCCTGAACCTTACAATATTCCCTTTCTCACCCAAGATTACAACCTTCACCAACAAGTTTTAACCCATAGTCCAGTCGTCCTCTACGGCCAAGGAGGAGACGAAGGAATGCGCCCCTCTCCCCTGACCGAATTAGGTCGCGGAATGCCCCTAGGTGAGCTATTACGGGGCCTTGGGCGTACCCTATGGCGAGAACGTTTGAAACCTCCCTTCGGCACCGGAATTTTAGCTCAATTGCGGGGACAAAATCGGGATATCTGGCGAGGATATCCCCAATGGTTGAACCCAGAATTTGAGCGCCGTTATGAATTGCGCGATCGCTGGCAAACCGTCATCCAAACCCAACCCCACTCCCCCCATCCTTGGCGCAGCAAAGCCTATGAGGATCTTCTCCAGCCCCTCTGGTGGTATAACTTTGAAGCCACCGATCCCGGTTTCTCTCGCGTCCCCCTCGAAATTCGCTATCCTTTCCTCGACCTACGACTCCTCAACTACTTACTCTCCCTCTCCCCCCTACCTTGGTTTATCAATAAACACCTCCTGCGCGTCACCCTACAAAAGCACGTCCCCTCCACCATCTGGCAACGTCCCAAAACTGCCTTAGCCGGAGATCCTGTCTATATCTACCTACAAAAAGGACTCCAACCTTGGCAATCTGCCCAGCAACAACACCGAGAATTATTGGCAAACTACATTGACTTAGACGCATTATTGTGCATTACCCAGCAGCCCAACCTATCCCCAAACCTTGCTTGGTCGAGTCTACGTCCAGTCAGTTTAGGATATTGGTTGGAACATTTTAACAAAATGTTGCGGACTTCCCCTTCCTCCCTTGCAGGGAGGGGATGAATAGCAACCAATAAACCAACTGAGCGATCGCGAATTCTCGGATGAGCAGCTACAATATTATCGGCGGTTTATGGCAAGACTGCCCGTTGCCGTGAGGACTTTCTACACAAACTATCCCGCAAGATAGTCAACGAAAACCAAGTTATTGCTGTAGAGAATCTGAAGGTAAAAGGGGTGTTACGAAACCACAAGCTAGCCAAGCACAAAATATCAGAAATGAAGCCTTGCGGCTCTTGTCGTTGGGAACCAGCGATACTGCCTGGGGAGGGAGTGTAAGACAACCTAGCAAAACATCGGTGCAAAACATCGGTTTTGTTAGATGCAGTTCCCGTTGAATCAGGAAGCCCCATCCTCGCCAACGGCAGGGTGGGGTAGTTCACAATAAAACTAAATCATCTATAGGATTCATTAAATCATCGAATGACAAACCAAGTAACTGAAACCGATCTGAAGCAAAAACAACCCTATTATGCTCCCCAAGTCCAATGTTATGGGGACATTAAAACCCTGACCCAAAGTGTGGCTATTCGGGGGAATAACGATGGTGCTGGTCCCCGGGCTGTTCCCAACCGGACTATCTAGGGTCTGCTGAATAAGGCTCTAATCCCGAGAATAGGGGAGCAGGGGAGCAGGGGAGCGGGGAATTGACAATTGACAATTATCAATTATCAATTCTCAGGGGAGCAGGGGAGCAGGGGAGAAATTATCAATTGACAATTATCAATTATCAATTGACAATTATCAATTATCAATTATCAATTATCAATTCCCTGTTCCCTAGCCCCACGAGTAAAGTTATATGCCTAACGGCACAATCCGATGATGTGGCATTTTTTCTCCCATTGTCTAAAATGAGGATGACACATTCTGTCTATAGGATCATGTGATCATGAACGAAACCACTTCAAACTCTCCTAGCAAACAGCCTTACCATGTTCCTCAAGTGCAATGTTATGGGGCCGTCCAAGACCTAACCCGAAGTGTGGCTGTTGACGGCAACCGTGACGGTGCGGGGGAAAATTCCGTTCCCAATCGGACGGACTAGGGACCCATTCACCATACCTGAAAGAAATCCATTATTCGGACTGCCTCCGAGTTCCCATCTACGCAAGGGCAGGGAAGATCAAATTAACCCATGTCTCGTGACGAGGAAAGAGGGGATCATTGTTTTTGTCTAGATTGATTCCTTGTTAAATCCGGTTAGCATACAGGGCGCACCCAGTGATGATACATTACCAAGTCTATGGTCTAGAATTGTGTTCCGATGCCCCCATTCCGGGTGTTGCACCTGTGACTTCAACCCTTCCCCCCGAGAATTTAATTCCAGTGTCTTGGGGTCAACCCCTCCCCCAGAGGCTGAATCATCTTGCTCCTTGGTATGTGAGTCCCACTCGGGATTTAGCTGGACTCCCTCTGTTAAGGGTTTGGCGTTCCTCACCCCAAGAATCCCTATCCCCCAACTTCTATCATTTCCGCTACAGTGAGGGGGTGGATTTTCTGGTGCAATGTCGCCCCACTTGGCAGATTTGGACGACTTGGCAACCGCCCCTAACCTTAGAAGATGCGGCCACCTATTTACTTGGCCCGATTTTGGGCTTTATTTTGCGCCTCAAAGGGTTGATTTGTTTACACGCTAGCGCCGTGGCTATTGGGAATCAGGCGATCGCCTTTTTAGGCAGTAGTGGGGCTGGCAAATCAACCACAGCCGCCGCTTTTGCCCAACAAGGTTATCCCATTTTGGCCGATGATGTAGTGGTGTTAACTCCCCATCAGCCCCAATTTTTAGTACAACCCGCCTATCCCCGACTCCGTTTATGGTCGGAGTCAGTTCAACACCTCTACGGTTCGCCGGAACATTTACCCCGCATTGTTCCCAGTCATCCCACTTGGCATAAACAGTATTTAGACCTCACCCAACCGGGGTATCAATTTCAACCGAATCCCTTACCTTTGAAGGCTATTTATCACTTACAGCCCCGGAGTGATCAAGATCATGCCCCTTACTTAACCTCAGCTTCCTTGCGGGATCATTTAATCACCCTCGTCACAAATACTTATACCAACTATCTGCTAGATAAACCCCAACGCCAACAGGAATTTATCCTGCTCCATGAGCTACTCAAAATGACCCTAGTGAAAAAAATCACTCCTCACAAACACCCTGAACGTCTTCCTCAACTCTTAGAGCTAATTTTGGCGGATCTTGCCAATCTAGCCCAGAAAAATCAATGAACCCGTTGGGCGAGTAATTGTTCTTCTAAGGCTGCAATTCGATGATAGGCCGCCGTCACTTGAGCCGTTAACCGTCGAATTTGTAACTCTGGAGCTAAATCTTGATCCGACAAATTATAGTCCGGGGGAATGTCCCATCCTTCCTCGTCTTTGAGAATATCTTTGTGCATCATTTCTAAGTTTTCTGACTCTTGAGCATGGGGGGGATAAACAGGTAGATCATTCCATAACAACGGGGGGGATAGAGCATCAAACTCCCCAGAAAGCCGCTCTTGGGAGGAAGAAACAGAACAAGATGCCACACATTGATTGAATTGATGGGTTAACTGTTCCATCATTTGATAAAGGGCGTCAACTTTATAGTTGAGTGTTAGCAGTTGTTGCTGTAGACCGTCCATAAATATTTTCTCTCTTAATTTCAGTCATCTTTAATGAATTCCATCCTAGGTCTTGTCTGAACCGTCAGGAAACTATATCCTGATTCATTTAAGAATTGTCGTAATACTTGTTGTGGGTGATTTTCTCAGGAAATGTATTAAAAAATACATTTAAAAAATCCGTAGACAAGAGCCAAGAGGTAAAAATGCTATATTAGCTGTGATCTCTGGGCTGTAACGCCCTTTTTCCCTGCTTTTCCAACTATTCCCTATGAAAATTGCGATCGCCCAACTCAACCCCACCATTGGGGATTTATCCGGTAATGCCCAAACCTTACTAGAAATTGCTCAAACCGCAGCTAATCAAGGCGTTCGCCTCTTATTAACCCCAGAATTATCCCTCTGTGGCTATCCCCCCCGTGACCTACTCCTACGTCCTCAATTCATCGCTAATCTGGCTCAAAAACTGGTCGATTTAGCTTCAGAATTCCCCCCCCAATTAGCGGTATTAGTTGGCACTGTCGAAGTGAATCCCTACGCCACCGAAAAGGGAGAAAAAAGCCTATTCAACAGTATGGCTCTCTTACAACATGGTAAAATAGAACGGGTGTTTCATAAAAGGTTACTTCCCACCTATGATGTTTTTGACGAACATCGTTATTTTGCCTCCGGGGAAGAAGCCAATCTCTTCGTCTTGTATGGACACCGTACCCCAGAAACTCACCTCAAAATTGGGGTGACAATTTGTGAGGATCTCTGGAATGATGAGCAGTTTTGGGGGAAACGCACCTATCAAGTTAATCCCCTTGAAGACCTAGCTAATGCACAAGTGGATTTAATTGTCAACCTTTCCGCCTCTCCCTATACCCTCGGAAAACAAGCCTTGCGGGAGTCGATGTTAAAACATTGTGCGACTCGTTACGGCATCCCGATTATTTATACCAACCAAGTGGGCGGTAATGACGATTTATTGTTTGATGGATGTAGTGTTGCCATGAATCGTCAGGGCGAGATTGTAACGCGGGCTAAGGCATTTGGGACAGATTTAGCGATCGCCGAATATGATTTAGAAACCCAAGACTTAACCCCCACCACCGTCAAGCCTCTTCCCAGCAGCGCCGAGGCGGAAATCTGGTCAGCCCTCGTCTTGGGAGTGCGAGACTATGCCCGTAAATGTGGGTTTTCTAGAGCCGTGTTAGGGTTAAGTGGTGGTATTGACTCCGCCTTAGTCGCTGCGATCGCCGCCGAAGCCTTGGGACGAGAGAATGTCCTCGGCGTTTTAATGCCCTCCCCCTACAGTTCCGATCACTCCATCAGCGATGCCGAACAATTAGCGCAAAATATAGGCATTCAGAGTCAAACCCTCCCCATTGAACCCGCCATGAAGGCCTATGATCAACTGCTTGCTCCCCTCTTTGCCGGAACAGAATTTGGCATTGCTGAGGAAAATATTCAATCTCGGATTCGGGGCAACTTATTAATGGCGATCGCCAACAAATTCGGCTATCTTCTCCTCTCCACAGGCAACAAATCCGAAATGGCCGTTGGTTACTGCACCCTCTACGGCGACATGAACGGCGGTTTAGCCGTCATCGCCGATGTCCCCAAAACCCGAGTCTATGCCCTTTGTCAATGGCTCAACCAAGAACAGAGCCTCATCCCACCCGCCATCCTCACCAAAGCCCCCAGTGCCGAACTCAAACCCGGACAAACCGATCAAGACTCCCTCCCCCCCTACGAAATCCTCGATGATATCCTCTCCCGTCTTATCCATCATCACCAATCCCCTCAAGAGATTATTGCCGCCGGACATTCCCCCCAAATCGTCCAAAAAGTCAGCCGTCTCGTCAATCGTGCCGAATTCAAACGCCGTCAAGCCCCCCCCGGTTTAAAAATCACAGATCGCGCCTTCGGCACAGGTTGGAGGATGCCCATTGCCGTTGTCATGGGCAACTGGTGAATGGCTCACGCTTGGGTCAATAACGATTACAAAAACGTTACACTCCTACCAAAATCCCTAAAATACTGAAGTACAATGAGTGTATATACTCATTTCACGGCTTAGGGATTCTAACCATGTGCCTCCAAAAAACATGGGCTGTTCTCGTCGCAACATCTCTCACCCTCACCACCCCCTCCCTCGCCCAAGCTGCCCAGTTATATAGGGCTACCCCCCTCCCCGGAGTCATTCCCAATCTAGCTTGGGTTGAACGGTCCAACGGTTTTTACCGATCATGTTTTCTTGAAAGCCCCGATACTTTAGGACGGGGATGAAAAGAAAAACAGTATGTAACCCGCGAAGCGTCAGCACTTAATGAGCCTTGCCAGTTTTATTAAGTGTGTTATAATGGGAGCATGATAACGATGACCTACGATTTCAAACTCAAGCCTAAAAAGTCTCAAGTCCAAAGGATTGAGATGCACCTTGAAACGTG
>NZ_JAIHOM010000261.1 GCF_026130165.1 Spirulina subsalsa FACHB-351 | reverse complement strand
ACACTGCTTAACGCCTGTCCATTCAGGTCGGCAAGCCCTGCCGCCATAATATTTACACTGGCATTCACATCCCGGTCTTGTTCTGCACCACAGTTGAGGCACAGTACCGACCGCACAGACAGAGCCAATTTCCCCCACCGATAACCACAGCAGGAGCAAACCTGCGAGGTGGGTTCCCATCGGCTGATCACCCTCACCTCTCGGTCTTGGATCAGGGTTGCCTTGGCTTCACACATTGTTCTGATCTCTCGCCATCGGGCCCGACTAATCGCCCTGGCTAGACACCGATTTTTCACCATCCCGGCAACGTTGAGATCCTCGAGCACCACTACGCTGTTTTCTCGCACCAAACGGCTCGCCAACTTTTGGTTGGTATCCTTACGGATATCCCGTTGCTTTGCCTCCGTGGCGATCGCCATCCGCAACGACTCACGCCGCCTTGACCCTTTCCTAGCCCTGGCTAGTTGGCGTTTGCCTTTACGGATCTTCCTGTCTAAGGCACTGGTGTCCCTCGCCTTGACCTTTTCACCTGTGCTTAATGTAGCTAGGGTTTCAATGCCCAAATCTACGCCGACCCCTTGGTTTTTGGGTTCGACGGTGACAGGCTCCACCTCTACCACAAAGCTGAGAAAATACCGACCCCCACAGTCCTTGAGCACTGTAACTGAACTGGGTTCAGAGGGCAGTGGCCTTGACCACTTCGTTTTCAGCTTGCCAATCTTGGCGAGGT
>NZ_JAIHOM010000211.1 GCF_026130165.1 Spirulina subsalsa FACHB-351 | reverse complement strand
GGGAGCAGGGGGGCAGGGGAGCAGGGGAGCAGGGGGGCAGGGGAGCAGGGGGGCAGGGGAGCAGGGGAGCAGGGGGGCAGGGGGGCAGGGGAGCAGGGGAGAAATTCCCTATTCCCTATTACCTTGTTGGGTCTAGCGTAGACATAGCTCCACGAACTGGCATAGCAGACCCTATGGAAGTGCGTCTCACACATTGATCAGGAGTCAATGAAGTGAACTACCCTGAGAAGGTGGAGGCTCTAACCCGAAATTTTCGGTAGATATTGGTAGAGCGCGGGGCTTCTTGACTCGAAAAACTAACTATCACTTTTTGGCGCGATGAAGACCTTATAGAGAACAAAAACCACCCCCGATAGAAGCGCTAGGGCAATCAGGGAACTGACCAATTTGAAAACCGTATTGAGTAGCGATAAAACAATCCCCCCAATAATGACTAAACCTAAAATTTTTCCCGCCGGAGGAAGATCATTAAACCACAGCTTAAACCGTTCAAAAACAGGTTGTAGTTGCTTTAAAGCTGCCTGAGTGCCGTCAAACGAGGACTCAGATTCTGTACCGAAAGGAGTAGATTGAGAGGGACGCTGAACTTCACTTTCGAGTTCTTGGAGTTTGCGCTTTAGGTTTGGATCATCTTGAAAAGTCATAAGCCAAATTCGGTAAAGGTGAGAAGCCCTAATTCTAGGAGATCAGAGTTAATATCTTGTGTTTTGCCGGATCCCATCGGCGTTATGTGGCACTACATTTTAGCAATTCTAGCGCAGGGATCGGAAAAATGCAGGATTTTTCTTCGGGATCGCGCAAAAATTCGGCCGGAATAACGAGGAACTTTTTGAATCATTGTGAGATCATTTAAGGGTAGGGATCAATTTCGCGATCAATAATGGTCAATTCCGGCGAAATATAGCCGATTTTCAGGAGAAAACAGGGACCTGTGATCGGATCGATTTGACCATGCTAGAATATCGAAGCGGTTATGACAGAAGCTCTAGGGCGAGGGGAAAAACACGAGGGAAAAAAGGCACTGGTCTGAAATTTACTCTCTCGTTTCACCGTTTAACCCCAAAATCCCCTGTTTGATCAACAGGAGAGTCTGTCAAAATCGCTCAAAAATCGATTAGTCTAGAATCGATTTTTCTAGAATTCATCATTGCCATCTCATTTAGGAGCAAGTGAATGATGTCACGAACAACTTGGACTCGTCTTGTGTTGTCTACCACGGTGACGACTGGGTTATATCTAGGGGGTGCCGTTAGTGTGAAAGCTGATCCCATTGCGATCGCACCAAATCCAACCTATCAAACCCTATTATCAGGTCGTTCCGGCGGCGACATTAAAACCGCCGACTGTGGTTTTGTATCCAGAACCCCCAATCACACCATCCGTTTAGACAATTCCATTGATTCCATGACCATCGGGGTGGAAACAGATCAAGGAAGACCCACTTTACTCATTGACGGTCCCGATGGTCGTTTTTGTGTCCAGGCCCGTCAAAACAAAATTGCCGAGATTACCGGACTCTGGCCATCAGGGACTTATTTAATCCGGGTAGGAGATTTAGAAGGACAACGTGCCAACTACACATTAAACATTAACCAGTAATACAGGAAGTGGGGAATAGTGCAGCCTCTACTCTAGTGGGAGCAATCCTGCTAGATTAGGGGCTGCGGCGTTAATCAAAAACCCCCCTGTTTAGACCGGGGACTGTCAATCCTCTAATTGAGGAGTCGAAACCTCCACCACTTCCACATTAACCGCTTCCACATCAATAGTGCCAGGTGGGGTAATACGCTGAAATCCACTTTGGGTCACGTTCAGAGATTCCCCACAACTTGGACACTGTATCTCAACCCCATCAAACCCCGTAAAACGATAATCACACACCGGACATTGATCCTCCACCAACTTCCGGCGAATCCACCAACGCGCTCCCAAAAGAAGCAGAGGAGGGGTAATAAAAAGGAGAAACAGGAAAATAAAAAAGCCATTGACCACCCACCCCAATCCGACTGATCCTAATAGGAGGCAGATCAGGATAAACAGTAACCCGCAGCCAATGCTAGACGAGTTAATCTGAGAGAGCTTATAAAAATTTTGATTCACCGCAGCCTCCTACTGAATTCCGATCGATCTCCTTACCATCCTATCAAGTCCTCTTTACAGATTCGCCTGCTCAAACTCTCGGTAACTTCACCACAAATTCCGTCCCTTTCCCCACTTGACTTTTTACGTCAATTGTGCCTTTGTGTAAATCTACCGCTTGTTTGACAATAGACAACCCTAAACCTGTCCCGGCAATTTTCCCTACATTTTTAGCGCGGTGAAAAGTTTCATAGAGACGCTTTTGATCCTCTAGGGGAATGCCAATCCCACGATCTTGAACCCGAAAAATCACCCATTCATCCTGACAAGTTAACTCAAAATCAACAGTGCTGCCATCCGGGGAATATTTAGCCGCATTGGTGAGTAGATTTCGCAAAATATGAGTTAATAAATTCCGATCTAGTTTCCCGTGATGACAGTCCCCCGTCATCACAAACTGAATCCGTTCTTGACATTCCGTTAATTTTAACTCATCTAACAAATCAAGGCAAAATTTCTCTAAATTCAGGTCAAGGGGTTTAAAGTCTAACTTTTGTGACTCCGCCTGTCCTAATAAGAGAACATCATCAATTAAACTTCGCAATTGTTTAACGCTACCGTGAATTTTTTGAAAATAATCTTTTCGCCGTTCTGCTGGCCAACTTTCATCAAAATTTTCTAACAAGGTAGCCGAAAATAAAATAGTGGACAAGGGAGTTCTAAATTCGTGGGAAACAATAGAGACAAAACGATTTTTTAACTCATTAAGTTCCCGCTCTTTTTCAATAGCACGTTTCAGGGCAAACTCAGCTTTAGCACGGACTAGAGCGATTTCTACCGTCGTCTGTAAGTTGCGCTCTTCAAAGGGTTTTACAATATAGCCAAAAGGCGCAGCTGCTTTGGCTCGCTCAATCGTTTGGGGGTCACTATGGGCTGTTAAAAATACAATGGGAATTTCTAAATCTTCCCCAATCTTTTCGGCGGCTTGTACACCATCAATCCCCCCTTTTTTTAACATAATATCCATTAAAATCAGGTCGGGTTTTAGGCTATGCGCTTTTTGTACCGCTTTTTCTCCCGAGGGAACAACGGGAGGGACATGATAGCCCAAACGTTTGAGGGTTGATCGGATATTCATGCCGATCACCGCTTCATCTTCAACGACCAGAATCGTATAAGTTTCCATATATCATGTTAAACGGAGATAGCAACAAACGGGGTAGCATTTGAACGAGGGGCGGTAAGCGAAACCCAAAACAACAGGGAAGTTTAGAGAATAGCAAATAATAGAATTGCGCAAAATGAGTTAAAGTTGATTTTTTTCTGAAGGAATAAAAATCACCAAGCAAAACACAATGGGAACTAGGGGATAAGACGTGGCAAGGGACTCTATATCATTGGGCTATTTTCCCCAATGATTCTATCACAATGCTCTGAGTTGATAATATCAGTTTTTGGTGGTGAATCCGGCAAGAGGCTGAAAATTGCGCGCCCTTGGGTCAATTATAAAATGTTCCCTATTGCAACAGTGCCTCTTGCCTCCCCCCACGAGTGGTCACTGAGCGTTAGTCAAAGTGCAGACTTATATGTTTAACGGCACGCTCCGCGTTAGCATTCACGTAGTGTGCCGTAGGCATAGCTCCACGAAGTGGCACAGCAAACCCTACTGAGTGATTGCTGACTTTTGGAATTCATCCAAACTCGCTAAAACCTCCGTGCTATGAATAGCAGGTTGTACCCCGAGGAACACCTTGCGTAATAGACCTTCTGGGTCAATCAAATAGGTGTGCCGTAAAGACATATAACCCAACCAAGACCCATAGGCCTTACTTACCGTCCCATCCGTATCCGCCAAAAGGGGGAACCTCAATCCTTCCGAGTCGCAGAACTCTCGATGGGAGTCTACGTCATCCACACTGACTCCTAAAATTTGGGCGTTCCGTTGCTGATATTTGGGAAAATCTTGCTGAAAACGCTTGGCTTCGAGCGTACAACCTGGGGTAAAGTCCTTGGGGTAAAAATACAATACCACCCACTGCCCTCGATAGTCTGAGAGGGAAATACTCCCATCCCCTGTGTTGGTGGGTAGGGTAAAATCTGGGGCAGGTTGATTTAAACTCGGTTGTGGCCCCCCTAATGCCAAGGCTGGGATAACATGAACCCAGTTGATTAACAAAACCAAACCCGTAACCCAAAGCAATCTTAGAAAATGACGGCGTACCATAGCTCACTGGATCTTATGTTCTAATAAAATATTATCCTGAAACGCTATAGTATAATGGCAATAAGAGACAATGCCTAAGTTTTTTTATTTTTTCGGCAAAAACTAACTGGTCGCCCAAAAAAATTCATCCCGCGATGATATTTTTTTATCTGCAATGTCGGGTGAAGACCCTCGGTTTTACCGACGGGATGAAACCCGACCCGTATAGAAACAGCGAAGCACGACTCTTTAGCTAAGGCTCAGGGATCACTCTTGGCATGACAATTTGTGC
>NZ_JAIHOM010000210.1 GCF_026130165.1 Spirulina subsalsa FACHB-351 | reverse complement strand
GGCATCGTTCCACACCACACGACAACATCCGAACAGCTTGGCTAACTCGGTTGGCTGACCTGGGGTGGGATAGATTCTGTACTGATATCGGCTTTTCATGATGCTAGGATACCAAAGATAGAGAGGATTGGGGCGATAGACTCCGACAAAAAAGCCGCCCTGGAAGGGCGGGTCTTCAGACCCATTAGTTTTGGTGACGTTTAGCAGAGCGAGTGCCTTTTGCCTGGAATGGAAAAAAAATTCTGCATTATTAGATACCTAAATTTGTAAATTTTTGTTAAATATGTTAAAGTTGTTTTAACATAACTTGGAATAGAAATACACCTATGCCATTCACCATTGACTCGGCTCGTAGCATTTTTCCTGAAACCCTAGCGGCTGACGTGGTTCCGGCAACCATTGCTCGGTTCAAACAGCTTAGTGCCGAAGATCAATTGGCTCTCATTTGGTTTGCTTATCTGGCAATGGGCAAAACCATTACCGTTGCTGCTCCTGGGGCTGCGAATATGCAGTTTGCTCAAAGGACTCTAGAGGAAATTCGGCAGATGACTCCCCTACAGCAAACCCAGGCTATGTGTGACTTGGCGAACCGGACAGATACTCCCATTTGTCGTACCTATGCTAGTTGGTCTGCGAATATCAAGCTGGGTTTCTGGTATGAACTAGGACGGTTCATGGAACAAGGAATTGTTGCGCCTATTCCCGAAGGATACAAACTCTCAGCTAACGCCAATGCTATCCTAGCGACTATTCAAGGTATTGATCCGGGTCAACAAATCACGGTGCTGCGTAATTGTGTTGTTGATATGGGGTTCGATATTAGTAAATTAGATAGCTATCAACGAGTAGCAGAACCTGTTGTACCTCCTAAAGAGATGTCTCAACGGACTAAAGTTAAAATCGAAGGTGTGACTAATTCCACAGTCCTGGAATACATGGACAACTTGAATGCTAACGATTTTGATAACTTAATTAATCTATTTGCAGAAGATGGAGCTTTACAACCTCCTTTCCAAAAACCCATTGTTGGCAAAGATAATGTGCTGCGGTTCTTCCGGGAAGAATGCCAGAATCTGAAGTTAATCCCAGAACAAGGTGTTTCTGAATCGGTGGAAGATGGCTATACTCAGATTAAGGTTACTGGTAAAGTGCAAACTCCTTGGTTTGGTGGTAATGTGGGCATGAATATTGCTTGGCGTTTCTTGCTGAACCCGGAAAATAAGGTTTTCTTTGTGGCGATTGATTTGTTGGCATCTCCCAAAGAGTTGTTGAACTTGGTGCGCTAGAAACATCCTGAGTCGGGGATTGAGTACGCTAGGGCATACCTGACCTTTATACTTGATGCAAGTGACCCTTGGGGGGAGATGACTTCTACGGAAGATTGGTAAAAATCTGCTTGGGCTAGTCACCTTGTAGAGCCAAGAATCCCCGCGCCTTGATTGCCCGGGAGTGTCAAATAGGTGAGCGCTTCGTGAAAAAAAGCGCTCCCTTTTCTATTGGGGTTTTTAATGGTACACTAAGCTGTTAATTATTTAAATTTCTGTCTCGATCCAAGCTAGCTAAAGGGTTCGGCTTTTAGAAGAGGCGGTTTAAATGCGAACTAGCTTACCGCTTAAATAATTGTTAAATAGTAGCGCGCAAATATCGGCTTTGGTAATGCTCAATTAGGTGATGATAAGTGAGTGAAATTGATTGGTCTGAAGAGGATAAAAACGCGGCTGTAGATGCCTTGCATAAGGCCTATAAGCGGGAGCTTAAGATTCTGATTGATGAGGTTAAACAAAAAGCGTTTAATCTCACAGAGGTTGAGGAGGTGTGGAAATTGCACGACTTTTTAAGTGCGAGAAGACACGATATTGATGGTAAGTATGATTATCGAGATGCTGCCAGTGTGTTTGTATTAGCCACATTAGTTAAACAGGGATGGTTAAGCTTGGAAGAATTACAGGTTTTGAGTCGAGATAAATTAGCGAAAATCTCGGCTCTGACTAGGATCTAATTTTCGTACCAACCCTAGCCCCTCATTGCTGGAACGTGAATCGTTTAAACTAGAAGAACGGAAGAGACTCATGCCATACTGAGAGAAACTGTTATCTTGATTGATTAGCTATTGTTTGTCAGTGACCTCAGCCCCTCTCTCCTCTTTCGCTTGAACAATTTTTGAGTCCTGACTACTCCTGTGTACACTATGCGCCGATTATCCTCTTCTCCTGTTCCCGATTCCCAACCTCCTGCGAAAAACAAGAGGAGGAGGGCTTTTCATTTAACCGTCGGTCAAAAGATTAGTATTGGGTATGGGGTGGCATTGGCGATCGCTGTTTTGGGGACAACGAGCGGCGTTTTGATGGGAAACCAGTACCAGGAAAGAGTCCGAACTCTACGGAATGTTAGTCTTGAGGAGAGCCATTTGATCAACTCCTTGGAAGTGGCTCTTTTGCATGGTCAACTCCACTATTACGAGCTAAAAGACCCCCCCCCAGACTCTAGCGACTATGAGAAACTCCGAGAGAAATTGGAAGACATGGCGCGGGAAATCCAAGATGTGCAGTATCTTTGGCTAACCTTCCAGGAATACTACGCACCGGAGAATTTAAGTGAGTTTTCCCAGGGAGAGGCGATCGCATCTCAACTCATTGCCCAGTACAATCCCATCCTACAGGACGTTTTACAGCCAATTGATCCCCAGTGGTTAGAACAGATTCAACAACTCAGCACCTCAACCAACCCCGATCAGCTTCTCCTATTACGGGATCAAATAGCCTCCATCTATACTCTAGAACAGGTGGAAGCTATGCACAATTTGTCCAAAGACTTAGGCGATCTCTATAAACAATTAGAAGGACAATGGGAAACTGCCTCCGTTTTAAGTCAACAAGTAGCTCTCTTACGGACTCAAATTATTGTCATTAGTATGTTTATTTCCTGTGTGATGGGTATCCTCTGCGCCATCATCACCAGTCGAGCTATTACCCAGCCCTTGCGCTCCCTCACCGCAGTAGCAGAACAAGTGACAGAAGAATCAGATTTTTCCCTACAAGCACCCGTTACTACACAGGATGAAATCGGCGTTCTCGCTGTTGCCTTAAATGAACTGATTGCCCGAGTGCAAGAACTCCTCGCAGAACAACAAGCGGCTAATACCACCCAATTATTACAAAGTGAAAAAATGTCTAGCTTGGGGCGAATGTTGGCCGGAGTTGCCCATGAAATTAATAATCCCGTCAACTTTATTTATGGCAATGTTACCCATGCAACCGAGTATGTTGATGATTTATTGAGATTGTTGGAAACCTATCAAAGGGAAATCCCTAATCCCCCAGAATCCATTGAAGAACAGGCCGAGGAAATTGATCTAGATTTTTTAACGGATGATCTACCAAAACTTTTAAATTCTATGCGAGTCGGGGCAGATCGTACCCGACAAATTGTTTTAAGCCTTAAAAATTTCTCCCGGCTAGATGAAGCACAACCGCGCCCTGTGAATTTAAAAGACTGTTTAGAAAGTACATTATTAATCCTCCATAATCGCTTAAAACAAGGGGTTCAGGTGAGTTGTGATTATGGCGAGATTCCCGATATTGATGGCTTTAGTAGTTCCCTTTATCAAGTATTTATGAACTTAATTAGTAATGCGTTAGATGCCTTACCTGAACCTCATCCTACTAAACCGAAACTCAGCATTAAAACGGAACTATGTCAAGATAGAACGGGCTGGGTAGCGGTGCGCATTGCAGATAATGGCTGTGGGATTCCCCCGGAACAACAATCGAAAATTTTTGAAGCCTTTTATACCACTAAGCCTGTGGGAGTGGGGACAGGTTTAGGATTAGCTATCACCCGACAGTTAGTGATGGAAAAACATGGGGGAGAAATTCAACTCAATTCTGAAGTGGGGAAAGGGACAGAATTTATTATTTTATTGCCGATTAAACATCAGGATGAGGTGTTGGCGGCTTAATCAAGTTCTCTTTTTTCTGCCAAGCTTGACCCATCCTTAACCCTAAACCGAGGGTGATTTCTTTCATCACCCAGTAAAGAATCGTTAACACCCAGAAGGTGATAAACATTACGAAGACGGGACGCTTGCTGGTGAAGTCGTTTAAAATACTATAGGTAATGTCATCCGGGTTGGTAATTAAATCCCAACTGTTAAAGCGTTGAAAGCGGCCTAAATAGACTCCAATTGCCGATAAAAGATGAATGACTAATTCTGCGAGCAAAATAAATTTTTTTGCTCCAATTTTCCGCAGATAATGCCCAACATTCATCACCGAGATGACATAGGCTTCAAATCCGGCAATGATGGCTAATAAATGTTGGGGGATTAAGACAAGGGTGATGACCCAAGCCGAGAATCCGGCGCGGGTGGCTCGGATGAGGTGAATAATATCGGTGAGGAGGTAGGGCGCATTGGGGAGAAAGGCGATGAATACGACGAAATTAAACCACCAAAAAGCCGAACGTCTGAGGGAACGACGACGGAAGAGTTGACACTCCACTGCCTAAAGGCGAGTGGATTCTTTCCTCATAGACTCTTGTCTAGCCAATCAGAAATTGACCCCGACAGAACGTCTCCGAAAGCATTTTGAATCACGGGCTGTCCGACCGCGAT
>NZ_JAIHOM010000022.1:4049-53215 GCF_026130165.1 Spirulina subsalsa FACHB-351 | reverse complement strand
ACGCTTTACTCACCCGTCCGCCACTAACTCCGAAGAGTCCGTTCGACTTGCATGTGTTAAGCATACCGCCAGCGTTCATCCTGAGCCAGGATCAAACTCTCCATTTTGGCTCTCTAGATGTTTTTTTTGGCTTGAGTTTTATTTTCCCCTTGCCGAAACTTCTAGGAGTTGTTTTTTTCCTGTTGTTTCTTTTTGACTTGTGTCTTTTGACTTGTGTCTTTTGACTTGGGGGGTGCTAAAATTCTTTCAAACTATTGATTTTTCGAGGTTCAGCGCACTCGGTGTGGTGTGTTGCCTTCCGTTGCGCGCATTTACCAATATATCCACTTCTCCCTAGGTTGTCAACCCTTTTTTCTAAACTTTTTTTCTCGGCCTTCACTTCATGGGCTGCAATCCCCTCCGCATAAGCTTTTTAGCTGACAAAGTTTTTTTGAATTGGGGGTGGAATGGGGTGTGGGGTGGCTTCTCTGTCTGGGGATGTACATTGCTGGGGGGCTTACCCTTGGGGGGGTAAGATTGATCTTTAAGGCTTTTAAATATGAATGAGGATTTTATAGAATGACTGTTGCTACAGCAATTCCTACGTTTTGTCAAGGAATTCAGTTTTTTGCTGAAACGCTGCCGGGATTTAATGAGTATGGGAAGGAGGGGGCGATCGCACCGGGAGCCACAAAGGTCGATCCCACCCGCTTAGAGTCGGCTTATCAGACGATGTTAATGGCCGATGGGTTGCGCTATTTAACGTTACAAATTACAGCAAGTAAAGAGTCGGGACACCCCGGGGGCTTTGCCAGTGTGGCAGACGGAATTGCAGCTTTAGTGATGTTGGGTCACAAAAACATCATGACTGAAGTAGGGCATCATGCACCGGGATTTTATAGCACAGTCTTTTTAGATCGTTCTCTCGAAGACATGGGGATTACGACGGTTCAGGAATTGCGCGATCGCTTCCGAGAGACTCATGGGCTTCTAGGCCACCTCTCCGGGCAGATTCCGGGGCTTCTCAACCCGGCCGGACCATTAGGGCAAGGACAACATTTTGCGATGGCCGCCGCCAAACTCAACCCCGGAGTATTATTTCCCGTGACCATTGGGGATGGGGGTTTAGGAGAACCTTATATTATGAGCAGTTTTGGCCACTTCCACACGGCCTATCCCGATGTGACTAACTTCCTGCCCATTTTGGTCTGGAATGGCTATTCCCAAGAACATCACAGCATGGTTTCCACCAAAACCAATGATCAAATGCTGGAATATTGGGGAGGCAACGGCTTTGAAAATGTAATTTTAGTCGATGCCAAGGATTTTGATGATGCCAAACAACCGGGAGACTATGTAGATAGCACTAACTTCTCTCTGGAAAAACGCTTGGCCTTTGTGCAGGAAGTCCTGAAACGGACGGAGGAAGCGGCTCAATCTGCTCTCAATGGCAAGTTAACAGTTCTGATTATTAAACAACTCAAAGGGGCTGGAGTTCACAAACGAGGCGCCCAGTCTCATAACCTGTACCCCGGGGATACAGTGGAGCGGGATTATATTGTCAATGCCCTCAAAGAGCGGGCTTTAACTCCCGAAGCTTGGGAATTAGTCCGCACAAACTGTGTCCGGGCTGGGGGAGGTTCTGCTTCTAAAACTGTGGTGACGGAACAAGTGCGCCCCTTAGCGGATTTAGGGCAATTGCCCTTAGAAGAATATGCCGTCGGAGGTGATAAGAAAGTAGCCACTACTGCAATGGGGGCTTTAGTCGTTCATGTGGGACAAAAAGATCCCAGTTTTGTGGTGACTAATGCCGATGGGAATGCGGCCTCGGGGATTAATAACATTAATGTGGGCTTAAATATTGTCCACCCCACCACTGATGAAATCTATTATCAGCAACCTCAAGGTCAGGTGTATGAACCCTTGAGTGAGGATGCTTGTGCAGGTTTAGCGGTCGCTTTATCGTTAATGGGAGCGCGGACGTTGTGGTGTTCCTATGAATCCTTTGCTATCAACGGTTTACCCATTTGGCAGACGGTGACGCAGGCAATGGCTGAATTGCGCCGTCCCACTCCGTCTACTATTACCTTATTTACCGCCGGGGCGTTAGAACAGGGGCGCAATGGTTGGACGCACCAACGACCGGAGATTGAGAATTATTTTGCGGCGATGATGCGCAATGGCAATGTTTTCCCCTTATTCCCTTGTGATGCTAATAGTGTGCAAGTCTGCTATGAGTGGGCTTTAGAGACGAAGAATAAAGGGATTACTATTACAGCATCTAAGTCTCCTTTACCGATTCGGACGACGTTTGAACAGACGCGAGAAGGTTTGGTGAATGGGGGTGTTGTTTTACAAGAAACACCGGGCGAGCAAACGGTTGTGTTTGCTGTCATTGGGGATATGACGTTAATTCCGGTGCTGGAAGCGGTGGAACAATTGCAAGCACAAGGCATCGGTTCAAAGGTGGTGTCTATTATTAATCCTCGTCGTCTTTATCGTCCTTCTGATGTGGCCTGGGATGCTTGTTCAGAATCGGATGGCGATTTCCTCGGTGATGAAGGATTTGCTGAGTTATTCGGTGGGGATGTCTTACTGGGAGTCACGGGAGGCACCAGCGCCATGTTAGAACCTGTGATGTTGCGCAGTACCTCGAAGCGAGATGTTTTTGCTTGGAAACGTGGCGAAACAACGGCCAATGCAGGACAGATTATGGCGTTTAATGGTTTAACGGCTGAGAATTTTGTTAAGCGGGCTGTTGAGCTATTGGGACGTTAAATCTGCATCCCCGACTGAGTTTAATCGATTCCCCCACGCCTTGTGCTGGGGGATGATGGGTCAAAGATGAGTGAAACGATAAGCTAAATGGATTGAGTGAAAGCCTAAACACTAGATACAGTAAGCGTTTAGGTATTATGCGGATGGCGAGACTCGAACTCGCACGGGCTAGCCACACGCCCCTCAAGCGTGCGTGTCTACCAATTCCACCACATCCGCGTATATTCAATGCACAGTATATTCAATGCACATACAGGCGCATACATCTGTTACCGCGTATTGGGTTCTGCCGAATTAGAGGGAATGAAACCAGCATAACCAAGGTCTTATGATAACACATCTAAGCTGACGGGTCAAGAAAAAATTTTTGATCGGAGGGTGAACTAGAGGGCATCAAGTTAGATTTCTTCCTAGACGGTGACGCTTTTAACTCTTCAAGCTAGTTTATGGATGGGGTGAGCATGGCGATCGCACAATGACTAGCACATCACCTCAATCCCAGCGATATCAAAAGATATTAGCTTTATACAGAGATGAACGCCTTTCCTCCCCCCTGAACCCATTAAACCTCTTCCTAGGATACATCACCTCGGAAAGATTGCTATAGAATAGACCCAGATCCATCCCACTAAACAAAAACCTCAAAAACACTCTATGTTAGTCACCCAACAACCCGTTTTTAAACGCTTTTGGTATCCTGTTTTACCCCTCAATCAACTCAAGGATACCCCTCAAAGTTTTCAACTCTTAGGTCAAAAAATTGTACTCTGGTTAGATGAGGTTGGAAAACCTGTCGCTGCTGCCGATCAATGTTGTCATCGTTCCGCCCAACTCTCCCTAGGAAAAGTCGTGAATGGAAACATTGCTTGTCCCTATCATGGTTGGCAGTTTAATCGGACTGGAGCTTGTGTTAAAGTTCCTCAATTAACTGATGATGCTCCCATCCCCACTAAGTATCAAATTCCTACTTATTCCTGTCAAGAACGCTATGGTTATCTTTGGGTTTGTTTAGGCGATCCACTACAACCCATTCCCGAAATACCAGAAGCTAAAGATCCAAATTTTCGGTTAATTCATGAATTTTACGAACCTTGGAATGTCGCTGGAATAAGGGTTATGGAGAACGAACTAGACCTAGCTCATCCAAGTTTTGTTCACACTAGCACGTTTGGTAGTCCTGATCATACTATTCCTGAAGAATTAGAACTGACGGAAACAGACTATGGTTTGACAGGTCAAGCCATTCTAGGTGTAGTTAATCCAGAATTACAACAAAAAAACCTAAAAATGGGCGAAGGAAAAACCACTCGTTATTTTGAGTTAGATTGGTTTCTTCCCTTCACTTGTCGCTTGCGGATTCGCTATCCTAATGGCTTGGTTCATGTGATTGTTAATACAACTACTCCCATTAGTGATTCTTCCTCCCAAATTGTGCAGTTTTGCCTAAGAAATGACACAGAAGCAGATACATCTGCTGCTGATGTAATCGCCTTTGACCGTCAGGTAACATTAGAAGATAAACGCATTTTAGAAACCACGAATTATGATGTTCCTTTAGAGATGAGCCGAGAACAACATATGATGACCGATAAACCCGGTCTATTAATTCGGCGCAGATTTGCAACCTTGTTAAAAGAACATGGGGAAACTGAACAAACCCTACAAACTGTGTAGATAATTGCAGCGAATCCAGATTAGAGCAAAACGAAGAATAGAACATGGAAGTTATCCCAGCCATTGATTTACTCCAAGGTCGTTGTGTGCGTCTCTATCAAGGGGACTATAGCCAGTCCGAGGTTTTTAATGAAAATCCTGTTGAAGTGGCTCGACAGTGGGAACAGGAAGGGGCGACCCGCCTTCATTTGGTAGACTTAGATGGGGCAAAAGAGGGGAAGTCGGTTAATTTAGATGCGATCGCCTCTGTCACCCAAGCCATCTCGATTCCCGTGGAAGTGGGGGGTGGACTGCGGGACAAAGCCACCATTGAGCGCCTATTTGAGGTGGGAGTGCGCTATGCGATCGTCGGTACTATTGCCGTGGAAAACCCCGCCTTAGTCCAACAACTCTGTCACGATTTCCCCGACCAGATTATTGTGGGGATTGATGCACGCAACGGCAAAGTCGCCACTCGGGGATGGCTAGAAACCTCGGAAATCAACGCCACCGACCTCGCCCAACAAATGGCCGGTTTTGGCGCAAGTACGATTATTTACACCGATATCCACCGAGATGGTACTCTCATCGGCCCGAACATGGAAGCACTGCGAGAAATGGCTCAAGCGGTGGAGATTCCCGTTATTGCCTCGGGGGGAGTAAGTTCACTAACAGACCTCTTGAGTTTATTGGCTTTGGAGCCTTTAGGGGTCATCGGTGCAATTGTCGGTCGTGCCTTATACACTGGGGATGTGTCCCTCTCAGAAGCGGTGCGTGCTGTGGGTCAAGGTCGTTGGCAAGATGTCCCCCCAGACCCTCCTCGATTTGCTTAAAATGGGTGAGAGGAGGATGTTGGGAGCAGTTAATAGTTGTATAAATTATAACTATTAATGGTTAAGAGTTCTGCGTCCTGCCTCTTGTTGATTCCCTAGGCTAAAGATTATGACAGTTTCTACTCTCTCCCAACTGGAATATCCAGAAAGCGACGGACAACCCTTGGCTGATAATACATTACAATTCCGACTGATTGTCACCCTACAAGGGGGACTCGATGCCTTATTTCAAGATAATCCCAATGTTTTTGTCGCGGGGGACTTACTCTGGTATCCCGTAGAAGGAGAACCTTGGACTCGTGTTGCTCCTGATGTGTTAGTAGCCATTGGTCGTCCCAAAGGCGATCGCGGATCTTATCTACAATGGCGGGAGGATAACATCCCCCCCCAAGTCGTCTTTGAAATTGCCTCCCCCAGCAATACCCGTCAAGAATTAGAAGTGACAAAACACCACTTTTATCAACGCTACGGGGTAGAAGAATATTATCTGTTCTACCCTGAACAGGGGGAATTAAAGGGATGGCTGCGCTCCGGAGCAATTCTCGCTCCCATCCCCACTATGGACAACTGGATTAGTCCTCGACTCGGCATCCGTTTCACCGTAGTTGAGGAACAGTTAGTGGTGTATCACCCGACAGGAGAACGTTTCACCAGTTTTGTGGAATTAGTTGCTCAAAACCAACAAATCCGACAGGAAGCTGAACAAGCTAGACTACAGGCCGAACAAGCTAGACTACGGGCAGAACAAGCCGAACAAGCCCAACTTAACGCCATTTCCCAACTTTTAGACCGGGGAATGACTGTGGAACAAGTGGCTCAAGTGCTTTCCTTGCCTGTGGAGAGAGTGGCAAATTGGCGCGATCGCCAAAACTGAGGGGACTGAATCTTACCACAAAAAGGGGGTAAAAATAACACAATTTAATAGAAATTTACCCCGTTAAAGTAAGGCTTCAAAGTTTAGTAAAGTTTAGTATCAAACCCTTGGTTATTTGAGCGAAACTCGCTAGATTAATAAGTGAAGCTACTGAAGCTTCCCTGGCAGATAAAACAGCCAAACCCGAAGGATAACGCTAGTTCATGTACAAAGAGAGGTAAGAACGCTGTTTAATTTTATATCTGTCTCGTGTCAGTCCAAAAGCAGTAACTCCAAGCAAAGCTCCGATTTCCTTAATTAGTTTTATGGGGAGCAACACAAGAATAATTTTAGTTCTTTGTGACTCCGCACAGGCTCAACCCAGAAAAGGAGAGAAAGGCTTTCTAGATAGAGTTACTGCTTTTGCGTTGGGGAGATAACTCAGCAAAAATTTTGGGCGATCGCAGCAGCAGTGGGATAATTACCCCAGGAGTCTGGTACAACCCCACCAATCCCTGATTCTCTGGGATACCTTAGAACTGTGTCAAAGATGACAGACAAGCTTTTGTGAACTCTATAGTTTGAGAAATAGGCGGGAAAATTGTCCTACTACAAAACTATACTGTTGATTAACACAGATGGAAAGGGATGGTATTGCCCAATGTTGACCGCAGAACATAGGATAATCTACTCTACAGACTTCATGTTCTCTTGAACCCTAAATTTTGATTAATGTTTAATATTGTGCAGTTCCCTCTTTTGAGAAAAAGCCCTATTTTGAGCAATGGGATTATTGCCACCCTTGTAGTCATAATTGTTCTACTGTTCAACTTATGGTTTAAATTTGATGGCAATATTACAGGCTTTTTTCGCATTGGTAGTGAATTCCCCCTTTCTCCCTATCTCAACCCAGAAACCACTTTTATTTATCCCAACGAAGTAGGGCATGATGGACAACAATTCTTAACCATTGCCTTAGATCCAACCTTACAAAATTTGGATAGCATTAACGCATTAGACGCTCCTCATTATCGCTATCGACGCATTTTATATCCCCTGTTAGGCTATGTTTTTGGGTTAGGACAATCTCGCCTCATTCCTTGGGCAATGGTCATCTTAAATGGGATTTTAATTGTTTTATTAGTTCTCTTAATCAGTGTCACTCTACAAGCTTATAATTATTCACCACATTATGGCTTATGGGTGTTATCTATTCCCAGTGTTTGGATGGCTTTTGTTCTATCAACTGCCGATTTATTAAGTGGATTTTTATTGGTTTTATCGATTTATTTTTACCGCAAAAGTAGCCCAATTTTAACGTCAATTTCCATTGCGTACCTTTGTTTAACTCGGGAGAATTTACTAATTATTTGGCTGGCTTTTGTTTTATGTAGTATCTGGGAGCGTCGCTGGAGGCAATTGGTACATTTGGGTTGGTCATGGCTACCTATTGCCCTGTGGAGTTTTGTTATCTCTCGTCGTTCCGATTTTCCAGAATCCTCGGTTTTAGAACAAGTTTTTACCTATCCTTTGGGGGGAGTTTTGAATAAAATCAGCTTACTTTTCTCACAAGAGATAGTGGCTAAAACTCTATTTGAGTGGTATAATTTCATATTACTAATAGTAGTATTAAGCGCAACATTTTGGTTTTGTTTTCGGCAAATAAAATTTAATAAAATTGTTTTAATTTGCACAGCAATCTTAACGGGGCTATTCCTGATTAGTAGTGCCAAAATATTAGGATATTATTTGGACTATTTACGAGTTTATATGCCTGCTTACTTTTTGTTGCTTTTAACCCTAGAAGCTCATCAAATTAAAACAGGAATATTGGGGGCGGTAAGTTTATCGAGTATTGCCTTTCTTGTTTTGCATAATTAGGGTAAAAGATTATACTTAAATATACAAAAAATTGCCCAAAAGCCATCTTTCCAGCCAATTTTTTTACCCTCTTTATAGGTACGCCCATAATAGGAAATACCGACTTCGTAGATTATACAATTGAGTTTAGCTACTTTGGCGGTAATTTCTGGTTCAAAGCCAAAGCGATTTTCTTGGATTCTCAGAGACTGAATAATTTCCCGTCGAAATGCTTTATAACAAGTCTCCATGTCCGTTAGGTTTATATTGGTCAACATATTAGACAAAAGGGTTAAAAATTTATTCCCTACCATGTGCCAAAAATAAACAACTCGATGAGGTCTTCCCCCTTGAAAACGAGAGCCAAAAACCACATCTGCTTTGCCTTTAAGAATGGGTTCTATCATTAAGGGATATTCTTGGGGATCATATTCTAAATCGGCATCTTGAACAATGACAATTTCCCCTGTTGCGGCTGCAAATCCTGTGCGTAATGCTGCCCCTTTGCCTCGGTTTCTGGGGTGATAAATGACTTGATCAACGATGGATTCGATTTGAGATTCTAAAACTTGTCTCGTGCCATCAGTTGAACAATCATCGACAATGATAATTTCACAATCAACGGGGGATTTTTTGACGGCTTCGATGACTTGAGAAATTGTGCCAACTTCGTTATAACAAGGGATGATAACGGATAATTTCATGGGGCAGAGTCGTGATAGGGTAAAGGATAGCAAAAGTTATATAGCGTTCCCATTTGAGTTGTGTAATCTACAAGGGAAAGCAAAGGGAACACCGGATCTGGGAAGAGTATACAAGGGTTACAAGGAGCTTGAAGTATTATGAGAAACTTCTCTGAGAGTTCATCAATGATTTGGAAACGCTATAGTAAGGGGTGGTGCTTTAGGGGGAGGGGATCTTTTTTTGACCACAGTGCAAAAGTTATTCATCCCTAGTTGAAAGTATTGGTGATAAAAGTCTTGAAATCCAGCTTGAATAACTAGAGATTGTTTTAGTTTTTGTCGATTATAGTATCTTTTGTGATCACGAATTTCGGCTTCACTGACTAATTTTAAGCGATAGGCTAAAAATTCTAAAATGGGCTGGGACCAGAGGGAGGGAACAGTAAGTATTAGTTTTCCGTTAGGGATGAGAACGCGATAAATTTCTTGCAGAATAGCCTGTTCATGTTCGATGTGTTCTAGAACGGCTAACATGGTGACAATTTCAAAGCTTTGGTCAGGAAAGGGGAGTTGATGATCTAGTTTAAGTTGTAGGGTTTCAATATTACCTGTTTTGCGGGGTTCAACTTTAAAATCCACTCCAACCCCTTGTTTAATGTGATGAGAAATGGACTGTAAAAAACGTCCAGAGACTCCACAACCAATGTCTAATAGGGTGGAGTGGGGAGGAATATGTCGAAGGACTCGTTGAGCGCGAAATTGCCTTAAAAGGGGTTCGAGAAGAGGTTCTGTCATGGGCAAGAGGGAGGTTTAGATGTGTTGGTGGATAAAGTATTGTTCTGCTTGACTGGGGGTGAATTGGAGTAATGCGCGATCGCCTAATTCCAGAACTATACTAGGGGAAAAGGGCGTAACTTGCAGCGCAGCGATCGCCTGTTGTCCAATGGCACGACCTAACAACGGAGGCACAGAATTCCCCACCTGTCGGAATCCGTGCCACTTCGTCACATGAAACCCAAACCAATCGGGAAACGAATGTAAACGCGCTGCTTCCCGCACCGAAATCACCCGTTCATACTCCGGATGTAAAGGACGGGCTGAGGTATGTCTCCCCCGTTCCGAAGGAGTCCCCGCCCGCAGCGTACAACAGTATTCATCCCAGCCCAACTTGCGCAAACGACTAATCTCCTCCCGTTGCCCCGCAGGAGTTTGGCGGAAGCGTTCAATCGTGCTAGCCTCGTGTTGAGTGCGACGAAACCCCGTTAAGCAATGGGGATTCCAGCGACGGGGATAGGCCAAGTTTCCCCCATCCCCCTTACCCCGTAATCGTTCCCCATAGGGGCTTATCGTCTCATCTAACGCCCTTAATTCCTCCTGAGAGAGCCACAACTCATCACTCTGGTTGAGATGGGGAAAATCGTCTAAATTGGGTAAATCCTGCAACGCATCGCGCACCGTAGGGGGATTCTTTTGAGGAGGAGGATAACAAAATTTAACCGCCCCCTCTCGACGGCCCAACAAAAACAACCGTTTCCGAGTTTGAGGAACCCCAAAATCCACCGCATTGAGGATTCTAACCCGTTCGGTAATTTGATACCCAGCCCCTCTCAACTCCCGTTTTAACCGTCGTAACAGGGACTGGTTTTTGGGTTGTTTCAGTCCGGGGACATTTTCCAACACAAAATAACGCGGTTGCAACTCCCTCACCAAGCGACAAAATTCAAAGATCAACTGGTTGCGCTTATCCTTGGGATTGCGGGGGCCGATGATGGAAAATCCTTGACAAGGTGGCCCCCCAAAGATGAGATCAATTTGTTGGAACTGGGGGACTTGTTGCTGCACTAAATGGACAATATCTGCCCCGGAAATGGTGGTGATATCAGCACATAAAACCCGTGTCTGGGGGAAATTATAGGTATAAGCGGCGGCGTGAATGGGGTCTTTTTCCACGGCAACCACTACATCAAACCCCGCTTGTTCCATACCTAAAGAAAATCCCCCCACTCCGGCAAATAAATCCACCGCAATAGGTCGTCTGAAAGGAGACAAGGGAACAGTAGGGGCATTCATGAAGCAATACTTGAATAATAGACCTAATGATTTTTTAGCAGGGATTGACCAGAGTTAAGAGTTCGGAAAATCGCCCTCCTCCCCTTTCCGCAACTGCTCTGTTTCCTCTGGAGTCA
Source organism: Spirulina subsalsa FACHB-351 (assembly GCF_026130165.1). GTDB lineage: Bacteria > Cyanobacteriota > Cyanobacteriia > Cyanobacteriales > Spirulinaceae > Spirulina_A > Spirulina_A subsalsa_A. Next base: position 42,390 of record NZ_JAIHOM010000022.1, on the reverse strand, counting down.
GACAGGTATAGTATTCCCAGACATAATCCTCCCCTCCCTCAAAATTCATCCGTTCTTCCCAATCAAAGCGCCAATACGTCCCACAATGACGACAGCGCTGTAAATTTTGTCCGTGGGATGGCATCCAGCAAAGTTGCTGGACAATGGTTAAATGGGGGTTTGGGCAACAGTTTGGCTGTGGCTGCATGATCAATCCTTCCGGTTTAATGATTTCAGGGTTTCTCTAGCTTGCAATAACCGTTTCCTCTCTGATCTAGCCGCCTCGGGGCTAAAATCACATCCATTCTGGGAGGGGGTGGACAGTTCTAACTTTTTGTAGTATATTGTGTAATACGCAAGTTACACAATAGGTAAGAGGGTCATGAATCAGTATGAACGGGCAGGGGAAACCTGCTGACGCTAGATACAGAGCTATTTTCTCCCAAGATCACTAGATATAGGGCTGGTTTCAAAAAGGTCAAATTCCTTTACCTTTTTTTTCGCCAAGGTTTTAGCATAGAGGGGTGATTGAAATAGACTCTCCCTTAAATTCACTCCAGTCGGGCTGCTGGTTCAAACTCATTTGTGGGGCTAGTTTTCAGCACCTTCCGGCTATCCGAAATCTTACCTTGGCTTATGCGCTGGGTGGTGCGGATTGTATTGATGTGGCCGCCGATCCGGCCGTCATTGCCGCGACCCAAGAAGCCATAGGGGTGGCTTGTGCTTTGCAACAAGAAGCCCAAGCGCGGGGGTTTTTGTGGAAAACTAAACCATGGTTAATGGTGAGCTTGAATGATGGGGAAGATCCCCATTTTCGCAAGGCGGTGTTTGATCCCCAATCCTGTCCACCCCATTGTCCTCGCCCTTGCGAGGGGATTTGTCCGGCCGAGGCGATCGCCTTTGGGGAAAATCCGGGGGTGATAGAAGCCCTCTGTTATGGTTGCGGGCGGTGTTTGCCCGTTTGCCCAAGTCAGTTAATTACGGCCCAATCCTACGTTTCTACCCCAGAAATTGTGGTGCCGCTCCTGTTTGACCAGGGGATTGATGCCCTAGAAATTCATACCCAAACGGGTCATTTTGAGGGCTTCCAACGACTTTGGCAGGCGATCGCACCCTATCAAGACCAACTCAAGATATTAGCCATCAGTTGCCCCGATCATCAGGATCTCATCCCCTACCTCAAAACCCTTTATCACTGGGTTTCCCCCTTACCTTGTCCCCTGATTTGGCAAACCGACGGTCGGCCCATGAGTGGAGACATTGGCAAGGGCACCACTCGTGCTGCCGTGAAATTGGCCGCGAAAGTCTTGGCTGCCCACCTGCCCGGTTATGTCCAACTGGCCGGAGGCACGAATCAGCAAACTGTGGAAAAACTGCGACAGGCAAAACTCCTCAATTTTAACCCATCTCTGATATCCTCAGAGCAAACCATTGCGGGAGTCGCCTATGGCAGTTATGCCCGCACTCAACTGACTTCCCTCCTCCACCAACTGGAGGAACGCAGTCAGTCCCCTTGCGGTAAACCCCAACTAGAACACCATCCTGATTTACTCTGGCAAGCTGTCGCCCTTGCTCATCAGTTGGTTGCTCCCCTCAAAGGGAGTCCACCTGTGTCCCGTCAGGAGGGAGAAAATCCGGGAGTCGTGTTGTCCTAACCTTTCCCCATTCCCCCCTGTAACTTGAACGCACAAATCTGTTCCTAACCTCAAGGTGGTATGACAAATCCCCAAAAAATACAATCCTTTCCTGAACCTGTTTTTACATCAACGCCTACTGCTAAACCTCACGATTCAAAACTCTTGAAACGCACAGAAATCGCCGATAACTTAGACCAACTCCTAGAGATGTTGCCCCCCAGCATTGGGGAAAAACTCGCCCAACATCCCTCCCGCGATATTGTGATTGAAGTGGTGATGGACTTAGGCCGCTTGCCGGAAGTTCGTTTTCCCCACGGGGCCGAGTATCTCGCTGAAATGCCCATTACTCGCGAAGATTTAAAATATAGCATCAACCGGGTGGGTAGTTTTAGCGGAGACAATCGCGCTGGCATTGAGCGCACCTTGCACCGCATCAGCGCCATGCGTAACCGAAGCGGGGATATTATCGGCTTGACCTGCCGGGTCGGTCGTGCGGTTTATGGCACCATTGGCATGATTCGGGATTTGGTCGAAACGGGACAGTCTATCTTGCTCTTGGGTCGTCCGGGGGTGGGGAAAACCACGGTGTTGCGGGAGATTGCCCGGGTGCTGGCTGATGAGTTACATAAACGAGTGGTGATCATCGACACCTCTAACGAAATCGCCGGGGATGGGGATATTCCCCATCCGGCCATTGGTCGCGCTCGTCGGATGCAGGTGGCTCGGCCGGAGTTACAACATCAGGTGATGATTGAAGCGGTGGAAAATCATACCCCCCAAGTGATTGTCATTGATGAAATCGGGACGGAATTGGAGGCGCTGGCCGCTCGAACCATTGCGGAACGGGGGGTGCAGTTGGTGGGAACCGCTCACGGGAATCAAATTGAAAACCTGATTAAAAACCCCACCTTAGCTGACCTGATTGGGGGCATTCAAGCGGTAACACTGGGGGATGATGAAGCCCGACGACGGGGTTCTCAGAAGACGGTGTTAGAACGAAAAGCACCCCCCACCTTTGAAATTGCAGTGGAAATGCAGGAACGTCAGCGCTGGGTGGTTCATCCTAATGTATCGGATACGGTGGACTTGTTACTGCGGGGTCAGGAACCCTCGCCCCAAATTCGCACCCAAAGCGATTCGGGAGAGGTGGAAATTAGCCAAAAACCAGCGTTACAGCCTTTGCCCGGTCGTCAGGGGTTGAGTGTAGCACCTCCGGCACAACCGGGGGGCTGGCGGGCTTCTGGGCGGATGCGTCCGGTGCCGAGTGGGAAACCAACGGTGGTTAATGCGGAGTTTGAGCAGATGTTAGATCAAGCTTGGCAACAGCCGGATCTGGTGGAGGATAAGGTACGAACTCCCGGACCCAATGGGGAGGATTGGCCGGTGTATGTTTATCCCTATGGGGTGGGGCGATCGCAACTTGAACAGGTGGTGGAGTTGTTGAACTTGCCTGTGGTGTTAACCAAGGATATGAATAGTGCAGATATTGTGTTAGCGCTGCGATCGCAAATCAAAAACCATTCCAAACTGCGCCAAATCGCCAAAGCCCGCCAACTTCCCATTCATGCCGTCAAATCCAGCACCATCCCCCAAATTACCAAAGCCCTCCGTCGCGCTTTAGGGATGGATGATTTCAACAGTTCAGAAGCCCTCGATTTGCGCTTATTTAGCCATCAGGGCAGTGATGATGAGTTAGAAGCCCTAGAGGAAGCCCGGTTAGCTGTTGAGCAGATTGTCATTCCCAAAGGGCAACCTGTCGAATTATTACCCCGCTCCCCCAAAGTCCGTAAAATGCAGCACGAATTAGTAGAACACTATCGGCTACAATCCGACAGTTTTGGGGAAGAACCCAACCGTCGTTTACGGATTTACCCGGCTTGAATTGAGGGCGATTTAGGAGACAAAGGGCGAGACAATCTCGCCCTTTTGTTTGAGGTGTTCTGGAATAGGGAATCAGAGGAATGGTTCAATCCTCAATTCCTCCCCTGTTTTAAATACCAACGACAGGCCAGAGAACCGCCAATCAAGGCCCCCATAAAGATGACTGGGTTAGCCAGTCCTAACACCAATGCCACAATCCCCGGACCCGGACAATAGCCTGCAATGCCCCAACCAATGCCAAAAATCGCCGCCCCCATCAGTAACCGTCCGTCAATATCTCGCCGTGTAGGGAGTTCAAACCGTTCCGCCAAAAAGGGATGAGGACGAGGCAAAATAAAGCGAAATGTAATCAGAGTCACACCAACCGCACCCCCCAAAACAAAGACCAGGGTAGGATCCCAGTCTCCCATCAAGTCTAAAAATCCTAACACGCGATCGCGGTCAATCATTTGAGATAAACCCAAACCAAAACCAAACAAAATTCCCGATAGCACAACAATGACATTCTGTAGATTCTCTTTCATCAAAACCTCAAAGCCCTAAAACATGACGCATCATCCCAACCGTTGCGATCGCCGTCGCCATAAAGACTAACACCGCAACGAGCGATCGCAACGACAACCGCCCCAACCCACAAACCCCATGCCCACTCGTGCAACCATTCCCCAAACGAGTCCCAAACCCCACCAAAAAACCCCCCACCATCATCATCCAAGGCGCAAACTCCCCCCGAGGAGTCCCCTCACTCGCCCAACCATACTCATACAAAGCCCCCCCAATCACCATCCCCAACAAAAACAACCAGCGCCACCGCTCCCCTGCCGCCCCCGTCAGCACCCCATTCACCATCCCACTAATCCCCGCAATCCGCCCATTAAACCCCAACAACAGCGTCGCACTCAACCCAATTAAACCGCCCCCCACCAAAGCCGACACCCAAGGCACATCCGTTAGCATCAAACCCTAAACTCCTTCAACTCACATTCAACCACCCCCATTTTAAGGGATGACCCACCTTCACAAAATCATCACAACAACTCACTAGAATCCCCACTCAGTGCAGATGAGCCCATCCGAGATTTCCTCCCCTTCCCCTCAAGCCACCAAAAGCCCTTCCTGCAAACGCTCCAACCAAAACCGTTTCTCCAACCCAATAATCGTCAACGGATAGCTAAACAAATACCCCTGAGCCACCCCATACCCCTGTTGTCCACAAAATTGAAGTTGCTGTTCCGTCTCCACCCCCTCCAGAATCACCTCCAAATTCAGACGACGGCTTAAATCCAAAATCGACAGCAAAACCTCATAATTCTTCGCATCCATCGTTGAACTTTGAATAAAACAACGATCCACCTTCACCCCATTAAACGGGAAATGCAGCAACCAAAACAAATTAGAATAACCCCGCCCAAAATCATCTAAATAAATCTTAACCCCCAACTCCTGCACCTCCCGCATCACCCGAACCGCCTGTTGCACATCATGAATCATCACCCCTTCCGTTAATTCCAACACCAAAGAACATGGATCAATTCCCGTCTCTTCCAACACCTCAGCAATCATCCGAGGCAAATACTTATGATTAAAATGACTCGCCGAAAGATTCACCGCCACACTCATCCCAAATCCTAGCCGATGTAACTCATGGATATCCTGACAAGCTTTTTTCAGTACCAAACCATCAATTTCCGAAATGACCCCAGTTGTTTCCGCAAACGGCAGAAAAAACAAGGGAGCCAGTAACCCTAACTCCGGATGTTGCCAACGAACTAACGCTTCTACCCCCACAATCTTTTGTTGTAAAACATTAACCTGTGGCTGATAATAAGGAACAAACTCCTCCCGTAAAATGGCTTGCTCAATGCGTTGTAGGGAAAACATAAAAATATCCTCTTGACAAATCATAACGGCTTATTTTATTCTGTTACAACAAACACAAATCATTTTGTTTTTTCAGCAAGATTTCATATTTAATTTAGATTTAACCTTACCCAAAAACTTAGCCTTAAAATCTAGCGAGAAGATGTAGCCTTATCCCTCCGTTTTGTTGTAAAATCTTCTTTGTTGTAAAATCTTCCCCTCTGGAGACTCTCAAAACAGTCCATTAAACAAACGTCCATTAAACTAAACAAACTTTGATAACCCTCATGAATTGACATTCGATATCACCTCTAAAGGACAGCAAGGAAATAGCTTAGGAATTTCGACTACAAACTCCGTCCCATAACCCGGTTTAGACCGACAAAACAAAGCCCCTTGATGTTTTTCTACTATGATAGAATAAGCAATTGAAAGACCTAAACCAGTCCCTTTTCCCGGTGGCTTCGTCGTAAAAAATGGGTTAAACAAATGCTGTTGCGTGCCTTCATCAATACCAACCCCATTATCAATAATCCGAATCTGTACCCGGTCAACTAAATCCTCCGTAAAGATCCAGATCGTCGGTCTGATGATCTCAGGATCTAACACCGTGAAACTTTCCCCCACCCCAAACTCATCCAAGGCGTCAATTGCATTAGCCATCAAATTCATAAACACTTGATTTAATAACCCCGCATAACATTCAACATGGGGTAAATTGCCATAATTCTTAATGACCTGAATTGTCCCTTGATTATAGTTAGACTTTAAGCGATGGTTCAAAATCAACAGAGTCCCATCCAAACCCTCATGAATATCAACCCGTTTCTTTTCCGACTGATCCAAACGGGAAAAATTACGCAGCGACTTCACAATCTCCGTAATCCGTTCCGTCCCCATTTGCATACTAGACAACAGCTTAGGTAAATCTTCCTGCAAAAAATTAAACTCAATTTCTGCACAATACCCTTGAATCTCTGGATCTTGATCAAACCCTTTGGCTTTATACAAGTCCATTAACTTGAACAGATGCTCAATATACTCCATCGCGTAGGATAAATTGCCATGAATAAAACACACAGGATTATTAATTTCATGGGCAATTCCCGCCACCATTCCCCCCAGAGCCGACATTTTTTCCACCTGAATTAACTGCGCTTGGGTCTTCTGTAACTCCGCCAAGGCATTTTGTAATTGACTCGCTTTCTCCCGTTCTCTGGCCTGAGATAACCTCAATTCAGCCTCAATTTGTTTGCGATCAGAAATATCCCGAATAATCACAATCACTTCTTGAGTCCCACAGGGAACATAACGCGCCTCATAATATCGCCAAGCCTCTTGATGAGGTAATACATACTCACTATGTTGCACTTGCTGAGTTTCTAAAGCTTGGGTAATAAAATAGCGAGTTAAGGCCGCCAAATCCACAGACCAAATTTCCTCAACTGTTTTGCCGACTAAATCCCCATTAGAAGATGCTGCAACGTTTTGTTCTGAAGGAAAATATTCTAAACAAACACCCTCTCTATTAAAGTGAATTAAGGAATCAGGCATGGCGAGCAAGAGCTTTTGATATTTCGTCTCTTGCTCTTCTAACAACTTTTTCGCGGCGAGAATTTCACGAATATTCACTTTCTTGGCAGAGAGATTAGGTTTTTGAGCGTTGTTCTGATGGGAAGTGGGAACGCCAGAATTAGACTCTTGAACAGACTTTCGCTCTTTCAAGCTATCCTTCGATGACGTATCATGTTGTGGCGCATGGGAGAAGGGGGCGTTTTGCCAAAGTGGTTGGGGGCTAAACATAAAATCTCTCCGTGATTACGTCCTGTCTATTCCCAATGTACATAAATAAATTGTGTAGAGACATCGGAAAAACTAGGGAACTTTTATCCGTAGAAACACTTAAATTAATTTTCAGTATATTTACTGATATTGAATTTTAGTCAAAAAACCCGTTAAAGATCAACTCTTGAATTTATTGTTAAATCCCTTCAATTTACAACAAAAATGTTGTTTTACTCAACGACATTAAGTCAGAAATACGGATTGAAAGGAGTGATCAATATCACATAAAACTGATGATTTGAACAGTAGCCCTGAAAAAATATAGCACAATACCGGGATTTAGTAACAAATTACACCGTTTTTGATTTGACCCAAAAAAGAGCATCTATCTAGGGGGATAGATGCTCTTTTTCGTCAAAAATTAGAGGCTGAATTAACGACGTACAACGGGTTCAAAACTCGGAACAACTAATTCCTTATCTTGCTTCGTTAACTTGTTATACAGCTTCTCAGTGTTCGGGAAGTTGGCCGCAGGTAAGGTGGGGAAACGACGGTAGGGAACCACATCTTCCCCAAACAGTTGGAGATACTCCATCCCGTTGACCATTGCCCCGATAAAAGCGCGAATCCCGGAACTCGCCAGAATTTGATTATAGGTTTGAATCTCCTTCTGATTTAACGGCGCACGACCGAGGAAATGCTTGGTGCCTAACTCAATGACCTTAGTATTGGGATAGGGGGTGTAGAACTCTTTGATATACAACTCAGAACAGCCTAACCCTTCGATAAACTCTTTAACGGTGATCTCACCATTGCTCAGTTTACTTTCTAAGCCCGTGAACTGAGTTTGAATCACATAAGGAGCTAAATCCCGTTCAAAGATTTGGCGATAAGCGGCAGCAATCAGATTTTTCACCGCCACTTTATCACCGCGATCGGTCAACTTAAACAGCTTGGTTTGTTGACGTTGAACCGATACTCCTTGACCCACACGGGTGTTAATATCCGGGTTAGTCCGAGTTTCCGTAACTTGTCCCAACTCCACAAAACGAGGTGTAGTTTCAACGGTCACTTTGGTGGCATAATCAGCCCGTAACGCACCGGGACGAGCCATCCGTAACTGCATCCCGGCCGGAGTTAAATAACGCTCAAACGGAACGGTATCCTCACCAAAGGCTTCGGTATACTCTGGGCTATCGACTAAGGCATCAATCAGGGCATAGAAGCCTTTCTTGGCGCACAAATCGAAATAGCTGTTGATTTCCTGACGGCCATAGGTCGGACGACCCAGTAAACGACGGTGAATATATTCCACCGCTTTACAGACATAGAGAGAAGACCAGTAGAGATTGCGGAATACATCGGATTTCGCCAAAATCTTGACGAACTCCCGCACTGTAATGTCACCATTCTCTAGCTTGATTTCCGCTACTTTCTGGCGTTGTCCATCATAGACATCCCGCCCGAACACTTGACGATAAGCGGCCGAGATCAGTTTTTGGGTGGAGCTTTCTGAATACTTGACGCTGGCTCCGTTACTGCTGCCGGGAAGTTGGTCTAAGCGGAAAACTTTTGGTCCCAGGGTGCCGGGGAACTCTCCACGAGCGCGAGGGTTTCCGGTTTGGTTGTTGGTGGCCGGTCCTCGGTGGATGAGGATGCGGCGAGTATCTTTGCCAAAGGGGGCCGGACGAGTGTTCGGATTCCGGGTTTCTTTGGGGAAGATTGCCCCAAACTGGATTTCTAAGGGGTCGTTGCCTGCGCCGTAAACGTGCTGATCCGGTAGGGGTCGATTGTATTGGGCGAAGGTGGTAATAAACTGAGGAACTTTGCGGAAGGGTGCGCTGTAGTTAAACAGGTCTTGCTGCATCCCCCAGTTACGAGATTCTTGGGCTTCTTGACCCAAACCGCGCAGATAGGGAACGGTTTCCTCGCCGAAGTAATCGGAATATTCCTGAGAGTCCACCAGTGCATCTACTAAAGCGGAAAGTCCCCCTTGAGACACGATGGCAAAGTAGCTTTGGACTTCTTCTCTGGAAGAGGGGCCTCGACCGAGGATATGGCGGAATGCCAATTCTAGAGCGCGGCTGTTGATAAAGGGTTCAAAAAACTGTTTGCGATAGAGGGGGGATTTGGCCAAACGACGGACAAACTCTTTCATGGAGATGTCACCGTTTTTGACCTGAGACTCTAAGTAGGAGATGGATTGGCTATAAGCGCGGGTGATGTCCCGTTCAAAAATCTGCCGATAGGCGGCCTTGACCACGGACTGTTTCTCTAGGGCAGAGAGTCCGGGTTTCATGACAAATTTTTTCCGTCTTTCCGCAGCATTGAAGTAGCTTTGGGGCAGTTGCAGACCTTGCTGGTCGGCAGAGGGCCGTTGACGGAGTTTGTCGGAAGGACTGGGCGCTTGGAATTCGGTGACGAGGACATCAAAGTAATCGGTGACGATACTTTGAGCTTCTTCGTCGGCTTGGAAATACTTCCGGGCCGATACTTTCATTTCCTGTAAGGCGACGAGGGTGGCGGCGCTCGAACAGGCATTCTCGATCACTTCTCGCAGACCGCGCACGTTCACGGTGAGGATGTTGGGATCTCCGGCGACGATGGCGTAGGTGACATAACGCAACATCCAGGATAAGTCCCGCAGGGATTTCTGCATATTGCTCGGGCCATAACGAGCAATGTTAATGGGACGGAATCCTGCGGGGACGGCTACTTTATTGCCTGTGCTGAGGAAGATGGAACGGATTCCATCGAGAATCCCTCCCCCCCCACTTTCAACGTAGGTCACGGTGCCGAGGGTCATCCCTTTTTTTACGTCCAATCCTTCGCCAATGGCACTGGCGGTGACGGTTTCCGGTTTTGCGTCTACGGGGGGTTTTTCTAAGAATGCCATAGGCGAACCCCCGGTAAAGATCCGGTTAGCGGCTCTGGAGACAATCAGATCCGCATTTTTGGTGATGATTTGGGCAATCTCTATGCGTTTATTGCCGGATTCAAAAAAAGATTTTAATTCGCCTAGCTCTCGACCGTCGGGAAAGCGGTCTTGTTGTTCCGCTTGGGCGATCGTAGAGGTGGGAACGGTTTGATACAGTTGAGGACGCGCAACTGAACTTCCACCACTTGCCGTAATACTCATGGTTAGCTCAACTATCTCCTATCCAAGTTTGTTACAGTCTACAGGCTATTGGTACTTCGTTATCCCCTGAGTTGAATTCGGGGGATAGGTTCAGGATTAGTAGCCTACAGTCTGCTGATTAAAGGAATCTTTATCAGTTTTGGTCAGCTTTTAGATTAAACCGTTTCCGGCTTCCTTAGCGACATTGTTAAGAAGTGTGTAGGAATTCTCAACATAACTATAACTGGATGTGACTCCTGAAGGAGGGGAACTGGTGGCCGGGAGTTGGATGGGGGGGAGGGCTAGAGTTCCCATTCCATGATTTCCTGCAAGGCAGCGATCGCCTGTTGATCTGTCACCTTGGGCAACCGATTGGTAAAATACTGTTCTGTGATGCCCAATGAATCGGCTCTCCACTGCTCCATGCCGTCGAGGAGTTGGGGTTCGGAAGATACCCAAAACCAATCTCGATCCCAGAAGATGATGTCAGCTAAATCGGCGATCGCATCTTCCCAACATCTCAGATCCTTGCTCTTATACTTTTCCCCATAAAAAGGATTGATTGCAACCAAGGGTTCTTCATGAGGGTTATCCTTCTCATATTGCATCAAATCAGGCAATATGAGAGCATCAAATCCCTCCCAACACATCCTCCTGTAACGGTAAACATATTCTTCTTCCTCTATTTGATTTTGGCTTTCTAGACACTTTTCACCCTCCAACTCTTCCCAAACCATTTGCTCCAAATAACCAAAAGGATAGTAGGCCGCTGCCTCTAAAAGATGGTTCAACTCAGGCATTGGAACTTCAGGCTTTAACAGCGCATTTAAACAAAAATTAATCAAAAATATTTGCTGATTAAAACTGGCTTTATCAAAAAAAACATTCCCCGTAGAACCCCACAGATTAAAATCAGAAAGGTTATATTCCCAATCATTGTAGACTAAAGTAGACCTAAAAGAATCTTGCAAAAGACCTAAATAAAATCGGGATTCCACCTCATCCAGAACTCGATCTCCCGTCTTCATATGCCAAACCATTCTTACTTTTCTCCGACAAAACTTCAGTTCAAACACATCTCAGAGTTTTGTTCAATGAAATAGTCAAGGATTTCTGAACTAATTTAAGCACAACCCACCCCGTACAGCAGAAAACTATAATTTTTCCATCCCTATCACATATAACTAACCTGAGATCAAGAATAATTCTAATTTAGCTAATCCTTAAAAAACTAAGACCGTTCCCCAGTAACTCCCCTAGCCCACCCCTTACAATAAAATAGCAAATGGAACACACTAGAGGAGAATATAAGAATCAATGCTCCAAGAATATCGCCAACACGCCGCAGAACGCGCCCAACTAGGCATTCCCCCCCTCCCCCTCAACGCCCAACAAACCGCCCAACTCTGTGAACTGCTTAAAAACCCACCCGAAGCCGAAAAAGAAGAACTCTTGATGCTCCTACGGGACCGCGTACCCCCCGGAGTCGATGAAGCCGCCTACGTCAAAGCAGGCTTCCTCACCGCCATTGCTAAAGGAGAAATTGAATGTTCCCTCATCTCCCACCAAGGCGCAGTAGACCTCCTCGGGACCATGATAGGCGGCTATAATGTCCAATCATTAGTAGACCTCCTCAAATCCAGAGACAGCAACCTCGCCGCCGAAGCCGCCAACGCCCTCAGCAAAACCCTCTTAGTCTTTGATGCCTTCAACGAGGTTTTAGCCCTCTCCGACATCAACCCCCACGCCAAACAAGTCGTAGACGCTTGGGCCGAGGGAGATTGGTTCTTAAATAAACCCAAAGTCCCCGAAACCATCACCGTCACCGTCTTTAAAGTCCCCGGCGAAACCAACACCGACGACCTTTCCCCCGCCCCCCACGCCACCACCCGGCCAGACATTCCCCTCCACGCCCTCGCCATGCTGGAGTCGAAAATGCCCGACGGCCTCCAAACCATTGCCCAACTCAAAGCAAAAGGGCATCCCGTCGCCTATGTGGGGGACGTAGTAGGCACCGGTTCCTCCCGGAAATCCGCCATCAACTCCGTCCTTTGGCACATCGGCCATGATATCCCCTTCGTCCCCAACAAGCGGGCAGGCGGCTATATCTTGGGTGGAAAAATTGCCCCCATCTTCTTCAACACCGCCGAAGACTCCGGCGCCTTACCCATTGAATGTGATGTCACAAAACTAAACACCGGGGATATCATCACCATTCACCCCTACGAAGGCAAAATCACCAACGAAGCCGGAGAAACTATCTCCACCTTCCAACTCAAACCCGACACCATCCTAGATGAAGTTCGTGCCGGAGGACGCATTCCCCTCCTCATTGGTCGCGCCCTCACCGATAAAGCCCGACAAACATTAGGTCTTGAACCGACCTCCCTTTTTGTCCGGCCTTCCCTGCCAGAAGACACCGGCAAGGGCTTCACCCTCGCCCAGAAAATGGTCGGCAAAGCCTGCGGTTTAGAAGGCGTGCGCCCCGGTACATCCTGCGAACCTATCATGACCACCGTCGGTTCCCAAGACACCACCGGCCCCATGACACGGGATGAATTAAAAGAGTTAGCCTGTTTAGGGTTCAATGCAGACTTAACCCTGCAAACCTTCTGTCACACGGCGGCTTATCCCAAACCCGTAGACATCAAAACCCACAAAGAATTACCCGACTTCTTCTCCACCCGTGGCGGTGTGGCTCTGCGTCCGGGAGACGGCATCATCCACTCCTGGTTAAACCGGATGTTACTCCCCGATACCGTAGGCACTGGGGGCGACTCCCACACCCGTTTTCCCTTGGGGATTTCCTTCCCCGCCGGTTCGGGTTTAGTGGCCTTTGCGGCGGCTTTAGGGGTCATGCCTTTAGATATGCCAGAATCGGTATTAGTGAAGTTTACGGGTGAATTACAGCCCGGTGTGACGTTACGCGATATTGTAAACGCCATTCCTTGGGTGGCTATGCAGCAAGGGAAACTCACCGTCGGCAAAGAGAACAAAATCAACGTTTTCAACGGCCGCATCATGGAAATGGAAGGTTTACCCGATTTGAAGGTAGAACAGGCCTTTGAACTCACAGACGCGACCGCAGAACGCTCTTGTTCGGGCAGTACCATCAAGCTGAGTGAGGAAACGGTGGCGGAATATTTGCGTTCCAATATCGTGCTAATGAAAAACATGATTGCACGGGGGTATCAAGATGCTCGTACCCTGTTACGTCGCATTGCCAAAATGGAACAATGGTTAGCTAATCCTAGCTTAATGTCGGCAGACCCGGATGCGGAATATGTAGACACTATTGAGGTGAATTTAAATGAGATTAAAGAACCCATTGTGGCGGCTCCCAATGACCCGGATAATGTCAAGTTAATGAGTGAATGTGCGGGGGATAAGGTAGATGAGGTGTTTATTGGTTCATGTATGACTAATATTGGCCATTATCGCGCTGCGGCGAAGATTTTAGAAGGGGCTGGCCGTATTAAGTCGGTGTTATGGGTTTGTCCTCCCACTCGGATGGATGAACAACAGTTACGAGAAGAGGGAGTTTATGGCATTTTTGCGGCCGCAGGTGCGCGGACAGAGATGCCGGGATGTTCTCTGTGTATGGGGAATCAAGCACGGGTAGAAGATAATGCGACGGTGTTTTCTACTTCGACTCGCAACTTCAATAATCGTATGGGGAAAGGAGCGCGGGTTTACTTGGGTTCTGCGGAGTTGGCGGCCGTTTGTGCGTTGTTAGGTAAGATGCCAACGGTGGAGGAATATTTGGCTATTGTGGCGGAAAAAGTTGACCCGTTTAAGGGGGATTTATACCGCTATCTCAATTTCAATGAAATTGAAGGTTTTGAGAATTTTGGGCGGGTTGTCCCTGAGAGTGAGATGCCTAAGTTAGAGGAGGTTGGGGTATAGTGTAGTATAAGGGTGAGTCTTTTTAGGCTCACCTTGATCGTAAATCTTACTTAAACTTAATTTTTTTTAACTTAGAAGCAATCTCTAAACTTGTACCTGATCCCGCAAAACAATCAAGAATCAAATCATTATCATTAGAAGATGTTTGCATAATTCTTGCTAACAGATTAGGATTTTTTTCTGTAGGATAGCCTGTGATTTTAATATTTTGATTATGAGGATCTTTATAATCTAACCAAATATCTTGAACTGGAATACCTTACACTTGAAACCGGGTTTCCTCGACAGAAACCCGGTTATTCACATCGAAACCATTAGAAAGTTCAGAACTTAATGACCAATTCCGACATAGCGGAAACCAGCCGCTTCTGCGGCCTCGCGGTCTAAATAATTCCGACCATCGATGATGATTTTGGTATTAACCAAGGTGGCTAATTTGCCATAGTCCAGATGGGCGAATTGTTTCCAATCGGTCACTAACACCAGCGCATCACAACCATCGGCCAAGCGTTCTGGGTCTGTTTCTACAATGACATGGGATAGGCCGCTACTCATGCCGGATTGGGACACAATGGGGTCGTAGGCCTTGACTTTAGCCCCTAAACGGTTCAACTGTTCAATTAAGTCTAAAGCGGGTGCGTCACGCATATCGTCGGTGTCGGGTTTAAAGGTTAACCCTAACAGTCCCACGACTTTTCCTTTGAGGATTTTTAACTCGTGTTGTAGTTTCTCAATGATAATCAGCCGTTGCCGTTGGTTGACACTAACGGCTGCTTTGAGTAATTCGGCATCATAACCGTAGTCATCGGCTGTATGAATGAGGGCGGAAACGTCTTTGGGGAAACAAGATCCCCCCCAACCTAAGCCTGCTTGGAGGAATTTTGTCCCAATTCGGGAGTCTAAACCAATGCCTTTGGCCACTTGGGTGACATCGGCTCCGACGCGATCGCAAATATTGGCAATCTCATTGACAAAACTAATCTTGGTCGCGAGGAAGGAATTGGCTGCGTATTTAATCATCTCCGCCGAATTCAAATCCGTTAACACCAACGGAACCGGTGGTAAGTTTTGATCTTCAGCAAAGGTGCGATCTACCAAAGGCTGATAGAGTTGCTGCATCATTTCTAGGGCTTTTTTGCTGTTACTGCCCAAAACAATGCGGTCGGGGTTAAAGGTATCGTAAACCGCCGAACCTTCCCGCAGGAATTCTGGGTTACTCACCACATCAAACTGGGCTGTAATTTCCGTGGTTTCGTCACCACCTCCCCCAGCACCCACTAGGGTTTTTTGGCGTTCCGCGACCCCATCTAAAACAATCATCCGCACCCAATCCCCAGACCCGATGGGAACTGTAGACTTGTTGACAATGACCTTATAACCGTCGTTAAGATGGGTTCCAATGCCTCGCGCTACGGCTTCGACATAACGGGTGTCACTTTCTCCGTTAGGTAGGGCAGGAGTTCCCACAGCGATAAAGAGAATATCGCTATTTTGTACCCCATACTCTAAATCTACTGTAAATTCCAAACGTCCGGCGGTCATACAGGACTGCATCAATTCTGAAAGTCCGGGTTCATAGATGGGGGTTTGCCCAGCCTTCATGAGTTTGACCTTATCTTCATTGTTGTCTATACAAATCACATTATGGCCAATTTGAGAAAGACAGACACCCGTCACTAAACCGACATAGCCTGTACCGATGACACATACGCGCATAAGATTAATCCTCAAAAAAAGTGGGTAGAATTCGCAAGGTTGATTCCCCTAGAAGCTTAGGGCTAAAGCTTGTTTTTGGGTTAAAGGTCTTGGCTTAGGCGATCGCGAAAATAATCAATCGTCTGCTTTAAACCCTCTTGTAGATGCACCGTCGGCTCCCAGCCCAATAAATTTTTAGCACGAGTAATATCCGGCTGACGTTGTTTAGGGTCATCTTGGGGCAGAGGTTCATAGATTAATTCCGCATTGGGGTTAATCATGCCCTGAATCGCTTGGGCTAACTCCAAAATGGTGTATTCCCCCGGATTGCCGATATTCACCGGATCCGTATAATCACTATTCATCAGTCGGATAAACCCCTCAATCAAATCCGACACATAACAAAAACTACGAGTTTGGGAACCATCCCCATACACCGTCAGGGGTTTACCTTGTAGTGCCTGCACAATAAAATTACTCACCACCCGCCCATCATTAGGCAACATTCGCGGTCCATAGGTGTTGAAAATCCGCACCACCCGCACATCTACCCCATTTTGCCGATGATAGTCATAGGTCAGGGTTTCCGCCACCCGTTTCCCCTCATCATAACAAGCCCGAATACCATTACAGTTCACATTCCCCCGATAGTCCTCCGTTTGGGGGTGAACCGTGGGATCTCCATACACTTCCGAAGTTGAGGCTAAGAAAAAGCGCGCTTTCACCCGTTTAGCCAGTCCCAACATATTCAACGTCCCCATGACATTGGTTTTAATCGTCTTCACGGGGTTGTATTGATAGTGGACCGGAGAGGCCGGACAAGCTAAATGGTAAATCTGATCTACTTCTAAACGAATCGGTTCCGTAATATCATGGCGCACTAACTCAAAATAGGGATTGTCCAGCCAGTGTAAGATATTGCGTTTGCGACCCGTGTAAAAATTGTCCAAGCAAATGACTTCATGACCTGCTGCCATCAGGCGGTCGATGAGGTGGGATCCTAAAAAGCCAGCACCACCTGTAACAAGGATTCTCATAAGGTTGATTTTTGGGACTTTGAGTTTAATCTTAAGGCAATTTTGCCCCGGTCTACTATTTAGATTGGCTTCCCAGATGTAAAGTTTTTGTTAAGATGTGCATTGATAATTAATAATTGTTCGCCATTCCCCATGACCGATTCCCAGCAAAACTTACAACAACGCCCCCCCACAACTAGAACCCGACCCCGCCGTACAACCATAACAATAGGCGGCGGTTTGAATCCTTTTAATTTGGTCTAAGTTATTGAATTCGAGGAGCTTTTGAATCGTTAATTTTTGCCCCTTACTATCCCGTGCGGGTAAATTTTCCATCTGATTAAAATCGCAATCGTAAATATTGCCTAAATAATCGATTGATAATTCATGGCGACACATCAAATTACTCACGGTTTCTGGGTTGTAATTATCCTCTAGGAATTGCAGATAACCCTGGGTTAGTTGGCGGCGTTCTAAATATTGCTTTGTTCGTCCAATGGGTAAATTAGTAATGGTCAAAAGTTGATTAAAGTCAATGGCAAAATGTTCCTTTAAATACGCCTTATAATCCCGTTCTAACTTTTTCTGTTCGGGGGGTAATGTAAATTTATTTGATTTGGGGAGGGGAGGATTATAGACTAAATCAAGGATGAGATTGGGATGAATACCATAGCCTTGTTCATTCAAGCGTTTTAAGGCCTCAATAGATTTTTGATAAACCCCTGCCCCTCTTTGCCCGTCTACGTTCGCTTCTAAGTAGCAAGGCAGAGATGCCACCACTCGCACCTGATGTTCCGCAAAATATTCCGGCAGGTCTGTAAATTCAGGTTCAAAGAAAATCGTTAAATTCGACCGCACAATAATTTCTTTATGATATCGCCTTGCCTGTTCAACGAGAGGACGAAACCCATAGTTCATTTCTGGCGCACCTCCGGTTAAATCAACGGTTTGAATTTGGGGGAAGCGGGCAATGATTTCTAGGAGTTGTTGACAAATTTCTGGGGTGAGTTCTTCGGTGCGTTGGGGGCCGGCTTCAACATGGCAATGGGTACAGGCTAAATTGCAGCGTTTCCCGAGGTTAATTTGGAGAACGGTAATGGTGGATTTGGTGAGGGGAGAGGAGAGTTTTTGCTGAAAGGGGGTGATGGTTGTGAGAGATTGAATCATGGGGTTTTCTGCTAACAATTTCTGAGGGAGAAGCGATGACAACTTATTTTAACAAACAAGAAATATCTGAGTTTTTCCTGAGTGAGGATTAAACAGTTCCTGAAGCGCCCTTAACGCAGTGCTAGACGACGGAGGGCGAGATAACTACTGATTAAGCCAATTCCTCCCCCACCGCTTAATAAAATGAGGGGGAGGAGGGACATTTGCAGGGAGGTGAGGGTGAGTTGTTCGGTGAGAAACCGTAAAAATTCTTGTTCTGTAAAGAGGAATTGAGCGATTAAGGTTCTCAAGGTTGTGATGAGGATGAGGGATAGAATCCCCCCGGCTAATCCAAATAAAATACCTTGACAAATGAAGGGAATTATGATCCAGACTTTGGTTGCTCCGACCAGTTGCATAATTTCCAGTTCATTGCGTCGAGCAACGGCGATTAAGTGGAGGGTGGTGGTGACAACGGCGATCGCTGTAATCGATAAAATACTAATCAAAGACAGACTGACCCAGCTTAGACCCGCTTGTAATTGTTCAAACTGTTCTCGCGCCTCATTGATATAAACACAATAATCCACTTGAGGCAAGGTCGTTAAGCGTTCGACTAGATTAGGGACTGATTGGGGGGAATAGGCCGTTACTTTCAATTCATCGACTAGGGGATTGCCTTCCAGTTGTTGGGTGGCATAATCCGGGTCGGCCACGCGCAATTCATAAAGGAGAGACTGCCAAGCTTCCTCCTTGGAGACAACGCGCACCTCCTGAACGGTGGGAAACGCTTGTACTTGATCAATAACATCTTGACCGGATATATCAGGCTGAAGATAGACAGAAATTTCTAACTGACTGCCAAAATGGGCAAGGAGTGCATCGAGTTGCCAACTGGTTTGGAGAGAAAGACCAAACAGGAATAACGAGACGGTGACGGTACTAATGGCCGCCCAATTCATCCATCCCCCTCGTTGTAAACCCGAGAGGGTTTCGCGGCACAGATAACGGAGTTTGGTGAGAATTTGCAACATGAATGGTGGAACACAATGGGCTAATCGTACAAGACAAGGGCGGGAAATGACCAGAATTTTTGGTCAACTGCTCCCTGTGAACCAACCTCTCTCGCGAAGTAGCTGTTAAGATCGGAGAAGTTCTTAAAACACTGTCCCTGTCTGATAATTCTATGACTTCTGCTGTTCTGGTTGAAAAGAAAAAGTTAAAACAACCGCCTTTAGAGATTCACTATCTTGGCGATCGCGTCTTACGTCAACCCGCTAAACGAATTAGCCGGGTGGATGAGACGGTGCGGCAAATGGCGCGGGAAATGCTGCAAACTATGTATAGTTCCGATGGCATTGGTTTAGCGGCTCCTCAAGTGGCCATCCACAAACAGTTAATCGTCATCGACTGTGAACCGGACAATGCCGCCACCCCTCCCATCGTTCTCATTAACCCTCAAATTGTCGGAGCTAGTCCAGAAGTCTGTACGGCGGAAGAAGGGTGTTTGAGTATTCCGGGGGTGTATTTAGAGGTGGTGCGGCCCCAAGTGATTGAAGTGAGTTATAAAGACCAACAAGGTCGCCCCCAACGGATGAAAGCCAAGGGATTACTCTCTCGGGCGATTCAACACGAAATGGATCACCTGACGGGGGTTTTATTCGTGGATCGGGTTCAAAATGGGTTAGTCTTAGCAGAAGCATTGAATAAGCACCATTTTTCAATGCAAGCTGTTCGTCCCATTCAGTGAGGGGAAGGGAAATTTTATGGGCATGACACCGAAAAGCGGCGTTTTTTTGATGGGGTCTTGTATTTGTGCGATCGCCGCCGTAGGTTCTATCTTTGAACTAGCCTACGGACACCCCACCTATGGCGTGGCCGCCACCACCGCCATTTTAATCGCCAGCATTCCCCTAACCGGACTCTTTTTCTGGGTAGCGGTACAAGATACCAAAGCCAATCAAAATCAATAATCTACAACCAATAGTCTGAGGGGGGATTGGTTTCCCCACCCGTCTATACGGTGGGGTAGTTCATAAACACCTTAAAAACACCCCCCCCAACTTTGGCCTCAGCTGAGTTGGGGGTTCTGCGTACTTCTAGAATCAGCACCGGGAGACTGTCACGACTTTAGGGTTAACAGGCCCTTTTCCACTTGCAGGGGTAGGACATTCAATAAATCGGTTTGAGCGCAATACTTGATATCATCAAGCAGGTCTAAACGTAACAGCCGTTGACCGTGACTAGCTTGGCAAAATAACTCCACTAACTGATCTTGCCATTGACGATATAGACTGACGGCCCCTAATACTTCGTCATTGCCAACGATGGCGGGGTTTTGTTCATAAAAAGGCAGTGCGATCGCCCCCGCGCAGACCGTATCCTCTAAAGAATAGGCCCCTTCCCAACCCGATCCCACTAACCAAACCGTCTCCGGCTGATGTTGGCTCAAATAGTCTACAACAGCCTGACGGTTCACCTGCGCCCCCGTTAACACAACAGGCGCATTTTCCACCCGTTGTAAGGTTCGGGTGCCATTAGTGGTACTAATAAACAACCGTTTCCCTTGCACTTGTTCCGGGGTACACAACAGGGGCGAATTTCCCATATCGCAGCCTTCCACCTGTTTACCGCCCCTTTCTCCAGCCCGAATGCGCCGATCTGCCGCCCAGGCCTCACTCACTGTCATTAACTGGTTAATATCACTAAAAGCTTGTACCGCTTCAGCACCTGCATTCAAGGCAGTTGCAATCGTGGTTGTGGCACGCAAGACATCAATCACAACAGCACAATCGGGATTGTGATCGGTGGGGGTTAATTCAGGGGTATGGTAAACGAAAAGTTTCACGTTGCTCTGGTTGTTGGATATGGTGTTTTGGAGTGACGAGCTATGATTTTATCATAATTGAAGAAGGCAAACTTAATTTACCGAAAATAACCCCGATGAACTATGAGCAAATTACTCCTCGTGAACTACAACCTAACGCCTATCTCCCCAGTGGGGAGATAGCTCTACAGGGTGAATCGCCGCAACGCTCTGAATATTTTCTTAAGTCTTATCGATGTGAACTTCATTGACAATGTTCACGACTTGTTGAATCGCAATCGCCTGTTGATTTGCCGTTAGAGAAATTTGTTCATTATTGACAACAATTTTCTCAATAGAATTCAAAACTCCGGTAAAAGCTGAGGCGGTTTGTTCCACAACCTGCACATTCTCCGTAACGGTTTGAATTCCTTGTTCTGTCACCGTTGAAGTCTTTTGAACAGCGTTTTGAATTTGGGACACTAAAAGATTAATGGTTTCAGCATAGGTTTTACTTTGATCAGCCAGTTTGCGAATCTCACTGGCGACTACTCCAAAACCTCGACCATATTCTCCAGCATTCACCGCTTCAATGGCAGCATTTAACGCGAGCATATTGGTTTGATTCGCCAAGTCTTTGACCAAGCCAGAAATATCTGCAATTTGACTAGCTTTTTGTTGAGTATTCACAATTTCTAAACCAATTGCTGTAACGTTTTCTTCTAACTGGGTCATCACCTGTTGACTATGGGCAACGGTTACAGTTCCTTTCTGACAAAGATTTAAGGCTTTTTGTGCTTGCTGATCGGCGGCGGTTGCTTGTTGAGCGGTACTATTAGAAGAAGCCGCTAACTCATTCATAGAGGTTGTAATTTTAGTAAAGGTTTTTTGCAGTTGAAGGGCTAAACTTTCCTGTTGTTGTACTTTAAGTTCAAGCTCATCCAAAGTCTGTTTTAAGGATGCTTCGGCTTGACTTCGACGTAAATCAATATGGCTCATTGTGAGAGAGTTCCACCAAATTAAAACCGCAAAAATAATGATGTTTAAAATTCCTAAAATGGAAATTCCCATTTCGGGGCTATAAACATCTTGACGAAAGCCAACTAAAACCAGCCAGCAGAGGGTAGGGGGAAAAAGAATAGCCGTAGGTAGGAGGCGTTGAGCGATAATACTTCCGGCATGATCTCCTGTAATTACAGTCATGATTCCCTGATTATATGTGCCGATAAGACCAATGCAGATCCCAATAAAAGAAAGTTAAATGCACTGTTAGGAGCCATACGTCCGGGGGTAGCTGTTGCTACAGCATCGAAAGATTCTTTGAAAAACAGTTCATCAATCCCGAAATTGACCTGAAAACCATATTGCTTGAGAGTGAGTAAACCAATTAATAATACAATCACAGCGCAAATTAAAGCATTAGGACTCCACTGGGATGATTTTTGTTGTTGATGCCAGAAAAATAAAGAAGCCCCCCCAAAAATAAAACCAATGGCGGTGTTGGCTTTCATAGTGACTAAACCGGGGAGAACACTTTTTAGGAGGGGAATGCCAAATATCCAGCCAACAATGACGAAACCCCCAATGAGCATGACGATCAAACTGGCGACCCAAGAAAGGGACTGAAAACGGGATCTGCTGCATTGATAGGGGTGCAAGTTTGGGGAAAATTGCTGATAGTTATTCATGGAATACTTGAAGTCAATAAAACTAGGTCTATGCTATTGATTGGGAGTAGAATTAAATGTTGTTTTAACTACCAAGATGTTGGTTGAGGAGAAAATTCAGCGCTTTTTCTGATGCCCGAGGTACTATGAGGGACGGATTTAGTGGTAGAATCTCCGTTATCCCTTTCGACTATCCCCCCGTGGCACAGGTGTTTAATCGGCGGAAAAAACGGCAATCCTTGGGTTCTTCCGCTCTCCTGAAAATTGAACGTTCCCTATTACAGGCTTTGGCTTCTCGTCAGTCCCGTTTATTGGCGCTGTGGATGATGAGCGGTTTGGCGTTGGTGTTCCTGTTGGTGTGGAACTGGAAACTGACGCTGGCGACGGGAACGGGAGGAGGTGTGATGTGGTTGGTGTTTGTGGGACAGGGGTGGGATTGGTCGAAGTATTGGTTACGGGTGCAAAGGTTTTTAAACAGTCCTCAGCGTCCTTTAGCGATTGCGGTGGGGAGTGGAGGACTGGCGGCGGTGGGGACTTATCTGGTGGCTTCGATTTGGGTAGATACGGAGAATCGTTGGTTGGCTACGGGTGCGATCGCACAAGGTCTAGGAACATTACTCACCCTGGGTTTATTGGGGTGGCAGATGACCCACCAGAAAACCCAAAGTCATGAAGGCCGTTATGAGCGATTATTGCAGGAATTGACCCAGCCCGATCCCCTGAAACGGTTGATCGGGGTGCGACAATTAACCCGACTGAGTGAACAGTTAGACAACACGCAAAAACGGCAACTGATGGAATATTTTCAACTGTTGTTATTACGGGAAGAAGATCCCACAGTACGTCAAGGGATTTTAGATGGACTGCAACAGTGGCACTTTTCCCCGGTGAAGGCTCAACCTCTCTCTCCCCTACAAATGCCGTTACAGTTTAAAGCGTCTCGTCCCCTCAGTGGTCTAGAAATCTCGGGGGGTGAAGTGTTGGAGCAACAACAAGGGAATGCGCGCTAATAGTCGTCCTGTTACCAGTTCACAAACGACGGTTTACAGTGCTTTAGAAAAGGTGGTGCAGAAGCATCTGGCCCATCGGTTTCGCAAACCTATCCCGGATTATCAACGGGAGATTTTTCAGCAGGCGATCGCACAAATTCCCCCCCAGACTCCCCTGATTCTGGATTCGGGGTGTGGTGTGGGAGAAAGTACCCGTCACCTCGCTCAACAGTTCCCCCACTGCTTCATTTTAGGGGTAGATCAATCTTTACACCGTTTGAGCAAAAGTGACCCCCAAGGGGAGAATTATCGTCTGATTCGCGCCGATTTAGTGGATTTTTGGCGTTTAATGGCCGAGGCATCCATCCCCCTAACTCGTCATTATCTCTTGTATCCCAATCCCTACCCTAAACCTGTCCATTTTAAGCGGCGCTGGCATGGCCACCCCGTCTTTCCCACCCTGTTACAACTGGGGGGAGTGTTGGAATTGCGCAGTAACTGGCGGATTTATGTCGCTGAATTTGCGCAAGCGTTCCAGTTGGCCACTGGGACTCCCGGACAATGGGAAATGTTCACCCCCTCCTCACCCCTGACTCCCTTTGAGCGCAAATATTATGAAAGTGGTCATCAACTTTGGCGTTTTTGGGGGTTGATCTCCTCATCCCACCCAGTTAAAGATTATGGTGGGAGAATCCCCGAAGGGAGCAGATAATGTGTAGTATCTTGTTGGGTTGCGCTGTCGCTTCACCCAACCTACAGATTGCTCAACAATTATCAATGATTAATTATCAATTCTTTTGTTGGGTTGCGCTGTCGCTTCACCCAACCTACAAATCGCTCAACAATTATCAATGATTAATTACTAATTATTGATGATTAAAATAATAGAGAAGATGCAATCTATCACATTAGATAATGGTGAAACCTTAGCCTATCGGGAATCTGGACAAGGGGAGCGAGTATTATTATTGATTCATGGTAACTTGTCCTCCTCTCAGTATTGGGATGTGCTGATGGAACAATTACCGGAGGATTATCATGTTTTTGCGCCAGACTTGCGCGGTTTTGGCAATTCGTCCTACCATCACCCTATTGAGTCTATTTCAGATTTCGCCGAGGATCTACAAGCTTTTATCCGCCAACTTCAGCTAAAACGGCCGATGATCCTAGGGTGGTCTTTGGGGGGTGCGATCGCCTTACAATTAGCCTGTGATACCCCTCAACTCCTCAGTCGTTTAATCTTACTCGCTTCTGTCAATCCCCAAGGATTCCCCCTGCCCAAACGGGATATCTATGGCCGACCCATTCCCGGAGAATTTTTCCAAACCAAAACCGAACTTGCACAAGATCCCCTTGTCATCCTGCCCATTTTAAAGGCTTTTGAAACCCAAGACCAAAGCTTTTTTAAATCCCTTTGGAATCAAGTCGTTTACACCCAAAACAAACCCGATGCTCAACAGTATCGTCGTTACCTCAGAGCCACCTTAAAACAACGGAACTATTTAGATGTAATTTACGCGCTCAGTTGTTTTAACTTATCCTCTCACCATAATGGTGTAGTGCCAGGAACAGGCGCAATTAAAAGGCTAAAATCTCCCACTTTAATTATACATGGAGATCGAGATTATGTCATCCCTAAAAGTAAGGCATTAGAAGGGGTAAAAATGCTAGAAAATCAGCCTAAGTTAGTGATCCTGAAAAAGGCAGGACATTCGCCATTAGTAGATAATTTAGAGGGTTTAGTTACTGAAATTAAAGCCTTTTGGGATAGCTAAGATTTGCTCAGTGGGGGTTAATTAGGGCTTGCTGAATAACTTCGGGAGTCGGGAGTCGGGGAGAGGGGGAGCAGGGGAGCAGGGGGGCAGGGGAGCAGGGGAGCAGGGGAGCAGGGGAGCAGGGGAGAGGGGGAACAATTATCAATTACCTATTCCCCATTCCCTATTCCCTATTCCCTTGTGGATTACAAAACTCAAATGGAAACGCTATAGTATAGAATAGGTTTACTCCAGATTTGGGGCGGCAAATTCCCGATTATTTTCGCCCAACATTTTTGACCTAAAATTTATTGGACTTCTGACTATGACTAACAGTTTATCTCAGGCTAACATTTTATTTCATCTCGCCATTCCCATTAATAATATTGAACAGGCCAAAACTTTTTATGTGGAAGGTTTAGGCTGTGAAGTGGGTAGAGAATCCCCTCAAGCGATGATTTTAAACTTCCACGGCCATCAAGTAGTTGCCCACATGACTAAAGAGCCTTTAACACGACAAAAGGGTATTTATCCCCGCCATTTTGGCTTAATTTTTACCCAAGAACAGGATTGGGAAAATTTGTTAAGTCGAGTGCAAGAGAAACACCTGACCTTTTATCAAGAACCGAAACGGCGGTTTCCGGGGGAGTTAACAGAACATCGCACGTTCTTTTTAGAAGACCCCTTTTATAATTACCTCGAATTTAAGTATTATTGCCATTATGAGGCCATCTTTGGCGGTCGGGAATTAGCGGCTGTGGGCGATCGCTAAACCCATCTCAGTTTACGGCTGAATAAGATCCTGTAAGCGGAATTGGGCGATTTTGAGGATTTGTGCGATCGCCTCCTGCCGCTCCTCCTCCAGAGAACACCCCAGACGCAAGCGCAACTGATCCCGAATTTCCCCCGCCGTTTTCCCCTTAACAGCCATGACAAACGGGAAACCAAACCGTTGTTTATAGGCCCCATTGAGACGATGAAACTCCTCAAACTCAGTCACTGTCAGTTGATCCAGTCCTGCCGATTTTTGTTCCAGCGTTGAGAATTGCCCGATTTTAGCTTTCGTGCCTAAGTCGGGATGAGCGCGAATCAGTGCCAGTTGCGCCTCAGTGTTGAGATTAGCCACCCCTTGGGTCATTTTGGCGTAAAGATCGGCAAAGTCGAGAAAAGGGCGTTCTTGAGCCACCTGCTCCATCAATTCCGGTGTATTTTCAAAAATATGCCCCACTGTAGCCATAAACGCCTCATGCTCCATTGAGTTGAGTTCAGCAATTGAAAGCAAGGTGATTCCTCCTGACTAACGACAAAAAGAAACGGGGTTGACTTCATGCTCTCCTGAGCGACAAAAAGAAACGGGGTTGCGTTCATCCTCTCCTGAGTGCCTCCAAACCCTCTCAAAAACCCGGTTTCTGACCTCAAGCTTGAAACCGGGTGTCTTGACAGCCTCCCTGAAATCGGCTTTCTTTCCCTTTTAGCTGACCGCAGAGAAGCCCCGCATCGTACCCGTAGGGTCGATCTCGGGAGTCGTCACTCTAAACCCAAGTTTCCCCGTAAGCTTTTAAAACTAAGAGTTTCGGTCAAGCGGATATAGAGATGCTTAAAGGTAGAGCGCACCACCCGAGGCAGACCAAAATCAATGGGAACAAGGTTTTTCGGTAACTTCCAATCCGTCACCACCAGATCCTCCGGTTGTAGCAGGGGAAACTCAATTTCCGAGAGATCCGGACAAACCCCTAACCGTTGGGAGGCCGCCACCGTGGGAATCTGTTGGGGATCGGCCTGCAACAAAGCCACCCAAGTGCGGTCAAGGGCAAAAACATCATCGGATGCCCCTAAAATGCCTAGAAAGCGCGGATCTCCCCCACTCGGGCCGTTTCCTTCATGGCCGATAATGCCATCCATAATCGTTAACTGAGGTTGGATCGCTCGGGCGGTTTCTACCAGCATTTCCCCAAAGCGGTTGGCATCTTTTCCCGCTTCCATGTGCCACCAGGCTTTCATTTTCCCCGGCACACAACCAAAGAGATTTTTAACCCCCAAGGTCAAAGTGAGTTGAACATGGGATTTTACTTTGGGCAGATTAATCACTACATCGGCCTCTAGGGCTTCTTTCGACAGACGCAAATGGGAAAAACTGTCATTGTCAATGGTGCAGCGTTGGCCATGAAATTCCACAATCGGAATATCGAGTTGTTCTAAATAGGGTAAATAGCCATTATTGGCCGCTACCCCCTTAGCACTGCCAAAAGCGGGACTATCCCCTAAAAAGGGTTTTCCCCCTGCTTCTTGAACCAGTTGGGCGACACAGAACACGATTTCCGGGCGAGTGATACATTCCCGTTGGGGTTGACTGCCTGTAAGAAGGTTGGGTTTGAGGAGAACGCGATCGCCTGATTTCACAAAAGCCCCCATCCCACCCCAAGGGGCTAGCAATTCCTCAATGGACTGACGAAGAGCGGCGAGATCGTAAGATTCCCCACGAATTAAACTAACAGTAGACATCGAACTTTATACTTTGCTTGTAAAATTTCTCTTAAGCTATCACGGTTTTTCGAGAAGCGGAGGAGAACCGTCCGTATAACTACTTACTTCGCTTACCAAATTCTAAAATTTGGTTCCCCTCTCGACAGACCTCGTTAAAATAACAAATAAGTCAACTAGAGGTGCAGAAGGCTGGATGAACTTTGATTTTGAACGGGATCACCAACGCTGCTTAGATAAGCTGATCTGGGCAACTCGCCAGCTTAACATCAACACGACGGAACGGGATCTTTCCAAGATCGCCGAGTTGATTGTTCAGGCCATGACTGGACGCTGGCGTTCTTTCCATACCCCAGATCATATTTTTGAGGTGGGGGGGTCAGACAACCCGATTGAGGTACTGGCGGCTTTGTTCCATGATCTGGTGTATGTGCAAGTGGATCAAAGTGTTCATTTTAACCTCACGTTTTATATCACGCCTTTTGTGCGAGAGTTTCGAGAAAATCTATATATTCGCGATCGCGAAGACCTAGGCAACGACCCCATGTTTGACCTAGTGATGGAGGTCTTTGGGTTTACTCCCAGTCAACAGCTATCCCCCTTTGGCGGACAAAATGAGTTCCTCAGTGCTTTAGTCGCCGTTAAAGTCCTAGAGTCTTTTATTCCCCCGTCCCTGATTTTACAAATCATCGCCTGTATTGAGGCCACCATTCCCTTCCGTCCCCATAAAGATGGAGTGAGTCCGGCCGCCCGTCTTCATGAACGACTGATTGCAGTCAACGAGTCCTTTCAGCTGGGGCTATCTCCCGAGGAATTGGTGGAGGCTGTCCGTCAATCTGTCCGCATGGCGAATCGAGACGTGGGGAGTTTTGCCAATCCAAATCCCAAAATCTTTCTTGATGGCACTTGGGACCTCTTACCGGAAACGAATCACAATCTCCGGTTTACCAACTCCTACACCGTGAATCAATATCGGGTAGCTCTGCAAAAAATGGAAGGGTTTATGAACTTCCTCAAACCAGATTTAGTATTCCAAGATTATGCAGGAGAACCCAACGCGGAAACCTATCAAAGTCTACTCACTAGAGCCGGGAAAAACTTAGAAACGGCTCGTTTATATTTAGGGAGTAAATTATTCACCATTGCCCTATTAGAGGCTTTATCCCAACGCTTTGGACGCAATATTCCCCTCTCTACCATCATGGGTGAGTTAAACCCGGAAGGGTTAAATGTCGGGAAATTGGAGGATTTTTTACCCGATATTTCCAATAATTACCCGCCCCAAAATAGTTTAGAAGAAGATGTTTTTGAACTGTTGGAAAAAGGGCGTTATAGCGCCTCGTCCTATGATTTAAAAAACTCGCCTTTAACAACCTTAATGGTTAAAATCATGGGGTTTGAACGGATTCAACAGTTACATGATAACGCCAAAGAGTTTTTTGAGGGTAAGCTCGATGGAGAGTCTTTCTTAGCCGTTTGTGACCCGATGGTAGTGGAAATTATTACCAATAGCTTGATTAAGCTATTTGATAATCGCAAAGCGGCTTTAATGCGGGCGAGTTGAGGGAGGTGGGGAATAGGTAATAGGTAATGGGGAATAGGTAATAGGTAATAGGTAATGGGGAATAGGGAGCAATTATCAATTAACAATTATTAATAATTAATTATCAATTATTAATTTCCATATGTTACTGTTTACTGACTAATAAGGGGCAGTTCAAAAACTAGCAATGTCGTTTATTCACTGTATTAACCCAGATTGTCCTGCCCCCTATCCCCAACCTCAACATCACAAGTTTTGTCAACGTTGTGGTACTTCCTTATGCTTACAAAATCGTTATATCCCCCTAGAACGCTTGGGAGCAGGGGGGTTTTCGGCCATTTATACCGTTTGGGATCTCGAACAACAAGAAGAAAAGGTCTTAAAGGTCTTGACAGTTGTTTCTGACAAAGCTCTACAGTTATTTGCTCAGGAAGCGTTAGTTTTACGAACTCTACGACATCCGGGGGTTCCCTTAGTGGAAACTCACAATAGTTTTTTTGAAATCCGCACCCCAAAGCGGGGGATTTACTGCTTGGTGATGGAAAAAATCAAGGGGAAAAATTTGGAGGAGTTTCTCCAAGAATATTATCCCGGAGGTTGTCCTGAAACGTTAGTTTATCATTGGTTAGGGCAAGCTCTGTCTATTTTGGAGGAGTTGCACAAACGCCACATTGTCCACCGGGATATTAAACCCTCTAATTTAATGTTACAAACAGCCGGGAGTGGTGTGGGTGGGGGAATTCCTTTGGTGTTAATTGACTTTGGGGGGGCGAAACAAATGGACTCGGCCCCAAGTTCCACCCGCTTATTTTCCTCGGGGTATAGTCCCCCAGAACAGGTGATCGGGGGTGGGGTGGAATCGACGGCGGATATTTATGCCCTTGGACGCACGATGATCCATTTGTTAACTGGGAAATATCCAACAAATATGGAAGATATTAATACGGGGGAGTTGAATTGGCGACCTTTTGCCCGGGTTTCTCCAGCTTTTGCCGATTTATTGGATGATATGGTGCGTTTAGACCCTAAATTACGCCCCCAAAATGTGCGACGGGTGAAAAAACGCTGGCGGAAGTTGTCGGAGGTGAAACAACAGGCCCGGAGTGAGGCGATCGCCCGTTGGTTGGAATCAGTCCAGAATAACCTTGTGTGGGGCTTACACTGGGGACAGGATACCCTTGCCCAGATGGGTCATTGGAGTTGGGAGTTTGTAAAATATCTGGGGCAGGCGAGTTTCCATACACTCACGGAAATGGTGTCTGGGGGGATTGGGGCGGTTTTTGGCTCTTCTATCGGTTTTATGATTCTCCAAGTCCCTAGCTTGAGGGATTGGCTGCTGTATCAGATTAACGACGAATTCTTAGGCCGTTTGCAGGGCTTAGAGTTAAAAGTAGAGGCCGGGATTTTGGTTTGTGCGATCGCCGGATTGGGGACAGGATGGGGATTAGCCAAAGCCGGTCGTTTTGGACAACGGGGTTATGCTTTGTTTTGTGCGATCGCCGGATTTTTAGGCTATGGCCTCGCTTGGATTCTCTATCAGTCCCTAACCGTCTCCGACCTCTACCGTTTCCTAACATTAATTGGCGTTTCCGCCACCATCCTCACCCTTAGTTTAGGCTTAACCCGTCACCACTGGCTACATTTAACCATCGTTCTTTTAGCCACTGGGGGCATCTTTGGCAGTCTAACCTACCTCAATCAAATTGAATTCTTTATCACAATTCTAGAGTTTTCAGACCTCATTCAAACCGTCGCCTTTTTCTCCCTCATCGGAATGTCCATCGGTTTCGCATTGGGTCTAAGTCACTACATCTTTTTACCCCTACTTCATTGGTTCACACGGGAATCCATTAATCGTTAATGAGGGCTTGCGGAATCTCGTCAAGATCCAAGTCGATCAAGTAGCATAGTTTCTGGAGAACTTTAGATCCCCCTTCCCCCACAAAACCCATTCCTGGTCTTGTCAATGACTGATGTAGCGCCCTTAATTGAACTCAAACAGGTCAGCAAAGCCTTCGGTCAGGCTTTGATCTTAGATGCCGTAGACCTTTCAATCTATAATGGTGAGGCCCTTGTGATTATTGGCCCATCGGGTACAGGCAAATCCACCATTTTACGGATCATTGCCGGATTGTTAGCCCCCGACGCTGGAGAAGTCTATATCAAAGGGCAACGTCGGGAAGGATTAGCCGAAGATGGCAACGATCCTATTACCATTAGTATGGTCTTCCAACAAGCCGCCCTATTTGATTCTCTGACCGTTGAGGAAAATGTGGGGTTCAGTTTGTTTCAACATTCCAACTTAGACCGCCAGACCATCCGCCATCTGGTAGAGGAAAAACTAAAAACCGTGGGATTAGAAGGTATTGCCGATCGTTATCCCGCCCAATTATCCGGGGGGATGCGCAAACGAGTTAGTTTTGCCCGGGCTATTATGTCCAATCCAGCCGATCCCACCACAAATCCGGAAATTATCCTTTATGATGAACCCACGGCAGGCTTAGATCCCATTGCCTCAACCGTGATTGAAGACTTGGTGCGTCAACTTCAGTGTGTGGATGGAAAGTGTGGGAGTTACGTCATGGTGACACACCAAGAAAGCACAATTCGCCGCACGGCTGATCGGGTGGTGTTTTTGTATGGTGGAAAGGTGCAGTGGGAAGGACGAGTAGAAGACATCGACCGGACAGAGAACCCCCTCGTCCGCCAATTTTTTAGCGCCAGTACCCAAGGCCCCATCCGTGTTATCAACTAATTAGGCTGTGCAGGAGGTTTTATGAGATTCATCCGAAACATTGCACCCACCCGACTAATGCGGGAAGGGGCTTTGGGACTATTTATCCTACTGGGTTTAATTGCCTTTGGGGGGTTTTCCCTATGGTTGCGTCGTCTCACCATTGGTCAAGAGAGTTACCGGGTGAATGTGCGGTTTGATAATTCCAATGGGATGAATATTGGGGGGGCGGTGCGTTATCGGGGGGTGAAGGTGGGTAGTATTACTAGGATTGTGCCAACGACAAACGGCATTTCTGTCACGCTGGAAATTGCGCCCACGGATTTACGCATTCCCAAGGATGTGTTAATTGAAGCCAATCAATCGGGTTTAATTAGTGAAACCATTATTGATATTTCCCCTCGGTCCGTTTTGGTCAATGCCGAGGAGTTGGAGAAGCCCCTCAGTCGTCGTTGCAATGCGGCGCTGATTATTTGTCATGATGACGAGATGGAGGGGGTGATTGGGGTGAGTTTGGATGATGCTATGCGCAGTATGATACAAATTGGCGATAGTTTGACTAATCCTGAACTATTGGGCAATGTGACGGAATTAACGGCAAATGCCAGTAAAGCGGCGGAAGAGGTGGCTAAGTTGGGGAATGAGTTAACGTTGCTTTCTCGGGCAGTGCGGGGGGAAATCCGGGGGTTTTCGGGGGCGGCCCAGAGTGTGGCTAATGTGGCGGAGTCTACCACAGACCAAGTGAATCGTACTATGCGGGAGTATCAATTAACGGCGGTTCAACTCAATCGTTTAGTGGAGAGTCTGAATGGGGCGGTGGTGGATAATCGGGCGAGTGTGTCGCAAACTTTGAGTAGTATTAGCCAAACGAGCGATCGCCTCAGTGAGTTGGCTGGAACACTCAATACTACTGTAGCTACGGTGCAAGGACGCTTTGATAATGTGCAGATTGAACAACTGGTTCAAAATTTAGAGCAGTTAACGGCTAATTCGGCGGAAGCTTCGGCCAATTTACGGGATATGACTCAGGCGTTTAATGATCCCGCCAATATTCTGGCACTGCAACGCACCTTAGATTCAGCCCGGGCTACTTTTGAAAATGCCCAAAAAATTACCTCTGATTTGGATGAGTTAACGGGAAATCCTGAGTTTCGCCAGAATTTGTTACGCTTGGTCAATGGGTTAAGTGGTTTGGTGTCTTCGACGGAACAGTTAGAGCAGCAAATCCGCACGGCCCAAGAATTAGAACCAGTGAAGGAGGCCTTAGAACAAGCCCAATTGATGACCGCCCCAAAATCGCCTCCTGTGCAGTCTTCTCAACCCCCAGAACCTACGTTAGTCACGCCCCGCCTCTCCCGCCCGACTCCCTCAGCCCAGCCTTCTCCTGACGCTCCTAGGCCTCTCCCAGTTGGTCCGGTAATTCAAGGGCGACGGGCTAACCCCTAGGAAGGGTCTGCTTGGGGAATCGGGAGCAGGGGAGAGGGGGAGCCGGGAATAATTGTCAATTGTCAATTATCAATTCTCACTTCTCTATTCGCGGGGGAGTCGGGGAATTAAGAATTATTGCCTCTTGCCCCTTGCCACCTCAAAACTGATCAAAGGGTAGGTCTTGCTCTGGGGGGGTTAATTGCAATAACACCCGCTCAACAGCCGCTTGTAAATCGGCCCGTTCCGGACTAATAGAAAGGGCTTCCCGATAGGCAACTAGGGCGGCCTCATAGCGTCTGAGGGCGGCGAGCGCCTCCCCTTTGGCAAACCAGGCTAGGGTAGATTGGGGGTTAAGGGCAAGGGCTTGATCGGCGGCGCGAATGGCTCCGGCATAGTCCCTCAGATGCCAGAGGATCACACTCCGATTCGCCCAAGCGACATCACTCTGGGGGTCAATACTCAGGGCTTGATCGTAGGCTATCAAGGCTTCGTTGTAGCGTTGGAGGGAAAGGAAGACGCGACCGCGATTGAGCCAAGCTTGGACGTAACGAGGGTTGAGGGCTATGGCGCGGTCGTAGGAGGCGAGGCTCTCATTGTAGCGTCCGAGGTACCAGTAGGGAACGCCTCGGTTGTTCCAAGCTTCGGCAAAGTCGGGCTGAAACCCGACGGCCCGGTTGGCTGTGGCGATCGCATCTTCATAACGTCCCAGTTGAGTTAGGGTGATGGTCAGTTGATCCCAAGCTTCGGCTACCCCCAATTTATCCCAACTGCCATCCCCGGCCAAGGCTTGTTCACAGGCCTTGAGAGCGGCCTCATAGCGTTGTAACTTATTGAGGGCCGTGCATTGTTTGACTAGGGCTAGGGTGTAATCTGGCTTAATATTAACGGCCTGGGTGAAGGAAAGCAGGGCTTCGGGGTAGTTTTTTTGCTGGGCTAATAACATCCCCTGTTGCGCCCAGAGGATGGGATTGCGGGGACTCCGTTTGAGCGCTTGGTCTAGGGATGCGATCGCCTGTACATCCCCTTGGAGTTGCTCAAAGGCCAGAGCGCGATTGCCCCAAGCTAGACTTTCGTTGAGGGTTCCCCAGTTTTCATTTCGGGCTAAGGCCGCATCACAGGAGGTTAGGGCTTCTAGAGGGCGTTGGAGTTGAGAGAGGGCTTCACACTGACGGGCAAGGGCGAGGGAATATTCCGGTTCAATGACCAGCGCCCGTTCATAGGACACCACAGCATCCTCATGACGACCTAAGCGGGTGAGACTCTCCCCCCGGAAAAACCAAGCCTCAGCAGGGTTAGTATTGCGCCAATGGGCATCAGCCAGCAGGGCATCCTCACAAGCGTCTACAGCCTCCTCATCCCGATTTAGCCCGGCAAAACCCAGACAGCGCCAAGTTTGCGCCTCGGAATAGTTCGCCCGAAACCGGATAGCATTTTCCGCCGAGGCCACCCCTTCAGCGTAACGGTTCAGACGCAACAAGACATAACTCCGATCTGACCAGATATCAGGGTCTTTAGGTTCAATTAAAATGGCCTCATCACAAGCTTCTAGGGCTTCGGTAAAGGCTTCTGCTTTAGTCTGGAGGCGGCATAAGTTCGCCCAGTAGTCAAAATCTTCTAATTCCCGAAAAGGCTGTTGTAATCTGATTCTGGGGGGTAAAGCTAGAACCGCTTGTGAGGCCGCACACCAGACCATGACGGTTAAAATAAATTGGGTTAAAGGCGATCTCTTCGAGACGCTACGCGAACGCATTTTTATCACCAACTCCTCCACTACACACCATTTGCTGTTAATTTATGCCATTGTCTAATGTTTGCCCCGGAAAAATAGCATTAGAATACGATGCAACTGACACACCCATCCAAATTAAACCCTAAAACTTCCCTATGATGCTCCGTTTTCTTCCTCTTCTCACTCTATGCAGCTTTCTCTGTGGAGTCTATCCTGCTTTTGGCTACAATCGAAACCACCTCACCCAACTCAACGAAACCCGGGATTGTCGAGGGTGTAATCTAGAAGGGGTGGAATTGCGCGATCGCTATCTCCAAAGCGCCGACCTCCGAGACGTAAACCTAAGCAACGCCGACCTCCGAGGCACCGACCTCCGCAACGCCATCCTCCGCAACGCCAACCTCCAAAACACCGACCTCCGACACGCCGACCTTCGAGGAGCCGACCTCCGCAACGCCAACCTCGACCGCGTAGACCTCCGAGGCGTAAAACTCGACCGTCACACCCTCATCGCCCCCAAATGGTTAGAAGTCTGGGAAGTCGTCAACCGTCCCATCCCCGACCCCTCCGCCCCCCCACCCCAACCCCTCAACCTCAACAGTCGAGACTTC
Source organism: Spirulina subsalsa FACHB-351 (assembly GCF_026130165.1). Lineage (GTDB taxonomy): Bacteria > Cyanobacteriota > Cyanobacteriia > Cyanobacteriales > Spirulinaceae > Spirulina_A > Spirulina_A subsalsa_A. The sequence continues at coordinate 6,625 of NZ_JAIHOM010000022.1, read as the reverse complement.
CGCAACGCCAACCTCCGAGGCGCTGACCTCACCAACGCCGAACTCACCTCCATTAACCTCGCAGGCGCCGACCTACAAGGCGCCCGTCTCACCAACAGCAGCCTCCGTCTCGCCCGACTCTCTCAAGCCAACCTCGCCCTAGCCGACATCCAAAACACCGACCTCACCCGCACCAGTCTACAACAGTCCAGTTTCTTCGCCAGCGATCTCCGCAACGCCAACCTCAGCCGCGCCAACCTCACCAGCACCAACCTCACCAACAGTTTATTTACAGGCGCAACCCTCGACAGCGTAAGATTTAGCCCCAATACAGCATTTCGCCGCGCTAACTTCAACGAAACCACCATTCTGGATAGCAATCTAAACACCGATGATTTAATTGTCACCCCCTTCCGAGAAAGTCGGGTCAATAATCCCGCCCTACCCAGTATTTCTTTAGAAGGAGTAAACCTCAGTGAAGCAGACCTCAGTGAACGGCAATTCATCAATGCCAATTTGCGCCATGCCAATCTACGACGGAGTAACTTAACCAACGCCTATTTTGAAAATACAGACCTCACCGGAGCAGATTTACAATCCGCCAATTTAAGGGGGGCAGTTCTACGCAATGTTATCTTAGATGGGGCTAATTTACGCGATGCCGATTTAAGCGAAACCGGACTAATTAATGTTACCTTTTGCGGTACAACCTTACCCGATGGTAACATAGAACGCTGTAGAAATCAACCCTAAAAAACATGAAATAACGAATAACTAACTGAGAAATATAAGCAAAATATAATGATTTCAACACAGCTGAACTATCCGTGATAAAAGCCAAAAAAAACCTAAGAGTTTGATAAAAATTAATTAACAAGGAGACTTAAAATAATGCCAGACTGTCCCGTATGTCAAACCCAATATACCGAAGGACAAAACCATTGCCATGTGTGTGGATGGTATTTACAGGATTCCGTTCCCACCACCCCCAGCGTGGTTCTATTTAGCCAAAAAATACCAGAACCCTATCAATCTCAAGTAAAAGCTTGGGCAAAATATGTCTGGAAAGAACAACAGAAGTATCTATCAGAACTTTCTAAATTAAAATCCCAAATTAAAACGATTAAGCAAGAACGAGAACAAACAAAATATCAACTTGAAAAACTAACGGATGCTTACCATAATATTCAAAGTTTAGCCCCCAGTTTAGACAGTCTCCCAGAACTCCCTAGTAGTCCTGAATCCTCCTTAGAACAAGTCCCTCCCTTCCTGGAAGGCGAACATCCTGTTTTGGGACAAGACGAACTGATTCAGTTATTTTATGAGTGGACAAAGACACAAAATGAGCAAGAATTTATTAAAGAACAATTAGGGCAAGCGAGACAAGATTATCAGACCATTAATGAGCAATTAAAACATTTCAGTGTTATTGAACACGAATTAAATGCCTTGTCAGATGAACGAGTAAAAATTCAAGTCAAGTTGAAGCACATTGAAGAGGAATTACAGCAAGAAAAACAGGAACGTTTAAATCTGACGGATTTAATACAACAAAAAGAACATGAGATTCACTCCCTGCGAGGACTTGTCGAGCAATATCAAGAACAACTTCCCCAAGTGCCTTTATTTCTAAGTCAGCTTGAGTCTGTCGATGAACTGTATCAGTTGATACAAGCGCCGACGGAATTATGGGTAAAGAGTCAGTTAAAATCACAGGAAGCGTCTATTTTAAGTTACTGGGAAACCCAAGTTTCTGCGTTACGGGAAGAATTCACCCCCCTTGTTACACAAATGGAAGAAGTCACTACATCTCAGCAACAACTGGTGACGACAGTAGATAACATCCAAAGTGAGTTCACCACTCAACAGCAACAACTGGATAACATCCAACAAGAAGTCAATCCTCTTGTTACACAAATAGGAGAAGTTACCACATCTCACCGACAACTGGTGACGACAGTAGATAACATCCAACAAGAAGTCAATCCTCTTGTTACACAAATGGAAGAAGTCACTACATCTCAGCAACAACTGGTGACGACAGTAGATAACATCCAAAGTGAGTTCACCACTCAACAGCAACAACTGGATAACATCCAACAAGAAATCAATCCTCTTGTTACACAAATGGAAGAAGTCACTACATCTCAGCAACAACTGGTGACGACAGTAGATAACATCCAAAGTGAGTTCACCACTCAACAGCAACAACTGGATAACATCCAACAAGAAATCAATCCTCTTGTTACACAAATGGAAGAAGTCACTACATCTCAGCAACAACTGGTGACGACAGTAGATAACATCCAAAGTGAGTTCACCACTCAACAGCAACAACTGGAGAACATCCAACAAGAAATCAATCCTCTTGTTACACAAATAGGAGAAGTCACTACATCTCAGCAACAACTGGTGACGACAGTGGATAACATCCAAAGTGAGTTCACCACTCAACAGCAACAACTGGAGAACATCCAACAAGAAATCAATCCTCTTGTTACACAAATGGAAGAAGTCACTACATCTCAGCAACAACTGGTGACGACAGTAGATAACATCCAAAGTGAGTTCACCACTCAACAGCAACAACTGGAGAA
>NZ_JAIHOM010000022.1:0-3950 GCF_026130165.1 Spirulina subsalsa FACHB-351 | reverse complement strand
ACATCCAACAAGAAATCAATCCTCTTGTTACACAAATAGGAGAAGTTACCACATCTCAGCAACAACTGGTGACGACAGTAGATAATCTCCAACAAGAAATCAATCCTCTTGTTACACAAATAGGAGAAATTACCACATCTCACCGACAACTGGTGACGACAGTAGATAATCTCCAACAAGAAATCAATCCTCTTGTTACACAAATAGGAGAAATTACCACATCTCACCGACAACTGGTGACGACAGTAGATAATCTCCAAAGTGAGTTCACCACTCAACAGCAACAACAGGGAGATTGGACAATTTCACAAGCACAATTAATAGATTGTGTCAAGAAGCTCGAACAAACTTTAACTAAAAAATATGATGAGTTTGACCTGAGAATTGTTCAGCAAAATAGTCAATTTGAATGTCAGATTCAACCACTTTTAAACTTGCAAGACAGGTTAAATCAGATTGAATCAAACATTGTTCATTTGCAGTCTATGGAGCAAATCGTGGTTCGCAGTACAACCCCGTCTAAACCAAAATCTGCGGCTGTTTATACTCGATATTGGAGTCAGTCTTAGTCTATATAGCGTTTCCATTTGAGTTTTGTAATCTACAGGGGAAAGCAAAGGGAACAGGGAACAGTATACAAGGGTGACAAGGAGCTTGAAGTATTATGAGAAACTTCTCTGGGAGTTTCTCAATGATTTGGAAACACTATAGGTGGTCTGTGAGTTGTTGGGTTGTGCTGTCGCTTCACCCAACCTACAAGTCGCGAAACAACTGATAATTAACAATTATTAATTATTGATTATTAATCATTTTGTTGGGTTGCGCTGTCGCTTCACCCAACCTACAAGTCGCGAAACAATTAACAATTATTAATTATTGATTATTAATCATTTTGTTGGGTTGTGCTGTCGCTTCACCCAACCTACAGATGGCATCTAAAAAAACAAACAGGTTTTAAACTTTTTCCAAGACAAAAAACTGATAGCCATACCAGTCCTTATACTGGCGATACATCTCAATTTCTTGGGCTTCTTGGGCTATAATTCGTAGTGCTTCCTCATCCTGAGCATACACCTGGCCTAATTCTTCCAGCCTTATCTCTAGAGGTTGATAATAATTCCACCATGCCGCCTCGGGCAAGACAAAAGAGGCTAACACCTGATACCCCCACTGGGGAATCTGTGCCAGGAGGGCATCCCTTGCCTGCATTCCCGGATAGTTTACGCCCCAAAATTGGGCAACTTCTGCTGGGGGATTGGCACGCAACCAAACCAATTCACTTACTACTAAATACCCTTGGGTTTTCAGGAGAGAACGCCAATTGTTTAACCCCTGTTCAAAACCCATGATATAAACTGCCCCTTCAGACCAAATTAAATCAAAGGACTGAGGAGGAAAAGAGAGGCTGTCCATACTTTGGTTAACACAGTGAACGCGCTGTTCATACCCTTGTGTTTTGACCTTTACCCGTAACTCTACTAAAAACGGCTCATGGGTATCTACTGCTGTAATTTTGCCATCAGTACATTGAGCTAATGTGAGGGTATGAGAACCTGGTCCGCACCCAATATCCAGAATATTAGGATGTTCTAAAGGAGGCAACAGTCCTAAAGCTTGTCGAGTATATTCTTCCCCTCCCGGACTTTCTCGGGTGAGGTTGGTGTGAATTTCAAAGAAAATATTCATCGTCTAATTTTCTGCGGTTTAATAATTGATGAGGACTAACCGTTTTCTTTTAACCAGTTTATTAAGGCTTCAATGCTCTGAAAATCAAACATAGCAAGTCCCAATGTTTCCAATTGAGCAATGGTTAGTTGAGTAATTTGCTCGATTACACTGGGGTCTAAGGGTCTAAAACGTTGGCTCAGTTGAAGAATTAGTAATTGGGCTAATCCTTCTTGTCGCCCTTCTTGTCGTCCTTCTTGTCGCCCTTCTTCCCGCCCTTCTTCCCGTCCTTCTTCCCGTCCTTCTTCCCGTCCTTGTTTAATTCCTTCTTCCATCCAACTGGTGACAATTTGCATCACTTCCTCCTTTTTATTCGGCTCGATTTGCTCTAATTCTTGATTGAATATTTCAGTTTCGGCTGCATTTAATCTTAAATAGGTGTCCACAAAACCAGAAATCAACTGCATTCTTGCTGGGTCTAGTTTCAGGCTGGCTAGTAACCTTAAACACTCTAATTTTACTCGCGGTCTATCTTCTGGAGCAATGTCCATTTTCGCCATTAGGGCTGAGGCTACTGGGTTTTGGGATGTGAGAAAATCCCGCCAATTCAAGCGATTTAACTGAATCACTCGATAGTTAAAGGTTAACACATCCCACTGGGGAAAGCTAATTTTATAGCTTTCCTGGGCGGCTTTTTTCGGTTTGTCGTAGGAGAAAATGACTATGGGATAAATCGGGAGGTTGAATTTTTCGTGCAGTCGGGCAAAGTAACGAAACATTCGCCGATTGAAAGCGGTATCAGGAGAGCCTTGATTTTCCAAATGAATGAGTAAGTAGGAGTTGTTATCTGCTACTTTGACTTGAGCGATTAGGTCGGTTTCGTAGCGTTCTCCTAGGGTGACATCGGTGAAGAGTTCTTTGTCTAAAAAGGTGACAGAATTGGGGTCGATGTATTGGTAAAGGTCAGGAAAGAACAGTTCGACAAACTCGACGAAGAAGACGGTGAGTAGTTCTTTAAATAGGCGGTCGTGGTCGATGGTTTCTGTCATGTTTTAGCACCTAAGTTCAGAACTAACTGTTTTCTTTTAACCAGTTTATTAAGGCTTCAATGCTTTGAAAATCAAACATAGCAAGTCCCAATGTTTCCAATTGAGCAATGGTTAGTTGAGTAATTTGCTCGGTTACACTGGGGTCTAAGGGGCTAAAACGTTGGCTCAGTTGAAGAATTAGTAATTGTGCTAGTCCTTCTTGTCGCCCTTCTTGTCGCCCTTCTTGTCGCCCTTCTTCCCGTCCTTCTTCCCGTCCTTCTTCCCGTCCTTGTTTAATTCCTTCTTCCATCCAACTGGTGACAATTTGCATCACTTCCTCCTTTTTATTCGGCTCGATTTGCTCTAATTCTTGATTGAATATTTCAGTTTCGGCTGCATTTAATCTTAAATAGGTGTCCACAAAACCAGAAATCAACTGCATTCTTGCTGGGTCTAGTTTCAGGCTGGCTAGTAACCTTAAACACTCTAATTTTACTCGCGGTCTATCTTCTGGAGCAATGTCCATTTTCGCCATTAGGGCTGAGGCTACTGGGTTTTGGGATGTGAGAAAATCCCGCCAATTCAAGCGATTTAACTGAATCACTCGATAGTTAAAGGTTAACACATCCCACTGGGGAAAGCTAATTTTATAGCTTTCCTGGGCGGCTTTTTTCGGTTTGTCGTAGGAGAAAATGACTATGGGATAAATCGGGAGGTTGAATTTTTCGTGCAGTCGGGCAAAGTAACGAAACATTCGCCGATTAAAAGCGGTATCAGGAGAGCCTTGATTTTCCAAATGAATGAGTAAGTAGGAGTTGTTATCTGCTACTTTGACTTGAGCGATTAGGTCGGTTTCGTAGCGTTCTCCTAGGGTGACATCGGTGAATAGTTCTTTGTCTAAAAAGGTGACAGAATTGGGGTCGATGTATTGGTAAAGGTCAGGAAAGAACAGTTCGACAAACTCGACGAAGAAGACGGTGAGTAGTTCTTTAAATAGGCGGTCGTGGTCGATGTTTTCTGTCATGTTTTAGCACCGAGTTGACATCCTCCCCGGCCTAAAGGCACGGGGATTCCCAGTCTGTCCACATTAAGTGGACTCCTGATGGGTAGACAGACAAGCAACCGCCCCGGATTGGGGTCTAACACTGCTTAACGCCTGTCCATTCAGGTCGGCAAGCCCTGCCGCCATAATATTTACACTGGCATTCACATCCCGGTCTTGTTCTGCACCACAGTTGAGGCACAGTACCGACCGCA
>NZ_JAIHOM010000021.1 GCF_026130165.1 Spirulina subsalsa FACHB-351 | reverse complement strand
TCTCCTGCTCCCCTGCTCCCCTGCCCCCCTGCCCCCCTGCCCCCCTGCTCTAACCCCTTGACTCCAGCCAAAGGGATAGGGGATTTTCTCAAAATTGCCGCTATTTTATAATGAGTGAACCAAACGCCAAAAAGCTTGATTAACATACACGAAAAGACCCTCAGTCCACGAGATTAAAATATCGTCTTTTTTCAGCTTTCCAGTCCCCATTGCCGAGCCTTGACCAGTGCAGATTAAGTTCATTTTGTCAAGCCTCATCAGCAAAAAGGGATTATGGGAGAAACCCCGATATGGTATTAGGTTCCTAGGGGCGTATCCCATAATCCCAAAGGGTTTGTAGTGTCTCTCCCTTCCTAGGTCATGCTGCGCGATCGCAATGACATTATTTCCGACTCCCGAGATTAGAAACCGGGTTTTTGCTAAGGTGTATCGAGAAAACTAGACAATGAACGCAACCGGGTTTCTGGCTAAAGTTAGTTAATAACATTATTCCTGACTCCCTTCTCCCCTGCTCCCCCTCTCCCGACTCCCGATTTGGCGCCCAAGCGCAACTACGAACCTGATTTGGCGCCCAAGCGCAACTACGAACCTGATTTGGCGCCCAAGCGCAACTACGAACCTGATTTGGGCGCCCAAGCGCAACTACGAACCTGATTGGGCGCCCAAGCGCAACTACGAACCTGATTGGGCGCCCAAGCGCAACTACGAACCTGACTCCTGACTCCATTCGCAGAACTTCACGATTGAACATCACAGAGTCAGGTATTGTGGAAAAAAAGCCTTTCGTAACACACAATACCCATGTCTCAACCAACCATTGAATCGATTCTGCACGAAAATCGAACCTTTCCCCCCCCGGTCGAATTTTCCCAAAATGCCCGGATTAAAAACCTAGACGAGTATGGCCATTTTTACGATAAAGCCAAAGCGGATCCCCAAGGATTTTGGGCAGAATTAGCCGAAACCGAACTGGAATGGTTCCAAAAGTGGGATCAAGTCTTAGACTGGCAACCCCCCTATGCCAAATGGTTTGTTAATGGGAAAATCAATATTTCCCATAATTGTTTAGATCGCCATCTCACCACTTGGCGCAAAAACAAGGCCGCTATTATTTGGGAAGGGGAACCGGGGGATTCTCGTACCTTAACCTATGCCCAACTCCATCGGGAAGTGTGCCAGATGGCCAATGTGTTTAAACAGTTGGGTGTCCAAAAAGGGGATCGGGTGGGGATTTATATGCCCATGATTCCCGAGGCCGCGATCGCCATGTTAGCCTGTGCCAGAATCGGAGCCGCCCATAGTGTGATTTTCGGCGGATTTAGTGCCGAAGCCCTACGCACCCGCTTAGGTGATGCCCAAGCCAAATTAGTCGTCACTGCCGACGGGGGATTCCGGAAAGATAAAGTCGTTCCCCTCAAAGCCGCCGTCGATGAAGCCCTAGCCCACAATGGCGTAGAGAGCGTCAATAATGTGTTAGTCGTCCAACGGACGAAAGAAAAAGTCCACATGGAACCAGGCCGAGATCACTGGTGGCACGACCTACAAGCTGGAGTCTCCGCCGACTGCCCCCCAGAACCCATGGATAGTGAGGACTTGCTCTTTATCCTCTATACCAGTGGCACCACAGGCAAACCCAAGGGCGTAGTCCACACCACCGGAGGCTATAACCTCTACACCCACATCACAACTAAATGGACCTTTGACCTACAAGATACCGATGTTTACTGGTGTACCGCCGATGTAGGCTGGATTACTGGACATAGTTACATCGTCTACGGCCCCCTCTCCAACGGGGCGACTACCGTAATGTATGAAGGGGTTCCCCGCCCCTCTAATCTAGGCTGCTTCTGGGATGTAGTGGAAAAATACGGCGTGACCATTTTTTACACCGCCCCCACCGCCATTCGGGCCTTTATCAAAATGGGAGAACACCACCCCAATCGGCGCAATCTCTCCTCCTTACGCCTTCTCGGCACCGTAGGCGAACCCATTAACCCCGAGGCTTGGATGTGGTACCACAAAGTCATTGGCGGGGAACGTTGCCCCATTGTCGATACTTGGTGGCAAACGGAAACCGGAGGCTTTATGTTAACTCCCCTCCCCGGTGCCACCCCCACTAAACCCGGTTCCGCTACCTTCCCCTTCCCCGGTATTCTCGCCGATGTGGTAGACCTCGACGGAAACCCTGTCCCAGCTAATGAGGGAGGGTATTTGGTCATTAAGCACCCTTGGCCTAGCATGATGCGCACGGTATACGGCGATGATGCCCGCTTCCGTCGCACTTATTGGGAACATATTGCCCCCAAAGATGGCCAATATTTTTATTTTGCCGGGGATGGCGCACGACGAGATCAGGATGGGTATTTTTGGGTTATGGGACGAGTGGATGATGTGATTAGTGTGTCGGGACACCGTTTAGGCACGATGGAAATTGAGTCGGCTTTAGTGTCCCATCCGGCTGTTGCGGAGGCCGCTGTGGTGGGGAAACCGGATGAGGTCAAGGGCGAGGATGTGGTGGCCTTTGTCACCTTGGAAGGGGAGTATGACCCCAATGATAGTCTAGCTCAGGAGTTAAAGGATCATGTGGTGAAGGAAATCGGTGCGATCGCCCGCCCCGGAGATATTCACTTTACCGATGCTATGCCTAAGACTCGTTCCGGTAAAATTATGCGTCGTTTATTGCGTAATCTCGCCGCCGGGCAAGAAGTCGCTGGGGATACCTCAACCTTAGAGGATCGTTCAGTGCTGGATAAATTAAGAGGGGGCGCGTGAAGTCCCTAGGGCTGTAGGGTTCATTCATCCTGAAAGTTTGGGTGTGAACTACCCCACCCTGCTGCAAGCGAGGAAGGGGAATTCCGCAACATTTTGTTAAAGCCCCGTCCTTTTGCGATCGCGGAGGACGGCTTTTTCTGCTGTAGCGTGTGAACTACCCCACCCTGCCGTTGGCGAGGATGGGGCTTCCTGATTCAACTTAACTATAAAGAAATGCAAATTTTTCTAGACAAAAGGGCGAGTCTTTGGGACAATATTTTTAATTAAGATTATCTCATAATGGGAGTGGTTGCGCTTGTTAGTAAGCGCAACCACTCCCATTATCTAACAATATCATGACGAAAGTCAAAAGTCAACCTAAAAAGTGCCATTTTTGAGGCCATTTTTTTGAAACTCCACGTCCAGAAAATGTAACAATATATTGACTGAACCGATTTACAGAAAAAACTATGACTTACTCTCCCCAGTTTCTCAAAGGTAGCGAGATTCGAGACAAATTCTTAGAATTCTATGCCCAACGGGGTCATAAAATCCTACCCAGTGCCTCCCTAGTACCGGAAGATCCCACCGTACTCCTGACCATTGCGGGGATGTTGCCCTTTAAGCCGATATTTTTAGGACAAAAACCAGCACCCTGCGATCGCGCCACCACCTCCCAAAAATGTATCCGCACCAACGACATCGAGAACGTAGGACGCACCGCGAGACACCATACATTCTTTGAAATGTTAGGGAATTTTAGCTTTGGGGACTATTTCAAAGAACAGGCGATCGCCTGGGCCTGGGAACTCTCCACAGAAGTTTTTGGCCTCCCCCCAGAGCGTCTGATTCCCAGTGTCTACGAGAAAGACGACGAAGCCTTTGCCATTTGGCGAGATCAAATCGGCATCCCAGAACACCGCATCCAACGCATGGGAGACGAGGATAATTTCTGGGTATCCGGTCCCACCGGCCCCTGTGGCCCCTGTTCAGAAATTTACTATGATTTCCACCCAGAACAAGGGGATCAGCACATTGATTTAGAAGATGACAGCCGTTTTATTGAGTTCTATAACCTCGTTTTTATGCAGTATAACCGAGATATAGAAGGTCATTTAACCCCACTGGAAAAACAAAATATTGATACAGGATTAGGCTTAGAACGGATGGCGCAAATCCTCCAAAGTGTGCCGAATAATTATGAAACGGATCTCATTTTTCCTATTATTGAAACTGCCGCTAAAGTCGTCGCCATTGATTATCATAAAGCCGATCCTCAGACCCAAGTTTCCTTAAAAGTAATTGGGGATCATGTGCGCTCGGTAGTTCACATGATTTCCGATGGAATTACAGCCTCCAATACCGACCGAGGCTATGTATTACGTCGCCTCATCCGTCGCGTAGTCCGTCATGGTCGCCTCATTGGGGTGACAGGGAATTTTATTAATCAAGTCGCAGAAACGGCCATTCAATTAGCCGAAATTGCTTATCCCCAAGTGCGGGAACGGGAGAACTTTATTCAACAGGAACTACAACGGGAAGAATCCCAATTCTTGAAAACCTTAGAACGGGGAGAAAAATTACTCGCTGATGTGATTGCCAAGGTTAAGAAAGGCAAGAAAAAAGTCATTACCGGACAGGATGCCTTTAAACTTTATGATACCTATGGTTTCCCCTTAGAATTAACCCAAGAAGTGGCCGAGGAACAGGGTTTAACGGTGGATGTTGAGGGATTTAATGAGGCCATGCAGGAACAAATCCAACAATCCCAAGCGGCCTATGAAACCATTGATTTAACAGTACAAGAAAGTTTAGATCAACTGGCGGCTCAAATCCACCCGACCGAGTTTTTAGGCTATACCGACTCCCAAGCGATGGTACAGGTCGAGGCGGTGTTAGTCGAGGGGAAAGTGGTGGAAACGGCCGAAGCGGGAACAAAAGTGCAAATCATCTTGACAAAAACGCCATTCTATGCAGAGTCTGGGGGACAAATAGGCGATCGCGGTTATTTAACAGGAGATGACCTAGTGATTGCCATTGCAGATGTGCAGAAAGAATCCGGCATCTTCATCCACTACGGGCAAATTGAACGGGGGAGCGTGAAAAAAGGCGATCGCGTTCAAGCCACCATCGACCGCGCTTGTCGCCGACGCACCCAAGCCAATCACAGCGCCACCCACCTCCTACAAGCCGCCTTGAAAAAGATTGTCGGAGAATCCATCGCCCAGGCCGGCTCCCTCGTCTCCTTCGACCGTCTGCGCTTTGATTTTAACCTGCCCCGTGCCGTCACCCCAGAGGAATTAGAGGCCGTGGAAACCCAGATTAACACCTGGATAGCAGAAGCCCATGATGCCGATGTTTGTGTGATGCCCTTAGAGGAAGCCAAGACCAAAGGAGCAACGGCCATGTTTGGGGAGAAATACGGGGCCGAGGTGCGAGTGATTGACTTCCCCGGTGTCTCAATGGAGTTATGTGGGGGAACTCACGTCAAAAATACCGCCGAAATCGGGGTATTTAAAATCATTAGCGAGGCCGGGATTTCCGCCGGAGTACGGCGAATTGAAGCTGTTGCCGGGCCGGCGGTGTTGGATTATCTCAATGTGCGGGATAAGATTGTCAAGGAATTAGGCGATCGCTTTAAAGCCAAACCGGAAGAAATTACCGACCGGGTAAACAGCTTACAAGGGGAACTCAAGACCGCCCAGAAGGAACTCGAAGCCCTGAAAAATGAACTGGCTTTAGCGAAATCCGATCAACTGTTAAATCAAGCCGAAGCGGTGGGAGAATTTAAAATTCTCGTCGCCTCCTTGGGAGATTTAGACCCCAAAGCCCTGCAAACGGCCGCCGAAAAGTTACAGCAAAAACTAGGGGAAAGTGCGGTAATTTTAGCCTCCACACCCGCCCCCGATAAAGTCTCCTTGGTGGCGGCCTTTAGCCCCCAAGTGAACAAAGCCAAGCAACTCCAAGCGGGTAAATTTATCGGCAAGATCGCCAAAATTTGCGGCGGTGGGGGCGGTGGTCGTCCTAATTTAGCCCAAGCGGGGGGACGAGATGCTAGTAAGTTACCCGAAGCCCTAGCAACGGCAAAACAGCAGTTAGAAGAGGCGTTAGGTTGATATCTTCTGGGAATAGGTAGGGCTTGCTGTACGCGAAGCGTGCCGTTAGGCATATAACTCGGGGAGTCGGGAGCAGGGGAGAGTTGGGACTAATTATCAATTATCAATTCTTCCCGACCAGCAGACCGATTCAATACCCCATCAATCAAGGATCTCAATTCCCCAAAACCTCAAAACATCCGATAATGGATCCGTCGTCCTCGAAGAAGAGAAAAGAATGCAGATTCAAGCCGTAGAAACCACCCGCTTAGATTGGACCGGAGATGCACTGGCGATCGCACTCTGGGAAGGACAAACCGAAATCACCGGAGAACTCGCTCCCCTCAACGAACGCTTCCAAGGCACCCTACAGGAACTCATCACCGAAACAGAATTTGAGGGCAAATTAGGCACCATCGCCACCACACGCATCGGCAGTAATAGTCCCGTACGCAAACTCATCCTCGTGGGTTTAGGTCAAGCCGAGAGCCTAGAATTAGATCATCTGCGCACCAGTGCCGCCGCCATTGCGCGCACCGCCAAACAGCAAAACGTCAAAACCTTGGGGATAGCCCTCCCCATCGCCCAAGACCCGGCCTTATCCGCCCAAGTCATCACCGAGGGGTTACTCCTCGCCCTCCATGTAGACAACCGTTTCAAATCCGAACCAGATCCTAAACCTGCCCAGATTGAAACCGTCCATCTGTTAGGTTTAGGGGAACAAAGCGCCGCCATTGCCAAGGCCGAGGCGATGATTGCTGGGGTGATTCTAGCCCGGGAATTGGTAGCCGCCCCGGCCAATGTCGTCACCCCCATCACCCTCGCAGAAACGGCGGCCGAATTAGCCGAAGACTACGGCCTGACGCTGGAAATTTTGGAACAGGCCGACTGTGAACGCTTAGGCATGGGGGCTTATTTAGGGGTAGCCAAAGCGTCGGATCTGCCGCCTAAATTTATCCACCTCACCTATACTCCCCAAGGCACTCCTCGGCGCAAATTGGCCATCATTGGCAAGGGGTTAACCTTTGACTCGGGGGGATTGAATATCAAAGGGGCTGGTAGCGGCATTGAAACGATGAAAATGGACATGGGAGGGGCTGGGGCGACCTTTGGGGCAGCAAAAGCGATCGCCCAACTGAAACCCGATGTTGAGGTTCACTTCATCAGCGCGGCGACCGAGAATATGATCAGTGGGAAGGCCATGCGCCCCGGCGATATTCTCACCGCTTCTAACGGCAAAACCATTGAAGTCAACAACACCGACGCAGAAGGGCGTTTAACCCTCGCCGACGCCCTAGTGTTTGCCGATAAACTAGGCGTAGATGCTATGGTAGACCTCGCCACCCTCACGGGGGCCTGTGTGATTGCCCTAGGGGATGAAATTGGGGGATTATGGACGGCCGATGAAGGTTTAGCCGGGGAACTACAAAGGGCGGCTAAACTTGGCGGGGAGAAGCTTTGGCAAATGCCCTTAGAAGACAAGTATTTTGAGGGCTTAAAGTCTCCCATCGCAGATATGAAGAACACCGGACCCCGGGCTGGGGGATCGATTACGGCCGCGCTATTCCTCAAGCAGTTTGTGGAAACGACTCCTTGGGCCCATTTAGATATTGCCGGACCGGTTTGGGCAGATAAGGAAAGTGGGGTGAATAATGCCGGAGCGACGGGCTTCCCGGTGCGGACTTTGGTCAATTGGGTGTTAAGTTAAGCCCCTTTGAGTGGAATTAAGACGGAGGGGAAAGTACAGGAAGACGTTTATTATGGCTTCCCTAATCCTCCTGTTGATTGACGCTCCCATCGCTAAAAGCGAGGGATTCCCTGTTCAACCAGTTACCTTATCTACTAAGCTCTCACCTAATAGACAGTGGGTAGTCTGTCCGAGGGCTTCAATTCCTGTCCGCTCATCGGTGAAACCGAGAGCCTTCAAGCCAACATTTAAGGTAATACCTCCCCGACACCCTGCCCTTTGGGGTGGGTGTCGGGTTTCCTGCCATAGAAAGTCATGATCAATTCCTGAGAACAATGTACGCTTTTGTTATAGGCGCCGGGAATACCGCACTTCCATATTTTTTACGTCACGCTTGCACTATCTCTAAACAGCGACTGAAGGCTATTAGCCTGACCCATGAAACAAGTCTGTAACTAAATCTGATAATACCAGCACTCCTCCTCAGAAATAATCATTTGTTTTTTGCGCAGTCTTTGTAACCAACCCTGTTCTTCAAACTGCTTTAAAAGACGGGTTACAGTAACTCGGGAAGTTCCTAAAATATCTGCTAGGTCTTGATGGGTTAATTGTAAATTTAACAAGTGACCCTGATCTACGGCGTAGCCAAACTTTTTACTTAGCCAAACTAATAAACGCGCTAGAGATTCTTCGACCAGTTTGTAGCTGCGAATAATAGTTAGCTCTTCAAAACTTTGAACGATTGTTAATAATTGAGGGGCTAGGTTTTCCCAATGTTCAAACATCACGGGAACTACCTCCACTGAGGTTAAGCATTTCATTTGATAAGGATAGGTATTCGATAAGGAAAGACCCACAATATCCCCCGGTCCCCATAGTCCAAGGGTAATGAAATCTCCACTATCCAAAATGGTTAAGGTCTGGACGACTCCTTTATTAATTTGCCAGAGGGTATTCGTGCGATTCGGCAGAATAGAATAACGACTAAACGCATAGGTTGGGATGTGCATTTTAGGTGCAATAAGTTGTGCGGTCATAGTTCTGGAGAGGTGATAAAAAAGAATGGAGTTGGGAAAAATGGGGTGCAAATTGTAGCTTAAAAATTTTAGTTTTACTGGTCTAGAAGTCTTGATGTTTCTAAGGGTAAAACAAAGAGAACATAAAGTACGCCTGTGCCTAACAGGAGGACTGAAATGCTAAACAAAATGACCCAGCGACTAATCGGTTCATAACAGTCCTCTTCAATGGCTTGTCGGATAGAAAAATAATGCTGAGTAGACAGTAAAACGGTTAACCAACCAATCGAGGCAAAAAGTAAACCAATCATCCAACCTTGACCATTTCCCATGATTTCGGGTGAGATGAGATAGCGTAAACGAGCAATGACAATCCCAAATCCCATTAGTGCGATCGCTGTTCGCATCCAAGCCAAGTAAGTTCGTTCATTGGCTAAGTGATCACGAATTCGACTCGGGGAACGTTGAGCGCGAGAGTAAGGAGTGTGAGTGTCCTGACCTTTTTCCTCTCTGGAGACAGAAGCGAGGTGGACACCACTAGAAATCGGTTGAGTTTGAGCCATATTCAAGATAGGAATGAGGGGATAGGTCGCCTATTGTAAACTCAAGGGAAAAAATTTTAGGCAATGCAAGGATTAAGGATGGATGAGAAGGTTACTTTCCCTCTGCAAATTGTGAGAAGAATTTTCTACCGGACAGATCCCCAAAAGACAATAAGAACAGGTGTGAGCATGACGAACTGTTGACTGTTGCCCCGATAACTGAATGTGTCGAGGTGACTGACGATGAGAATGACGAGTTTTCGTGGACATAGGATTCAATTACGGAAAAATTTAAGCGGTTTTCCATTAGTCGGTCTTGTTCCCACGGGTTCAAATCAAGGCAATTGAACTGGATTGAATGTACCTAGATAATGTCCGGTAACTTGATCGGGTTTAGGGTCTTTAGAGTATAGCGCAAACTCAAAACATTTTCAAGTGAATTAAAAATGTTTTGAAATGCAAATTTCAAAATAGTATAACCAAAAAATTATAAAACGATATTTTTTCTGAGTGAATTCACCCCATCACAGCTAATAAGAGAATCAGCATTTTCCAGTAAACCTAAAGAAATTGTAAAAAAAATAGGAATGTTTTTCAAGTCATATAGGATAAAAACGAAATACAACTCAAAAAATTTTATATTGCACCTGAAGACATCTAACTTGGTAGAGGTTAGCCTTTGTTGATGGCTGAAAAAGCAATTGGAATATCAATCAGGACAAGAATTATGACGAAATGGTACTCAGACAATAGTCTTTCCATTGGTCGGACTCCCTTGGTTCGCTTAAACCGTGTAGTTGGTGATGCTCAGGCCACTGTGTTAGCCAAAATTGAAGGTCGCAATCCGGCTTATTCGGTAAAATGTCGGATTGGTGCAGCAATGATCTGGGATGCCGAAGAACAGGGATTGCTCGGTCCTGGTAAAGAAATTGTTGAGCCGACCAGTGGGAATACAGGGATTGCCCTAGCTTTTGTCGCTGCCGCCAAAGGAATTCCTCTGACCTTAACCATGCCTGAGACTATGAGTTTAGAGCGGCGGAAACTGCTACGTGCTTATGGGGCTAACTTAGTGTTAGATGACTAGCGATCGCTTTATTACTTTTACCTCTTCTCCTGTCCCAAGGATGGCAACTTGGGATTTAGATGATGTCATCACAGCCCTTTCCGAACCTCGTCGTCAGTCTTTTCAAAGTTGGTCGCCAGAACGTACCCATGTGCCTTTGCCGTCCCGTGAGGTATTGCTACGGATTGTCAATCTGTTAAGGGCGGCTCTCTTTCCTTTCCACTTTGGCAATCCTGACCTTGGGGAAACCTCTACCCGTTATTTTGTAGGTCATACTTTAAACGAGGCCTTGCAACTCTTAGAAGAACAAATCCGTCGGGAGCAGTATTTAATCCAACCGGAATGTCAATGGCAGGAGCAACAAATTAAAGCCCAAGCCCGGGCAACTGTCCAAGCTTTTGCTCAACAACTGCCGCAGTTTAAGACGTTGTTGGAAAGTGATGTGGTAGCGGCTTACCGAGGGGATCCGGCGGCTAAAAACCTAGATGAGGTGTTGTTTTGTTACCCCGGCATTACGGCCATTACTTATCATCGCATTGCTCACGCCCTCTATTGCCTCCACTCTTCCCTATTAGCACGGATGATTGCCGAAATCGGTCATTCCATCACGGGGATTGACATTCATCCGGGGGCTTCCATTGGTCAAGGTTTTTTTATTGATCATGGGACTGGGGTCGTGATTGGCGAAACGACGATTATTGGCGATCGCGTTCGTATTTATCAGGCCGTTACCCTAGGGGCGAAAAGTTTTCCCCGGGATGAGTCGGGCAGTTTAGTGAAAGGTCATGCGCGACACCCAGTGATTGAAGACGATGTAGTGATTTACTCAGGAGCGACCATCTTGGGTCGAGTCACCATAGGTCAGGCAGCAACCATAGGCGGCAATGTGTGGTTGACTCGTAGTGTTCCACCGGGAGCCTTTGTCTCCCAAGCACAAGTACGAGAGGAGATTTTTGACGCGGGTGCTGGGATCTAAACGCCCCACGCCCTAGTTTCCGAACTCACGGCTATAAAGAGGAATCCCCCGCCTATACAGACAATGCACCGCTTTTTTCTAATGGCAAGGTTGCCCTTAACCTTGCCATTGGGAGACTGGTGTTTTCCTAGCATTTTCACATTTAAAGGGATAGGGTGCAAACCCGTTTCCCCGCCACTTTAGGAGTATAAATCCATGACCAACAATCAAAATCCTGAACTCCAACTAGCCGTTAACGACGTTGCCGCTCGCCAGTTGGCGAATGCCACCAAAACCATTCCCCAATTGGAAACCATTAGCCCTCGTTGGTTTATCCGTCTACTCCATTGGACCCCTGTGGAAGCGGGGATTTACCGCTTAAACAAAGTGAAAAATCCCTCTCAGGTCGAAGTGGCTTGCTCAGAACGGGATGAGCGGGAATTACCAGAAACCTTTGTGGATTATGAAGAAAGCCCCCGGGAGTATTTCCTGAGTGCAGTTAATACCGTGGTGGATGTTCATACCCGAGTCTCTGACCTTTACAGCAGCCCCCATGATCAAATTCAGGAACAGTTGCGCTTGACCATTGAAATTCTCAAAGAACGTCAAGAAAACGAATTGATCAATAATCCTGAGTACGGCTTGCTCCATAACGTTGCTGACAGTCAAAAAGTCCAGCCTCGTGGTCTTGCACCGACTCCGGATGATTTGGATGAGTTGTTAGTGAAAGTGTGGAAAGAACCGGCCTTTTTTCTTGCCCATCCCAAAGCGATCGCGGCCTTTGGTCGGGAGGCCACTCGTCGCGGAGTTCCCCCTGCAACCATTTCTTTATTTGGTTCCCCCTTCATTACTTGGCGCGGTGTTCCCCTAATTCCATCGGACAAACTCACGATCAATGATCAAGGTAAAACCAATATTTTGTTGATGCGAGTTGGCTCGTCCCGTCAAGGGGTTGTGGGCTTGTATCAACCCAATTTGCCCGGTCAACAGGGGCCTGGTTTATCTGTGCGTTTTATGGGGATCAGTCGTAAGGCGATCGCATCCTATCTCGTTTCCCTCTACTGCTCCTTAGCCATTCTGACTGATGATGCAGCAGCCGTGCTTGAGAATGTTGATGTCAACCAATACCACACCTACTAATGCCTAATCCGGAATTCTCTAGGGCGGATTCGGTTGGCAATCTGCCCCCCAATTTAACCCCCAGTCCGTCCGTGACAGATGGGCGGGGAGATCAGATCAACCCCCTCTTTCAGACGGACACTTTAGAGCAACTCGCTCAGGCTTTCTTCCAAGAAATGCAAAAGAGTTCGCTTGAGGGATTCTCCCCCCCAACCCCCCCCATCTCCCAAGTCGTTGACCCCGGTAAATCCCACAGTCAGGACATTCCCCCAGTCGGGAGTTCCGTCCCCCCCTCCTTACCGCTCAACCAACCTCAGTTTTTCACAGGAGAACCCAGTGTGGATCTCTCCAACAGCTTAACCACAGCCGAGGGAGTGGGAAACCTCCAAGGACTAGCACCGGACACCCCGCTAGAGCCACCCCAGCCAGCCCATCCGGGGATTCCGACCCCTTCCTTAACCCTCAGTCGCCCGAGTCCAGCAGGATTACCGGGAGTTGACACCCTAACCTTGGGACCTAATTTGGTCAATCCCCCCGGATTCGTCCCAGATAGTCCGGCCGAACTTACCCAACTGGCTCATTTGGGGCCTCCCGTGCCGATCAGTCATCCTGAGCCATCGGGGGTGCAGGGCGTGAATCCCCTCACCGTTGACCCCAGTCTGGGGAATACTCCCGGATTCGTCCCGGACAGTCCAGCCGAACTAAACCAACTCACGGATGGGGGGATAGCGGCTCCCTCCTTACCGCTTCATCACCCCCATCTCTCCCCAGAGCTAAGGGTCGATGCTCTCCCAGAGGGGCGCAGTCTAGGTCATCCCCAAGCCTTTACAGCCTATGCCCCCTCAGAGATTCCCCAATTGGCGAATCCGGCTTCTCCGCCTGCGCCATCTCTGCCAACAGCAACCTCTCACTTTTACTTTTTAGAAGAGTTAAGTTCAGAGCCACTGCCAGTACAATCCTTGGGGCAAGAGACTCCTAACGCCAAGGAAGCAGAGTCCTATTACCAACAAGCTCAACCCCATGCTGGGCAGCCTGCATCCCATTCTGCTATTCATCCTTTAATTCTGCCCCTTGGGGTTGAAGTGCAGGGGCAAAACCACGATATTTTTGACGTGGAAACGATCCGCCGTGATTTCCCTATTCTCGGAGAACGGATCAATGGTAAACCTTTAATCTGGTTTGACAATGCGGCAACCACCCAAAAACCCCAAGCGGTGATTGATCGGTTAGCTTACTACTACTCCCACGAGAACTCTAATGTCCATCGTGCAGCCCATGAACTAGCTGCCCGCTCAACGGATGCCTACGAAGCAGCGCGGGAAACTGTGCGTCGCTTCCTTAATGCTTCCTCCAGCAATGAAATTATCTTTGTGCGCGGCACGACTGAGGGGATTAATCTCGTTGCGAAAAGCTGGGGCCGACACAACTTGCAAGCGGGGGATGAGATTGTTCTAAGTCATTTGGAACACCATGCCAATATCGTCCCGTGGCAACAACTGGCCAAATGGACAGGGGCTAAACTGCGCATTGCTCCGGTGGATAATCAAGGCCAAATTGTGTTAGAGGAGTATCAACAACTGCTGAATCCCCGCACGAAATTAGTGGCTTTTTCCCAGGTATCCAATGCCTTGGGAACGATTACCCCGGCCGCCGAGATGATTGCTTTGGCGCATCAAGTCGGGGCGAAGGTGCTGTTAGATGGCGCTCAGTCGGTGTCCCATATTCCGGTGGATGTTCAACACCTCGGTTGTGATTGGTTTGTTTTTTCCGGTCATAAAATCTTTGGTCCGACGGGAATTGGGGTGGTTTATGGTCGAGAAGACTTACTCAATGCGAGTCCTCCTTGGCAAACAGGGGGCAATATGATTGTTGATGTCACCTTTGAACGGACGGTGTATCAAAATAGTCCAGCCCGTTTTGAAGCGGGGACGGGGAATATTGCGGATGCTGTGGGATTAGCAACAGCACTGGACTATGTTCAACGGCTTGGTTTGGGGAATATTGCCAGCTATGAACATGAATTGCTGGAATATGCCACGGCCGGTTTAAGCTGTATTCCGGGGCTGCATTTAATTGGTACTGCTCCGGAGAAAGCGGCTGTTCTGTCGTTTGTCTTGGATGGGTTTCCAGTGGAAACGGTGGGACAAGCGTTGAACCAAGAGGGGATTGCTGTGCGAACTGGACATCATTGCGCCCAGCCGATTCTACGACGCTTTGGTCTAGAAGCAACTGTTCGTCCTTCTTTGGCGTTTTACAATACAAAAGGGGAAGTTGATACTTTGGTTCAGGCTTTGGAACGGCTGAGACAGAAGCAATTAGGCTAGTGCGTTTATCACCTGATTTCTCAAGGGTATTCCCCTTGAGGAGTCGGGTTTTTTTGTTTTAGCGCTGGGGAATGGCAGGACTCCCACTCCTCCTTCTAATGACGAGAAGATGGAAAGAATTATCCTCCCTAGCCCCCCTTTTCAATGGACTTATCCCCCCTAGCCCCCCTTTGGAAGGGGGGAACAAGAGGGGGGGGGTACAAGAGGGGCAATGGGGTTAAAACTCAGGATTTGCCCAGTTTTTTGTCACTCGATTGGCGACGGCGATCGCGCCATTCAATCACGGACAGGTAGAGGATTCCCCCACTGATGATGATCAGGAGGGCGATCGCCGCTAAAAAGAGAACATCTAAAACCGGAAAATTGGCCACACTT
Source organism: Spirulina subsalsa FACHB-351 (assembly GCF_026130165.1). Taxonomy (GTDB): domain Bacteria; phylum Cyanobacteriota; class Cyanobacteriia; order Cyanobacteriales; family Spirulinaceae; genus Spirulina_A; species Spirulina_A subsalsa_A. Next base: position 38,379 of record NZ_JAIHOM010000021.1, on the reverse strand, counting down.
AAATTTTCCACGATCTTAGAACCCGTTGCGCGCCCACACCACCATCGCAATCGACCAAGTGAATAAAGCCAGAACGCCAACCCAACCTAAGCTTAAGATATCCATAGCAACTTCTTAAAATAATTTCATTTGCACAACTGCAAATACTATCATAACCAATGATGTTCCCTCAAAAGTCAGACGTGGATAATTTAAACGGAGAACGACGAGAATCTTTAAAAGCCGGGTTTTTAGGTGCAGTGAGTTTTAGTGCTATGGCGGTAGGGATTGCCCTGTTGCACAGCTTCTGGTTTGGAGCCTTGGTCTGGGATCTCACTTGGCTGGTCAAAGGTGCGATCGCCCTCTTGAGTGGTTTTCTCTTCGGTGTCACCTACCGCTACATCATCCGCACCGATCAAAATTCCCACCTCAAAGATGGGGCGGTGTTAGCCTTCGGTTTAGTCCGGGCTGGTGCAGGAATCGAAATAGAAGCCCGTTTTACCGACAGTTTCGCCCTTTTTATCGTTTTAGGGGTTGAGAGCGTCTTTTGTTTCCTCATCGCCCGCCTAGCCCTCGATCTGGCATTAAATCAACAGTGGTTAAAGCCCTTTAAATCCTGACTCTCCCCCACTCCCCTGCTCCCCTGCTCCCCCTCTCCCCTGCTCCCCCGCTCCCCTGCTCCCCAGATGTATTAATTATCAATTATCAATTATCAATTATCAATTCCCTAGCCCTACGAGTAGAGTTATTCAGCAAGTCCGATGCAAAGATAAACTTAACCTTAAAAAATTGCTCAAAAGTGCCAACTCCTAGGGCTGAATTGTCAGAATGGGGACAAGGCCTGATACTTGAGGAGTGATGCAAGCACTAGACCGTAAACTATTCCGGGATTTAGGACGATTGTGGGGGCAAGCCCTAGCCATTGCGTTAGTAGTTGCTTGTGGGATTGCTTGCTTTGTCATGGCTCAAAGTGCTTACAACTCCCTCCAACTCACCCAAAACACCTATTACGACCGTTACCATTTTGCCGAGATTTTCGCCAGTGTCAAACGCGCCCCCAACTCCTTAGAAGCAAGGATTCAGGATATACCCGGAGTTGCCCAAACAGAAACCCGGATTGTAGTGGATGTTAACTTAAACTTACCCGATCGCCTAGAACCCGCCACCGGACGCTTAATTTCCATTCCTCCCCAACAACATCCCCGTTTAAATAATATTCATATTAGCCAAGGTCGCTATATTGCCCCCAATCGAGGAGATGAAATCCTAATTAGTGAAGCCTTTGCCGAAGCCAATGATCTCCAGATTGGGGATAAAATTGGGGCGGTGATTAACGGGCGCTGGCAACAGTTACAAATTGTCGGAATTGCCCTCTCCCCTGAATATATTTACGAAGTACGGGGAGGGGCGGATATTTACCCCGATAGTAAAAGTTTTGGTCTGTTGTGGATCAGTCGGGATGCCCTAGGGAGTGCCTTCAATATGGACGGGGCGTTTAATAATATTACCCTCACTCTCAGCCCACAAGCGCGGGAGGTGGAGGTGATCAACCAAGTGGATCATATTCTAGAAGGCTATGGCAGTTTGGGGGCCTATGGACGTTCGGATCAATTATCCCATCGCATTATCTCCGACGAGATCACTAGCTTGGAAGTCACGGCTACGATGTTACCGACGATCTTTTTGGCCATTGCCGCTTTCCTCCTCAATATCGTCCTTTCCCGTTTAGTGGGGACTCAACGGGAACAAATCGGGGTACTTAAAGCCTTTGGCTACGGTTTTATGAGTATTGGGGCGCACTATCTTAAGTTTGTCCTGATCATCATTCTGGGCGGATCCATTTTGGGGACTTTAGCGGGATTATGGTTAGGGAAAGGCTTAACGGAACTCTATGCCGAGTATTTTCGTTTTCCGATTCTCACCTATCACGCTGATTCTCGCCTGATTTTGGGGGCTATTGCTATTAGTGCGATCGCCGCCATTCTGGGGGGGATTATCCCGGTCTATCGTGCCGCTGCCCTGCCTCCTGCCGTCGCCATGCGCCCGGAACCCCCCACGGAGTATAAACCCACCATTATTGAGCAACTGGGCTTACAGGGGCTATTTTCCCCCAGTGGGCGCATTATTCTGCGCAACTTGGAACGGAAACCCATTCAAGCGGCGCTCTCTATCTTTGGGGTAGCGGTAGCGGTGGCCATTCTCATGACAGGTAATTACTTAAGCGATGCCTTGAACCACCTGATGGATGTACAGTTTCGTCAAGTGCAACGGGAGGATATGACCATTGTTTTCACGGAACCTCGTCCAGCACGCACTCGCCACGAAATCGCCCAATTGCAAGGGGTGTTACAGTCAGAAACTTTTCGTTCCGTGCCAGCACGTCTCCGTCATGAGCATTATCAGTATCGTTTGGGCCTCACTGGTATTGATCCCCAAGGCCAATTCCGCCGTTTATTAGATGACCAATTAAGACCCGTCCGTTTACCTAGTCAGGGGGTCGTTATGACCCAAAAGTTAGGGGAAATTCTCCATCTCAAAATCGGTGATATTCTGACGGTGGAAGTATTAGAAGGAAGTCGCCCGGTGCGAGAAATTCCGGTGGTGGGTTTTGTTGAGGAAATGGTGGGGCTTAATGCCTATATGGATATTACGGCATTACATGAATTTATGCAGGAAGGGGCAACAGTTTCCGGGGCTTATTTATCGGTTGATGCAAAGTTTCTTAACTCTCTTTATGAACAATTGAAACAAATGCCGGGCGTGGGAGGGATTTCTACGCGAGAATCAATGTTAAATAGTTTTGAGAAAATTAGTGGTCAAAACCTGAAGGTATTTACTGGTGTATTAGTAGTGTTTGCCGTGATTATTACGTTTAGCGTGGTTTATAATTCGGCGCGCATTGCTCTGTCTGAACGCAGTCGGGAGTTAGCTAGTTTACGAATTATCGGTTTTTCTCGTCGTGAGGTGGCGTTTATTTTGTTAGGAGAACAGGCGATTTTAATTGTCTTAGCTATTCCTGTGGGGATGGTTTTTGGTTATAGTCTCTCGGCGTTAATGTCGATGGCTTATAACACAGAAATGTATCGCGTTCCTTTGGTGATTCAACAGTCTACTTATATTTTTACGTCGATTACGGTTTTATTGGCTGCGGCTATTTCTGGGTTTCTGATTCGTAGGCAGTTAAACGGGTTGAATTTAGTTGAAGTTTTGAAAACAAGGGAGTGATAAGAGTGAACAGTAAAAGGTGGAAATTAATAATTAATAATTGTTCCCCATTACCTATTACCTATTCCCCATTACCCATTACCTATTCCCCATTACCTATTCCCCATTACCCATTACCTATTCCCCATTACCTATTCCCCATTACCCATTACCTATTACCTATTACCTATTACCTATTACCTAAAAGATCATGAGTCAATCCTTAACCAATCCAACGACATTCCAAGAAGAAACCAACAGCACCCAGGGCAAAAAACGCTTAAAGCATCTCACCCGAAATGTCCTGTATCTCGTGGGAGGTGTAGGGCTAATCGGGGCGGTGTGGGTGGCGTTGCGCCCCTCTCCGGTGTTGGTAGATATAGCAACGGTGGAACGAGATGCCTTACAAGTGACAGTGAATGCGGAGGGGAGAACACGCCTCCAATCTCGTTATACCGTGTCGGCTGCGGTGGCGGGGAATTTGCGCCGGGTGCAACTGGATGAGGGCGATCGCATTCAACAAGGTCAAGTTATTGCTCGTATTGATCCCCTCCCCCTCACATCCCAAGTGAGATCCTCCCAAGCACGCTTACAGGAACTTCAAGCCCAACGGGAGGGAGTGGCTACCCTACGCCCCAAACAGGAAGAACTGGCTCAGGTGCGATCGCAAATTAGCGGCCTAGAAGCCCAAAAACAAGCCGCCCAAGCCCGAGTAGAACAAGCCAAGGCCAATTTAGACCAAGCCACCCGAGATCGTCAGCGTATCGCCGGATTAGTCACCAGTGGAGCCTTACCCCGACAACAGTTAGAAGAAGCCGAACTAGCGGAAAATACCCGTCGCCAAGATGTCACCGTTGCCGAACGAGAGCGCGATCGCATTACCACCGATATCGCCGCCCAACAAGCCGAAATCACCCGTTTACAAGCCGAACAACGGGATCCAGACTATCAACTGCGGGTCTATGATGCCCAAATTGCCAGCGTACAAGCCGAACTCACCCGCTTAACCGAAGATGCCATACAAACAGTGATTAAATCCCCCGTATCCGGTCAAGTGTTGCGCATTTTAGAAAAAAGCGATCGCCACATTGCCGCCGGAACTCCCATCCTTGAGTTAGGCAACACCGGACAATTAGAACTGGTGATTGATGTCCTCTCCAGTGATGCCGTGCGCATTCAACCCGGCAACCAAATCATCTTAGAACATTGGGGCGGAGAACAACCCCTCACCGCCCAAGTCCGTTATCTTGAACCATCCGCCTTTACCAAGGTATCCGCTTTAGGCGTAGAAGAACAGCGCGTCAATGTGATTGCAGATATCCTCAATCCTCCCCCCCAGTTAGGGGATGGCTACCGCGTCGATGCCAAAATAGTCGTCTGGGATGCTCAAGATGTTTTAACCCTCCCCATTAGCGCCTTATTCCGTTGTGAACAGCAAGCATGGTGTACCTTTGTGGTGGAAGAAGGCAAAGCCGTAAAAACCCCCGTCGAAGTAGGACAACGGGGAGAATTTGCCGCCGTCATTCGGGAGGGGGTATCCGAGGGAGATCAGGTCATTCTGCACCCCTCCGCACAGATTCAACATGAAACCCTAGTCGCACCCCGTTAGGAGAGGGGGAATCAGGTTCGTAGTTGCGCTTTAGCGCCCAATCAGGAGTCAGGTTCGTAGTTGCGCTTGGGCGCCCAGTCGGGAGTCGGAAATAATTATCAATTATCAATTATCAATTCCCTGCCCCCGGGAATTACCACTCTAGATCATCGGGCTGAACTTTCTGGGTGTTGACATCAATGTGGGTAATTTCGCCACTTCTCATGTGAATCACCCGATCCGCCATTGCCGCAATCCCTGCATTGTGGGTAATAATGGCGGTGGTAGTGCCGAGTTCCCGGTTAATGCGGTCGATGACTTGGAGAACTAACTTTCCGGTGCGGTAGTCCAGCGCTCCAGTCGGTTCATCACAGAGCAAGACTTGAGGCCGTTTAGCAATGGCCCGGGCGATCGCCACTCGTTGCTGTTCTCCTCCCGACAGTTGAGCGGGAAAGTGATCCACCCGATGTTCTAAGCCCACTAATCCTAATGCCGCTTTAGGGTGGAGGGGGTGGGGTGCAATTTCCGTCACGAGAGCGACATTTTCCCGGGCCGTTAAACTCGGAATCAGATTATAAAATTGGAAGACGAAACCCACACACTCCCGGCGAAAGCGAGTTAAGGCCGCTTCACTGGCCGAGGTTAAATCGTAAGTCTCATTCCGAGACGCTGCGCGAGCGCGAAAACGGACTTTCCCCGATGAGGGAGTATCCAACCCCCCCAAAATATTCAACAGAGTGGACTTACCACTTCCCGACGGTCCCAATAATACGACTAACTCCCCCTCTCGGAGGTTTAAATTCACATCTTTTAGGGCTTCTACCGTGACTTCTCCCATGCGATAGGTTTTGGAGACATGGGTCATTTCAAAAACAACCGTTTTGGCAGGAGTAGCTAGACTCATAAGAAAAGGGTGGGAGTTTGGAAACTCAGTGTCTTTAGACCTGAGAGGAAAAACGACTCAGGGGAATTTATTCCCCGTGTTCTTTTAATTTATCGCATGATGAGGGTCTTCGATCTATTTTTTGACCGTTTCACTACTAATATTACCTGCTGTGCTAACGAAATAACTACTTGTCCACAGGCTAGGTAACTTCAATAAATGAGGAAATTCTTGGCTGAGATGATGACTTGACCTTCCCTTAAATGCCTTGATAACAAGGTGAGGAGCGTCGATTATCCTTGACACATCAACTGTAATTTCTTAGGCTTGAGTAGTCAACTAAATTGGTCGAGCAAGTGACAAAGCCCAAAAAAGTAATGGGGGTACAACAAGTCCTGTTACACCCTAGTAAAGAGTTAAAGGGGGTATTGGAATATAGCGAACCTATCTGAGTCGTGCTAAAAAGGTTCGCCTGCAATTCAACTAGGACAATAGCCCACAGTTCACGTCTCATTAGGACTAGCTATATATCTGCTCTGAGTCAAATAAACTGCATAACTGTGCGGTCTATTACGCTCGTCAGGTCTGGTTTAAGAGTCATCGGTTTGTGTCTGGGTTTGATCTTGTTAATGAAATGGGAAAAAACCGTCACTTTTCGGCACTCTCTTCTGAAGCGGCTGTTCAAACTTGCCTATCTGTAGGAGAATCAATTAGCTCTTTTGCTAAATTGCTTTCAAAGTTCAAGAATGGTGAACTAGAACAAAGACCTAGAATCCCGAATTATCGAAGAAGTGGGTATCAGGTTGTTTCCTTCCCCCGCCGTTGTCTAAAATTAGTTGACAGACAGATAAGATTGCCACTAGGCAGACAAACAAAAGCATGGTTTGGACTTAGTGAGTTTTTTGTTCCCATGCCTTCTAATCTTGATTTCAAAAAAATCAAAGAACTGCGTGTTCTGCCCCGTAATAAGTGTTTTTACGCTGAATTTGTCTATACTGCCGAACCGATAGAGACGCATCTTGATCAATTACACGCACTAGGATTAGATCATGGCATCAACAATTGGTTGACAGGAGTAAGCACTGTTGGCACTAATTTTATTATTGATGGTAAACGCCTAAAATCCATCAACCAATGGTACAACAAACAAGTTGCCAAATTAATGACTGATAAGCCCAATGGCTTTTGGTCTAACCGTCTAGCTTTGTTGACGGAGAAACGGAATCGCCAAATGCGAGACGCCATCAATAAAGCGGCTAAACTGGTGATTAATCACTGTCTAAAAAACAAAATTGGAACAATCGTCTTTGGATGGAATCAAGGACAAAAACAGGAGGTTAACTTAGGGGACAAAAACAATCAAAGTTTCGTTCAAATCCCAACAGGGAGATTGAAGGATAGGATTCAACAACTGTGTTCTTTATACGGTATTCAGTTGGTTGAAACCGAAGAAAGCTATACTTCTCAATCCAGTTTTTTAGATGCTGACGAAATTCCTGTATATGGTGAAAAACCCGATGAATGGAAATCTTCAGGTAAGCGTATTAGAAGAGGATTGTTTCAGTCAGCAGACGGTTCTTTAATCAACGCTGATTGTAATGGTGCTTCCAATATCCTAAGAAAGGTAGCGGTAACACTGGGGCTTGACCTGAGTGGAATCAGTAGAGGTGTTTTGACTACGCCTTTGAAGCTTAATCTTTGGGCTATTCAAGAATCTCAGCGTCTTTAGACCTGAGAGTGTCAAAAGGTTCAACGAGAGGGGGACAGAATTTGCTAAGGTACAGCAAGAAACCAGACAATCACCCACCAGAAGGACAAACCGAACCGTGACCGAATCTTTTGAACCATTTGATCCCGACTTCGACGATAGCCCCGAACCGCCTCAAAGGTCTGGATTGACGGGGTTTACTGTCCGTGTTCTGTTGCTGCTGTTGGCCGGAGGGCTTGCTGCTATTGTAGGGATTATTTTTGCGATCGCCAACCCCCAACCCCCCGCCCCCAAACCCGTCCTTCTGCGGTGGTGGGAAGGTGTCACTCGTTGGGGAGAACCCCGTCGTCTGCCCCAAGAAACCCCCCTCGATGATAGCCAACGCCCCCCCACCCCGGAACAGATTCAAGGGGAAATCATGGCCTTATCTCAACAGTGGAATCGAATTCGCGATCGCATCATCCAACTTGAAACCCAACTTGGCATTTCCCCCAACCTCAACCAAACCCTCCCCGAACGCTTACAATCCCTCCAAGACAAAGCCCAAACCCTTCCCCCTCCCGCCCCCATCCCCACCCTCATCCTCCCCGGCAACTTACCCCCCCTCCCCGGTCGCAAACTCAAAGTCACCCTACCCAACGATGTCTTATTCAACGACAACAACCAGCTTTCCCCCGAAGGCAGTTTATTATTAGACAGCATCATCAACGACCTCAGCCCTCATTCTCGCTCCACCATCCGCATCGCCGCCCATACCGACTCCCAAACCTCCCTAGAAGAAAGTCGGGAACTCTCCTTTCAACTGGCCAACACCGTCCGGCAATATTTAGCCAGTGAATTACGCGGTCGTTACCGTTGGGTTGCCATTGGTTACGGTCAAACTCGCCCCCTCGTATTAGACAATACAGAAGTCAATCGTCAACGCAATCGTCGCGTTGAAATTGCCGTTGATTAAACTTAGGAATCATGACCATTTAAGCTAGCAAACCTAGGGCTTTTGATTCAAAACCTATGAAAATTAAGCAAATCTCTGTTAGTGAACTATTTGGAATTTTTGACCATATTATTCCATTAAACACCCATGAAAGAATCACAATCATTCACGGGCCTAATGGATTTGGTAAAACAGCAATCCTAAGAATGCTCAATGGCTTCTTTAACTCTCAGTATTCAGTCTTTAGAACAATTCCATTTACTAAATTCCGCGTTGATTTCGATAATGGCAGCTATGTTGAGATTTGGAAAAACCCGGAAGGAGTGCAAAAAGCTAAGACAAAAGAACCTATAAAAATCGAATTTTACGAACAGGAAAAAGAGAAAGTTTCCTTTCTATTAAAAGCGACAAACAACACTGCTAATCTAGATTTTCCCATCGATATTTTAGATGACATAATTCCCGAAATCCGCCGAGTAGGAGCTAAAAGCTGGCGATATCTTACCACAGGTGAGATCCTTTCTTTAAATGATGTTATTGAGCGATTTGAGGATATTCTTCCCTCCAAAGCAAAATTACGAGAAGAACCTGAATGGCTAAAAAACTTAAAGCAAGCCATTCATCTTCGCTTAATTGAGTCTCAAAGGCTATTAAACCTTGTTTCCAGTCCTTCCTCACGATTATACTATGGAAACCCGTCCATGTTACCCACAGTTTCCGCCTACTCTGAAGAGATTGCGCAACTGATTCAATCTAAACTCGCTGAGTATGGTACAACTTCCCAGTCTCTCGATCGAACATTTCCGGTTAGGGTAGTGCAACAGCAACCATCTCCTGAAGTGACAGATGAACAACTTCGCCATCAACTGAATGAACTCGAAGCAACTCGCTCTCGTCTCATAGAAGTTGGTTTATTAGATAAAGACGAAAACTCCGACTTTCAAATTAACCCACAGTTGATCGATGAAAGCACTAAGAATATTTTGTCTGTTTATGTTGAAGACGTAGAAAAAAAATTGAGCGTTTTTAGTGAAATTGCTCGTAAAATTGAACTGTTAAGGAGAATCGTCAATACTAAGTTTTCCTATTCTTACAAAGAGATGAGTTTCAATAAAGAAAAGGGCTTTATTTTTAAGACCCGTTATCGCCCCACAACCTCAAATTGCGAAACTCTTTCCCCAACGGATTTATCATCCGGCGAACAGCATGAGTTAGTTTTACTCTATGAATTGCTGTTTAAAGTTAAACCGAATTCCCTCGTGTTAATTGATGAACCTGAACTATCCCTTCATGTGGGATGGCAAGCCCAGTTTTTAAAGGATCTGCAAGAAATTACAAAACTGGCAAATTTGGATATTTTAATGGCGACTCACTCCCCAGATATCATTCAAGATCGTTGGGATTTGACTGTGGAACTCAAGGGACCAGAACCATGAGGGAGTATCTTTCTCCAGACCGTGAAGCTAATGCAATTCGGTTACGTCGTAGCACTTTTTCCGGTGCATTTCTATTAGTTGAAGGCAGCTCCGATAAAGTTTTTTATGAACGCTTTATTGACAAAAAAAACTGTACAGTTATCACAAATAGTATTCCGGGTAAGCAGAGAGTAATTGAGGTTTTAATTCTCTTAGAAGGCTCAGAGTTTCAAGGCATTTTAGCTGTTGTTGATGCGGATTTTGATCATATCCAAGTTCCCTCACAAAGTACCCCTAATCTGCTGGGTACAGATACTCATGATTTAGAAACAATGTTACTTCAATCTTTGGCTCTTGATAAAGTATTGGCTGAATTAGGTTCAGAGCAGAAGCTTGCTCAGTTTGGTCAAGATATTAGAACAGCATTGCTTGAAGCTGGAATGCCGATTGGATATCTTCTCTGGATTTCTCAACTGGACGCATTAAACTTAAGTTTTAATGGACTGATATTTAGTCGATTTATTAATGAGCAAACATTAAAAATTGACGAAGCTAAACTGATTCAAGAAGTCAAGAATAAATCTCAAGCATTTTCTTTGAAAAATGAGGATTTACAACAACGTCTCACCACCCAAAAAAATGATAGCCATGATCCTTGGCAAGTTTGTTGTGGTCATCACCTCGTAGAAATATTATCTCTGGGTTTGCGTAAGGCAATTGGCTCTGCTCAAGCTGCTGATATTGAACCCAGTCGCCTTGAACGTAATTTACGGCTTGCCTATGAAGAAGCCTATTTTTACAAGACGCAGCTTTACTTATTAATTTGCTCATGGGAAAGTCGGAATCAGCCCTTTAAAGTTTTGCCTAATACTCTATTTTTAGAACCATAAATTAGCCTAACCACCTGACTTGAGGAGCCGTTGTCGTCGCTAATAACTTGCCTTGAGCTACCACATAAACCACCGTTGCCCGTTTACAAATCGTCTCATAGGGACTTTCCGCATCCAAAACAATTAAATTGGCAGGTTTCCCGACTTCCACCCCATAACTTGCACTACAATTCAGAGTTTTTGCCCCATTTTTTGTCACCATATCATAACAAGCATTAATCTCAGAACGTCCGGTCATTTGACAAATATGAACAGCCATGTTTGCCACTTCTAACATATTTCCCGTTCCCAAACTGTACCAAGGATCTTGAATACAATCATGGCCTAAACTAACATTTAACCCCCGTTGCCAAAGCTCCTTAACTCGGGTTACGCCTCGCCGTTTGGGATAGGTGTCCGTCCGACCTTGTAGGGTAATATTAATCAAAGGATTAGCAATAAAATTAATTTGACTGCGGTCTAAAAAGCCCATTAATTTATAAGCATAGGCGTTATTATAAGACCCAAAAGCTGTGGTATGACTCGCCGTAACTTTTTCCCCTAAACCTGTCCGAATGGCACAGGCGGAAACGACTTCTAAAAAACGGGATTGATCATCGTCAATTTCATCACAATGGAAGTCGATTAAACAATCATATTTTTGAGCGAGTTCAAACACCCGCTCAACGGATTTCACCCCATCTTCTCGCGTCAGTTCATAGTGAGGAATCCCCCCCACCACATCGGCTCCCATCTCTAGGGCTTGTTCTAATAATCGCTCATTCTCAGGGCGGCTATAAATGCCATCTTGGGGGAAAGCGACAATTTGTAGGGTCATCCAACTTTTAACCGCTTCTCGCACCTCTAGCAGGGCTTTTAAGGCGTTTAAACCCGGTTCACTGATGTCTACATGGCTACGCACCCATAACACCCCTTGGCTGGCCTGTTGGCGCAGAGTTTTGAGGGCGCGATCTTTGACATCTTCTCGGGTTAAATTTTGTTTGCGATCGCCCCAAATTTGAATCCCCTCAAATAAAGTGCCGCTTTCATTCCAACGAGGCTCCCCAGCGGTGTGGGCTGAGTCGAGATGGACATGAGACTCCACAAAGGGCGCGGAGACGAACTTTCCTTGTACATCAATGGTTTCCGTCGCTTGGTGGGGCAGATGGGGCGCAATGGTGCTAATTTGTCCCCCCACAATGCCAATATTCATGAGTTGGGACTCTCCCAACAGTCTCCCATTGCGGATTAACAGGTCGTAAAAGGGTGTTTCCATCTTATTGATTCGGTGAAAAAGCAGGCTGCTCCCCCTCAACCGAGGGGCGGTAGAATGATCAAAGTACGCGATTTACCCTAGAATACCCCTGTGAGAGCCATTTATCCCGGTAGCTTTGACCCCATTACCCTAGGACACCTTGATATTATTGAACGTGGATCAAAATTATTTGATTCCGTCGTGGTGGCTGTCCTCTGCAATCCCAGCAAAAAGCCCCTTTTCCCCGTCAGTCAACGTATAGAGCAGATTCGGATCTGTACTCAACACATCCCCAATATTGAGATCGACAGTTTTGATGGCTTAACGGTAGAATATGCCCGATTACAGGGGGCGACAGCCTTATTGCGCGGTCTGAGGGTGCTATCGGATTTTGAGAAAGAACTCCAGATGGCGCATACTAATAAAACCCTCATGGACGAAATCGAAACCGTTTTTTTGGCGACATCGAACCAGTATAGTTTTTTAAGTAGTAGTGTGGTGAAGGAAGTCGCTCAGTTTGGCGGCGCGATTGATCACCTTGTCCCCGAGAATGTTGCTCATAATATCTACCAATGCTACAACAAGACCCCCCCCGGAGCAGTGTCGAGTACGATGAGTTCAGTGACTACAACGAGCCGGAAATTGTGAATTCTGATCAAGGTGTTGAATTTGACGTACAGGCGGAGTTAAACCGTTTAGAGGAGTTAATCCTCGACAATCCCCGTATTCCCTTCACTCGGAAAACGGTGGTGGATGAGGAACAGTTGTTAGATCAACTGGACTTAATCCGGATGAATCTCCCTCGCGCTTTTGAGGAGGCGGTGGAGGTTCTCCGTCAAAAGGAAGAAATTCTACTGCAAGCTGAGGAGTACGCTCAAGATATTATTGAGGCGGCTCAGGTGAGGGCGGCTCAACTGTTGGATGAAATGGGGATTATCCGTCAAGCAGAAATGGAGGCGGCCCAAATTCGCCAACAGGTGGCTCAAGAGTGTGAGGAGTTGCAACGTCAAACTCTGGGGGAAATTGAGCAGATGCGGATGCAGGCGATGCAGGAGTTGGAGCAAATGCGTCAGGTGGTGATTGATGAGTGTGAGGATATTCAAGATGGGGCGGATGATTATGCCGATGCGGTACTGACTCGCATTGAACAACAATTGACGGATATGTTGCGGGTGATTCGTAATGGTCGTCACCAACTCCGTGGTGAACCCCAGGGTAATTCTTCCGAAGAGTCGAATAGTTAAACTTTTAAAAGGTAAGGGGTCAAGATGGCAATTCAGGAGGAAACCTATCGGTCGAGACAGGGTATGGATCCGGATTTAACGGAACATCAATTGGATCTGGGGCAATATGTGGCGGTGTCTGATGTGGTGGCGGTTTTGTCGGAGTTGGCGCGTCATCCGTCCCAGTTGGAGGCGTTACCGTCTAAGGAGTCGAGGGAAAATCGTTCTCGCTCTCCTCAGTTGTTGTCGTTGGAGGAACGGCGACGGAGTCTTAAACCGAATGCACCCTATATTCCTACAGCAATGCGGGAAGCGCCTCCCTTGGGGGAGAAGACGGTGGATGATTTGTCCCAAGAGTTATGGGAGTTAAAGTTAGTCTCGTTGTCTGATGCGGATTATTATGGTCGGCAATTGACGAGGCTGAAAAATCGGCTGTGGTGGTTGACGGGGCTGTTGGTGGGTGCGATCGCCTCTTTCAGTGCGGGTTTAGCTTGGACTACGGTTCATCTCAGACAGGCCCAGCATCAAATGGCGTTGTATGAGGGTGAGTTAACGACTCAACGGTTGCGTATTGAACAGATTGAGGGAGCGCGTTTAGGGGAAATTGAACAGGTGATGCGATCGCTCCAAACTCAAATCCCCGAAAATTTGACCGAAGATTTAACCACCAATACTCAAGATATTGCCGCACTCAAAACCCAGTTACAGCAACTAGAATCCAAGTTAGCCGCCCAAGATAAGGCGCTGTCTGTCTTAATTGGTACGTTACAAGGGATGATTAGTTCCCCGCCTAATCGCCCTCCTAATCGGTGAGGGGGAAGAGGGAATTGAGAATTATTTCCGATTCCTGATTCCCGATTCCTGATTCCCGATTCCCGATTTGGCGCCCAAGCGCAACTACGAACCTAATTTGGCGCCCAAGCGCAACTACGAACCTAATTTGGCGCCCAAGCGCAACTACGAACCTGATTCCCCCTCTCCCCACAACAGGACAATTTCACCCTGAATGCGTTAGGATTTTGATTTGCGTAGAGAGGCGATGCACTGGGGGAAAAATCATGATCAACATGAGTCACGGGTTACAGTCTAGGCAAGGAGTTCCTCAATCTTTAACCATTGCGGTGATTGGAGATATTCATGAGCAGTGGGAAATGGAGGATAATGAGGCTCTAGAGCATTTGGGGGTCGATTTGGCGTTATTTGTGGGGGATTTTGGCAATGAGTCCCTCGAAGTGGTGGGTCGGATTGCGCAACTGCGGATTCCCTATGCGGCGATTTTGGGCAATCATGATGCGTGGTACACAGCCTCGGAATGGGGCCGTAAGAAGTCTCCCTATGATCATCGTCTAGAAGACCGGGTACAAGCCCAATTAGACTTACTGGGGGAGGCTCATGTCGGTTTTGGGAAACGGGATTTCCCCCAGTTGGGGGTGTCGGTGGTGGGGAGTCGTCCGTTTAGTTGGGGAGGTCAGGATTGGAAAAATGACCGTTTTTATCGGGAACGCTACGGGATTGAGAATTTTCGTCAGTCGGCTCAGTGTATCATGGCGGCGGCTCAGGGGACGGCTTGCGAGACGGTGATTTTTTTGGCTCATAATGGACCTTTGGGTTTAGGCGATCGCGCTGAGGATATTTGTGGACGGGATTGGCAACCGTTGGGTGGGGATTTCGGCGATCCTGATTTGGCGGAGGCGATCGCACATACCCAAACCATCGGCAAAAAAATCCCCCTCGTCACCTTCGGCCATATGCACCACCATCTACGCCACACCAAAGCACGCCTACGCACCCCCATTCAAAAACGCCATCATACTGTTTATCTCAATGCCGCCTCGGTTCCCCGCATTCGCACCCGCACCCCCCTATTTAACCCCTCCCAAAGTGACCGTCTGAGTAATTTTTCCCTCGTGCGGTTAGAAAATCAACAAGTCTGTCAAGTGTCTTTAATTTGGGCCGATTGTGAGGGGAATATTGATGAACAAATCCCCCTCTATGAAGCCCCTTCCTTAGCAGACGTTCAAGCCTCTTCGATGAGTTAAGGAGCAGGGGAGCAGGGGAGCAGGGGAGAGGGGAATTGATAATTGACAATTGACAATTATTCCCTATTCCCTATTACCTATTCCCTATTCCCTATTACCTATTCCCTATTACCTATTCCCTATTACCTATTCCCCATTCCCTATTCCCCATTCCCTATTACCTATTCCCTATTACCTATTACCTAAATCTTATCAGTCTGGCTCTTGTTCTAGCATCTTTTGAGCATGAGCAATATGTTTTTTATGTTCCTCCGTTACCACAGGATAATGTAAATCTAAACGAGCTAGATAATTATAAATAATTTGACCCACCGTGAGGCGAGAAAACCATTTATGATCCGCCGGGATAATATGCCAAGGGGCAAATTCTGTGCTGGTGTAGTTAAACACCTCCTCGTAAGCATAAATGTAAGAATCCCAATAAGCCCGTTCCTTCACATCATTTTCCGAGAACTTCCAGTTTTTATCCTTCCGTTCAATACGTCGGAAAAATCGCCTTTTTTGTTCTTCTTTCGACACATACAAAAAGAACTTAATCACCACAATCCCATTTTCAACTAAATACTGTTCAAAATTATTAATCTGTCGAAAACGCCGCTCCCAAATGCCATCCCCCTTAGCAAGAGGGGGTAATTTCTGCTTCTCAATTAACTCAGGATGAACCCGAGTCACTAACACATCTTCATAGTAAGAACGGTTAAAAATACCAATGCGTCCCCGTTCCGGTAAGGCCTTAAAATAACGCCACAAATAATCATGATCTAACTCTTCGGCTGACGGTTGTTTGAAACTAAATACCTGAAAGCCTTGGGGATTAATCCCAGACATGACGTGCTTAATGGTGCTGTCCTTCCCGGCCGCATCTAGGGCTTGAAATAAAATCAAAACCCCATAGGTATCTTGGGCGTAGAGTCTGCCCTGTAAGTCGGAAAGCTTCTCGACAATTTGCGCCAGCAATGCTCTCCCCTCTCGTTTTTTCAGACCCGGGGGAGTAAAATCCGTCCGATAATCTTTGCTGAGGGAGACGGTTGTGTTAGGGGGAACGATAAAGGAGGGAATTTGTGTTTTTTTCATCGTTGAATATGAAATACTAAGGGCAAATCTGATTTAACAAAGGGGTTCTATGCAAAGTCTTTGGACGGCCGAAGAAGCGGCACAATATCAAACGGATTTAGCGTTACGGGTTTATACTTCTCAACTGTTGGGACGAGAGCCGTCTTTAGTGCTGCATGGGGGAGGCAATACTTCCGTCAAGGTACGGGAGAAAAACCTACTGGGGGAAGAAGAGGACATACTCTATGTTAAAGGGAGTGGGTGGGATTTGGCGACTATCCAAGAGGCGGGGTTTGCTCCGGTGCGGATGCCCCACTTGCTCAAATTAGCTCAATTAGAGCAGCTTTCCGACCCTCAGATGGTGAATGAGCTAAAAACCCAAATGACGCGGGCAACGGCTCCCTCTCCCTCGGTGGAGACGATTCTTCATGCTATCCTCCCCTACAAGTATGTGGATCATACCCATGCCGATGCGGTGATCACGGTCACGAATACGGCTACAGGATTAGAGCGGGTACGGGAGATTTATGGCGATCGCGTTGTGATTATTCCCTACGTTATGCCGGGGTTTGATCTCGCCCGAGACTGTGCGCAACGCTTCCAAGCCCAGGCCGGCCCCCAAACCATTGGCATGGTACTCATGAATCATGGAATTTTTTCCTTTGGGCAAACCGCCCAAGAATCCTACGAACGAATGATTGAGTTAGTCAGTTGGGCGGAGGATTATATTACCCAACAGGGGGGAACCCTCGCCCCGGTGACTCAAGATGTGCCAGAAACCGCCCTCGCCCCAGATTTAGCCGCTTTCCGAGGGCAACTTTCCCAAGGGGCTGGCTTTCCTGTGATTCTCTCCACCACCCGCACGGCCAAAACCCTCCACTTTGCCCAACGGGAGGATCTTGGGAGCATCTCTCAACAGGGCCCGGCTACCCCAGATCATGTGATTCGCACTAAACGTTTACCTCTCGTGGGGCGAGATATTGCCGCCTACACAGCCGCCTATGAGGGCTATTTTCGCGCCCACGCCAGCGCCGAGTTGAAAATGTTAGATCCCATCCCCCGAGTGGTTTTAGACCCGGAATGGGGCCTCTGTACCGTGGGAAAAACGATTAAAGAGGCGACCATTGTAGGGGATATTTATGACCACACGATGGATATTATCGCCGCCGCCACCCAGTTGGGGGGCTATCAAGCGCTCCCGGCTAAAGACATTTTCGCGGTGGAATATTGGGACTTAGAACAGGCGAAACTCCGTAAGGGCGGCAATCCTCCCCCCTTTACTGGGGAGGTGGCCTGGGTGACGGGGGCGGCTTCTGGGATTGGGAAAGCTTGTGTGGAGTCTCTGTTAAAACGGGGGGCGGCAGTAGTGGGCTTGGATCTCAATCCGGCCATTGAGTCTCTCTGGGAACGTCCTGATTTTTGTGGTGTGACCTGTGATGTGACAAATTTGGATCAGGTGATGCAGGCGCTAGAAACAGGAGTTCGGCGCTTTGGGGGAATGGATATGTTGGTGCTGAATGCGGGGATTTTTCCGGGGGGATGTGCGATCGCCAATCTCAGCGATAGTGAATGGCGCAAAGTCCTGTCCATTAACCTAGATGCCAATTTGGCCCTCATGCGGGAAGCGCACCCCTACCTCAAACTCGCTCCCCAAGGCGGTCGAGTGGTGGTCATTGGCTCTAAAAATGTCCCCGCCCCCGGCCCTGGTGCAGCGGCCTATTCTGCCTCGAAAGCGGCTTTAAATCAACTGATGCGGGTGGCCGCGTTGGAGTGGGGGAAAGATAAAATTCGCCTTAATTCTGTCCATCCTAACGGGGTATTTGATACCCAAATCTGGACGGAAGAAGTGTTAGCCAATCGAGCGCAACATTACGGTTTAACGGTAGAAGCCTATAAAACCAATAATATTTTAGGGGTAGAAGTCACCAGCCATTCCGTCGCCGAATTAGTGGCCGAAATGTGCGGGGATTTATTCGCCAAAACCACGGCCGCCCAGATTCCTATTGATGGGGGCAATGAGCGGGTGATTTAGGCTGGCAAGGGTCTATTATTCCCCCCTTCCTGCTTCCCAAGGGGGGCTAGGGGGGATAGGAAGAAGGGCTAGGGAATCAATATCAACACTCCATTAAAACAAATCAGGCATAGCAGGCAGGGAAGACCCAAAGACTTGAGAAGCGATCGCAATCTCAGCCTCCTCCCCCTCCAACTGCCCACGCTGACTCAATTGTGCCGCACTATATAACCCACTATACAACGGCGCGAGACTGCCAATTTTTAACCGTAAACTCCCCCGTCCGCCCCGTTTCACCCGTCCTTTCCCCCCCGCCACTTCCAACACAAAACAGCCTTGATTTTCCTCAATAATCGGATCCTCAATGGCTAAATGTAACTCCGTTGTCATCAGGGAGGGATAGGAGCGCAATTCAAGGGCTAACGGCACATTAACAATGCGCAAAAACCACAACTCACTAGAGAGGATTTGAGCCGATTGTTCCGGCAACAAAGCTAAACGCGGCTCAATCACACTCCCATACCAGCGACAGTATTCTAACTGGGAGCGATGGAGGGAGAGAAAATGCCAGAGAGTGCGCTGGGCTTCATCCGTCAGGGCTGCCCAGTCGCAAATATCCAGAATCCGTTCCGCAGTCTGCGATCGCTGACTAAACACAATATAACCCTGTAGCGCTCCCACCTCCCCCACCCCATAGGCAAAAGCTGACCCCTGTTGCGGATGTAAAATCATCTGCCACAGGGCCGGATGTCGCTCCAAATACCCCGAACAACGCGCCGCAAACTGCCGATATACCCCCTCACAATGCCCTAAAATCTCCTCATCCGCCAACCGGACCATCGGCAAGCAGCCCTGAATTCCCGCCCAGCCCTCTAAGGGCACCTGCCAATAACAACGAGTTCCCCCCTGTTCATAGCCCACACTCCGATACAACGGCTGAGTAGCCGCATAGAGTGCCGACAAGGGAAACTCCCGCTCATAGACCTCCCGTAACGTCTGTTCCATCAAACACCTTGCCGCCCCCTGTCCCCGATACTCCGGGGCAATCCCCACCGCCGCAATCCCCGCCAACGGCAGGCATTCCCCCCCCCACCACTGCCCCATCGGATACACCACCAAGCCCCCGACAACTCCCTGCCCCCCTCGCAAAACCCGAAAGTTCTCTAAACCAATGATCCGAGAATAATCTAACCAATCGCTTTTTAACACCCGGAAGGATTGACAGAGAATATCCCCCAAGCGCTGAAAGTCTTGCTCATCCTGTAAACTACCGAGTTCGTAAGATTGACCCATCGTTCTAAATTGCGAGACAGTATCCTGCTCCACCCTAAACCAACTTTTTACAATTTACTGTCCCTCTTTAGGGTTTGCGGCATTCTCTGTAATACATTATAAAAATATAAAAAATTGTAAAGGCGAAATTCGTCCAGCAAACAGTTGAGGAGTGAGTATGTACATTGTTCAGGTTGCCTCAGAATGCGCTCCAGTCATCAAAGCGGGTGGCTTAGGGGATGTGGTCTTTGGCTTGAGTCGAGAACTAGAGATGCGGGGTCATGCCGTGGAAATCATCCTCCCCAAGTATGATTCTATGCGCTATGACCATATTTGGGGACTCCACGAAGCCTATGCCAACTTGACCGTCAACTGGTACGACGGGGCAATTCCCTGTACAGTGTATTGCGGCTGGGTCTATGGACGGCAATGTTTCTTTATTGAACCTCACTCCCCCGATAACTTTTTCAATCGGGGTTGTTATTACGGCTGTTTGGACGATCATTTACGGTTTGCCTTTTTTAGTAAAGCCGCTTTAGAATTCCTCCTGAAAACCAATAAGCACCCCGATGTGATTCACTGTCATGATTGGCAAACAGGTTTATTACCCGTCATGCTTTATGAGATTTATAAATATCATGGCATGGACACCCAACGGGTTTGTTACACCATCCACAACTTTAAACATCAAGGGATTGCAGGCACAAATATCCTCTGGGCAACAGGATTAAATCGCGAAACCTATTACTTTGATTACGAGCGCTTACGGGATAATTTTAACCCCTTTGCCATTAATTTAATGAAAGGGGGGATTGTTTACTCTAATTATTTCAATACCGTCTCACCTCACCACGCTTGGGAAGCCCATCATACTGATATCAGCTATGGTTTAGGCGAGACGATCAGAAAACACCAGCATAAGTTTGGCGGGATTCTCAACGGCATTGATTATGATGTCTGGAGTCCTGAATCCGATCGGTATCTTCCCTACCACTACAGCCCCACTAACCTCAAAGGCAAGTTAATGAATAAAAAAGCCTTACGGGAACGACTTTGGTTAGGACATGATAATAAACCCTTAGTCGCGTTTATTGGACGCTTAGATGAACAAAAAGGCGTGCATTTAGTTCACCATGCAATTTATTATGCTCTTCATAAAGGGGCGCAGTTTGTGTTATTAGGTTCAGCGACAGAACCGGGAATTAACTCTTGGTTTGCTCACGAAAAAAGCTTTTTAAATGATAATCCAGATTGTCATTTAGAATTGGGCTTTAATGAAGAACTATCTCACCTCATTTATGCGGCCGCCGATATTATCGTAGTGCCGAGTAATTATGAACCCTGTGGTCTGACCCAAATGATTGGGCTACGCTATGGTGCTGTGCCTGTGGTGCGAGGTGTTGGAGGATTAGTCAGCACAGTTTTTGATCGGGATTATGAACAATATAAACCGGAAGAAGAACGCAATGGTTATGTGTTCTATCAAACCGATAATCAAGCGTTAGAATCAGCAATGGATCGGGCGATTGATTTATGGTATAAAAAACCCAAAGATTTTCGTCAATTGGTGAAGCAAGGCATGACCTATGATTATTCTTGGAATCATCCCGGAACAGCCTATGTAGGAGTTTACGATTATATCCGTCACCGTTAAGGAGAATGATATAACCATCCTAGTTAAGGCTTGCTGAGAAAGTCTGCTTGTAGGGGAGTCGAAAATAATTATCAATTATCAATTATTAATTCTCCTAAATCTGGTTTCTGCACAGTAATCAAGAATTCATGAGGAGTGATGAGGAAACAGCAGGAAAAATCTTTGCTAATTTATGACCCACGATTTACAGTTAATGGGTGACTCACAAGAAATCAGATATTGCCTAAAATGAGAGCTAAAAATCCCAACGTAGTTACTTAAATTTATTGTGCCGACCTTATCCCCTCTTGAGACTTTAACAAAAATCGACTGCCAACCTTACTATCAAACCCATTTAGGTGCTGCCTATTGGGGGAATAGTTTAGACTTGATGCAAAAATTACCCGATGAGAGTATTGATCTCATTTGTACGTCTCCCCCTTTTGCCTTATTACGGAAAAAAGAATATGGCAATGTTGCTGCTAAAGATTATATGCAATGGTTTAAGCCCTTTGCTACTCAATTTTACCGCATTCTGAAACCTAAAGGATCTCTTCTCATTGATATTGGTGGAACTTGGCAGAAAGGGGTTCCAGTGCGCTCCCTTTACCATTTTGAATTAGTGATTGAACTGTGTAAACCTACCCATCAGGGAGGACTCGGTTTCTATCTAGCTCAAGAACTTTTTTGGTACAATCCGGCAAAACTTCCCACCCCAGCTGAATGGGTCACAGTGCGTCGTGAACGAGTTAAGGATGCTGTGAATACGATTTGGTGGCTCTCGAAAGATCCCCATCCTAAAGCGAACAATAAGCGGGTTTTACGCCCCTATAGTGAGGCGATGCAAAATCTGTTAAAAAATGGCTATCAGGCCAAATTACGGCCATCGGGTCATGCCATTTCTAAAAAATTTAAACAAGTATGAGTTGCAAGAAATGGGGTATTCTATCTCTCCTAATGCCGTGTATGTTAGCACAATGCGACAATGGTTACAGCAGGCAGGGGTGTTTGAAAAAGCCTATGAGATTAACTGGGATACAGTTTATGATATTTTAGAACTTGACAAGGATTATATTGATGAACTTTATACGCTTACCTCAACACAGAAATATTTTCTCTTGGCGATGCTTCAAATGAGTATTGTTGAGTTTACCCCTTGGAATGAAATTGTTAAATATACGGGAAGTGTTTATAAGGTTCGATTTCCGAGTAAGTCTTTTGTTAAAGAAGTTATTCAGCCTTTGGTTAACGTTGGACTGATTGAAACGGACAAAACGACTCAAGGGCGAGGAGCAAAACCTAATCGGGTCAAGTTGTCGGCTAAAGCGCAAAAAGAATTACTGTCTAAACTTTTAGAGTCTATGGCGGATTTAACGGAACTCTCGCCAACGGAACTCAATCGTAGTTTTGAGGATGTGGTTCAAGATTTAGATCATGCTGATAAATCGATTAAGGGAAAGGCGTTGGAGTTATTAGCTATTTGGATGATTCGTCTAACCAGTTTACGATTTACTCAATGGCGGCAACGGGATTATGAAACGGGTCAAGGGGAAGTGGATGTTTTGGCGGCATCGGATCGTTTTGTGTATCACCGTTGGCAAATTCAGTGTAAAAATACGAAGCGAGTTGATGTAGAAGTTTTAGCGAAAGAAATTGGTATGACTTTCGTTACGGGGGCTGATGTTGTGATGATTGTAACGACGGGAGAGTTTACCCGAGATGCTTTGCAGTATGCCTATCGTATGATGGATGTTTCCCGCTACTATATGGTTTTAATTCAAAGGGAAGATATTGAGGCGATTAAGCAGGATAGAACCAATATTATCAAAATTTTGGATCGACGGGCGCGGCGAGTCTTTGCGAAAAAGGAATTGGGGATGATGGAGGGGGAAGTGGATGCTTGGGAGGCTGAGGAAGGGTTATTGATGGATGGTGAGGAGGAATGAGAAAGGGGCTTTTCTATTTTGCCTTTTATCCTACTCTTTGGGAAAATAGCAAGGTGTTGTTTTAACTAAACCTTCTATGGCTACTGCTTCTACTCTTCGCACCTTGCTTTTAAATTTAGATGGGGCAAGTTATAAGGCGTATAAAGATATCCGAGGAAGCTATTCCTTTGCCGATTTTACGTTGATTATTGACTATGTACAGGGGGATCCCTTTGCGGCTCCGAGTGAGTTGCGAGTGCAGGTGCCGATGGCGATCGCACAATTCCCCCCAGAGTTATTTAATTCCTTTAGTCGGGAAGTCGCCCTGAGAGACTATTTAACGCGCCGTTTCGGGGTGGTGGCGAAAGAATTAAGTAGTCGTCGAGGGACGGGGAAAAGTGGCTTGATTGCGGCCACAGGGGTGGGTCAGGAGGTGTTAGAACGAACGGCGGCCTGGATTGATGAGGAGGGGGTAGAATTACGGTTTGTGGTGGGATTACCCGCCCAAGGCCGACGGATTTTAGGACGACAGGCGGCGGAGTTACTCTGTGAAGATATACCGGATATTGTGGAGCGATCGCTAAAATATGCCAATCTCAATGTTCAGGCCATCCATCGTCATGTAGAAGTCGCTGAGGATGCGGATTTTATTCGCCAGTGTTTAATCGAACAGCGCCTAGTGGCTTTTGTGGCCAATGGGTCAATTTTACCCCGACGGAGTGGCGTAGATGACCGTCCCCTGAAGGAGCAGGCGATTCCGTTTCAATCTCCCCCCAGTTTACAAGTGAGTTTTGATTGTCCTAATGGTGGCACTGTGACGGGGATGGCGATTCCTGAAGGGATTACGTTGATTGTGGGGGGAGGATATCATGGTAAGTCTACTCTACTGCGGGCGATTGAGTTGGGGGTTTATAATCATATTCCCCAAGATGGTCGAGAATTTGTCATTACAGACCCTCGGGCGGTGAAAATTCGGGCCGAAGATGGCCGCAGTATTGCCGGGGTGGATATTTCCCCGTTTATTAACCAATTACCCCAAGGCCGTTCGACTCGTCAATTTTCGACTCCTAATGCTAGTGGTAGCACCTCCCAAGCGGCGAATATTATGGAGGCCTTGGAAGTGGGGGCTAAGGTGTTACTGGTGGATGAGGATACAGCGGCCACGAATTTTATGATCCGCGATCGCCGAATGCAGCAGTTAATCCAAAAGGATAAGGAGCCGATTACGCCTTTTATTGACAAAATCCAGCAACTGTATCACGACTATCAGGTGTCTACGGTGTTGGTGATGGGCGGCAGTGGGGACTATTTTGATGTGGCGGATACGGTGATTGCCATGGATAATTTTATCCCCAGTGATGTCACCGAAGCGGCTAAAGTCATTGCCCAAGAATACGCGACTCACCGTCAAGAGGAAGGAGGGATCCGTTTTGGTGCGATTACCCCCCGCATTCCCCTAGGGGCTAGTATTGACCCCAGTAAGGGCAAACGGGCGGTTAAAGTGAAGGTGCGGGATGTGGACGAGGTGGCTTTTGGGGAGGAGGAAATTGATCTGGCCGCTGTGTCCCAAATTGTGGAAACGGGTCAATTGCGTGCGATCGCCAAAGCCTTAGTTTATGCCAAGGAACGCTATATGAATCAAAAGCGCACCCTGGCCGCAATTATTGAGCAAGTTATGGCGGATTTAGACCAAGAGGGCCTAGATATTGTCTCTCCTTATCCCCAGGGCAATTTGAGCGAATTTCGCCCCTTTGAATTAGCGGCCGCGCTCAATCGTTTGCGGACTTTAGAGATTAGGAATTAGGCAATCTCAAGCTTAGAATTCAAGCTCAAGCACCCAAGACCTGAGATTTTTTTGTGCTAGGGTTGTGGGGGAATTTAGCATTTATACGGTCATGATGAACTGGAAATTCTCACTTTCTGCGCTTCTCTCCCTCCTGACTCTTCAGACGGCTGGGGCGCAGTTTAATCCTGTACAAGCCGTTGAAATGGGGTCTAAATCCTTAATCGCTCAAGCTTCAACGACGAACACCGAGGCATTTTTTCAACGGGCCGAGCAAGAACTCTCGAAGGATTATTTTATGCTCTACCGGGTGGTGGAACGGATTGCTCGGGCCAATCAATTAGATAATTTGCCCTGGCGACTCTATATTTCTGACGAATATGAAGTCAATGCTTTTGCGACGGATATTAATTTAATTGCCTTTTATAGTGGCCTATTAGACCGTTTGGATGGAGATCCCCATGCGATCGCCTGTGTGGTCGGTCACGAAATGGCACACCATACCCAGAACCATATTGCGGTAGGCAGTGCAGAACGACAACGCATTTTAGAGCAATTGCGTCAGGAAGCGATTGATGAAGTAGTGGCTGAGGAGCAGGATTTAAAGGCGGATTTGGAAGCCCTAGCCATTGGGGATGCTCTGACCTCCGGTGCGGGGCGCGTTGTGGGGCGGGGGGGTATTCTCGGAACGGCTGTTAATGTCCTCGGAAGTGCGATCGCAGGCAGCAGACAGCGACGCATTGATGCAGCCCTCGAACGGATTCAAGCCATTTACGCCGAAAAAGAAGCCCAAGTTCAGAAAGAATGGCGCGAACTTAGCCATCGTCAAGAATTTGAAGCGGATGAGGTGGGGTATCAATACATGGTGCGGGCTGGTTTTAATCCCCAAGGCTGTCAAACCGCTAAAACAATGTTAACTCGTTTAGGTGTGACCGCCAGTGACACCCACCCAGCTACTCCTGATCGCATTCAAGCGATTCGCCAACTGGCGACGAAATACCCCACCGAAACGCTCCAACGGGAAGGACGCGCTAACTTAGACCGGAGTCCTAATCCTCTGACCTATGACTTGTCACGGGATCGGGCGACTTTACGGGTGAATTCAAGAACTGGAAGTAGTGGCTTTAATCAAGCATTCCCCGATTAAAATTTAAGGCTATTATCCCTGATAATAGTATAGCATGAATTCTTGAAATTCGGTCAGTTAGATCGCTCAATTTTAACCTTTAACTTCCCTCCTTTTGTTCAGCTAAAAATTGGTTAATTTGAGCGACTAACCATTCTTGTTCTTCTATACTTAATAACTTACCGAACGTCTGGACTTCGCCCTTGTACCGCAGCTCACAGGTCGTAGTTTCTGTCTCCCTGTCACAAACTTGAACATCTAGTTCTATTTTGTTTGGACTCCCGGTTTTTCCTTGCCATGACTTCATCACAAAGTTGCCAATCCGCCATTCTAACCAAAACTCTTGGGAATTGATGGTGATTTCAATACTCCCCCAAAAGGCGAATAAAAGACCACAACAGAAACAAACAATCCAAGTTAATAAACTATAAGTAATAGCTTGCACAACAGCTTCCCCCATATCCTCTGCGTCTACAAAAACTAATAAGGGGAGAATCACTCCACCTAAAATTCCAACAATTAGAATCGGTAAACTTTCTTCGTTCACCCCTACAGGGGGACAAAGAATTGCTAAAGAATTAGCAGTTTTTTTGACTTTAATCCGACTCCATGAAGGCGGAGGAACAACCGTCACAGATTGAGCTATTTTCGCCTCTTGTTGTAGGATCATTCGCGCATCTGCGGCACTTTTAAAACGATCTTCTCGCGCAGGTTCAAGGAGGGTTTCTAGCCAGTGGGTGAGGTGGGGGGAAAGGTTGGTATAAGGACGAAAATTTAACTTAAAACCCTTGTGAGGTAAATCATCAGGCGATCGCCCCGTAATAACAAAAACCAGCGTAGCCCCTAAGCTGTAAAGGTCTGAGGTGGGATAACTTTTGCCCTGATACTGTTCTGGAGGCATATAGCCTAATGTCCCCACAAAGGTCTTGACGACACTATCCGCGTCACGATAAACCGTTTGCACTGCCCCAAAATCAATGAGGGATACTTTCCCAGAAGAATCTAAAATGAGATTCTCGGGTTTAATATCCCGGTGCAAAATGGGGGGGTGAAAACTATGCAAATATTCGAGGATTCTCAAGGTTTCCTGGGCAATCCATTTAATGGCTTTTTCCGAAGGCTGCCAACCCTGTTCAACCCACTGGGCCAAGGATTTACCCTTGACTCGTTCCTGCACTAGGTAAAAAAGGCGATCGCCTGCGGTGTCTTGCTCAAAACAATCCAAGTAGTTCGGAATCCCCGGGTGATCTAACTTCCCCAGAGTTTGAACTTCCCGTTCCCACAATTCCAATTCCTTCCAACCCCCCATCTGCTTTAAGGACACCACCTTAATAGCAACCTGTTGCCGTGAGGGATCTTGTTCTGGTCTGGGTGCTAGTGTGTGAGCAAGATAAGTCTGACCAAAACTCCCCTGTCCCAGTAATGCTAACACCTCGTAACAATACCCAGTTTCAGGATTGGTAATGCAATCCCCTGCTTGATAGAAAGTATTCATAGTTCAGAAGGACTCATCAAAAAGAGTCTCAGGAAAAAAAGTACAGGAACTCTTTCCAATCGATATCCTTCGCGCCCTCGTTGTGCCTCTCTCCCTAAAGCCAAGATATGACTTAAAGACCTGCTATCAAACAGTCCTAGGGTTTCTTGGTTGAGTTAAGTTTTGTTAAGAAAGAGCAGATTAGCTACAACTAGCCCAGCTTGGAAAATTCTATGATAAAAATTTTAGACTTTTTTGAATTGATTGTCAAGCCCCCCTACAAACTTTTTTTACAGCATTAGGAACAGCCGAGAGAAATAGGGATTTAAACAGCTAAGATTACCGCCAATTTTGGGCAAAAAATTGTTATAATAAGAGCAGTTCAAAACAGGGACTTTTAGACTGAGAGAAGACAGCTAGATATGGAGAATATCTTTCCTGTAATCCCAAGGAAACAAGTCCCTTTTTTGTTCCAATTCAATGAATCAAACCCTTTGCTTAAAAAAATTCCATGTCTGCCAAACCATCTTCCCAACCTGCGCAAAACGCTACAGCCTCCAGTGGAAACCCTAACACATCAACCTTAGAAGAAATCCGCGCCACACGGTTAGAAAAAGTTGAACAACTCAAACAAGAAGGATTAAACCCCTACGCTTATCGTTGGGAGTCCACCCATCAAGCGGCACAACTACAAACCAGCTATAGTGATCTCGGCAATGGGGAAGAGGTCGAGGAAAAAGTTGCGATCGCCGGACGAATTTTAGCCCGTCGGGTGTTTGGGAAACTCGCCTTTTTCACCCTGCAAGATGAAAGCGGCGTGATTCAACTCTACCTTGATAAAAAGCGTATTGATAGCCAAATGACCGATCTCCCCAACTCCTTCAACTTACTGAAAAAACTCACCGACGTCGGGGATATTATCGGCGTAACAGGAACCATTAAACGCACCGAGAAAGGGGAACTTTCCATTTATGTACAGGACTACACCATGCTGACCAAATCCCTGCTACCCTTACCCGATAAAT
Organism: Spirulina subsalsa FACHB-351; assembly: GCF_026130165.1. Lineage (GTDB taxonomy): Bacteria > Cyanobacteriota > Cyanobacteriia > Cyanobacteriales > Spirulinaceae > Spirulina_A > Spirulina_A subsalsa_A. The sequence goes on along the minus strand of NZ_JAIHOM010000021.1, from coordinate 9,980 downwards.
GGCATGGTTTAACCGACACCGAAAAACGCTATCGTCAGCGTTATGTAGACCTAATTGTTAATCCTGACGTGCGAGAAACCTTCCGTCGTCGAGCGAAAATTACCGCCGCCATTCGTCGTTACTTAGACGAACGAGATTTCATTGAAATTGAAACCCCAGTCTTACAAAGTGAAGCCGGAGGAGCAGAAGCGCGTCCCTTTATTACCTATCACAATACCCTGCAAATGGACTTGTATCTGCGCATTGCCACAGAACTCCATTTAAAACGCTTAATTGTGGGGGGGTTTGAAAAAGTCTTTGAACTGGGGCGAATTTTCCGCAATGAAGGCGTTTCCACCAAACATAATCCCGAATTTACCTCTATTGAAATTTATCAAGCCTATGCCGATTATCACGACATGATGACCCTAACAGAAAACCTAATTACCTATGCTGCTCAGGAGGTTTTAGGCACATTAACCCTGAACTACCAAGGGGAAACCATTGATTTAACTCCCCCTTGGCGACGAGTCACCATGCACGAAATTGTCCAAGAGGTAACGGGTTTAGATTTTAATATGTTCAGTGATTTTGCCAGTGCAAAAACGGCAGCACAACAGGCAGGAATTGAAGTTCCTGATGATTGTAAAACCCTAGGTAAACTGCTCAATGAAGCCTTTGAGCAGAAGGTAGAAGCCACTTTGATTCAGCCTACCTTTATTCTCGATTACCCGAAAGAAATCTCTCCGTTAACCAAACCCCATCGGTCTAAAGCGGGGTTAGTAGAACGGTTTGAATTATTTATGGTGGGACGAGAAACCGCCAATAGTTTCTCAGAATTAACCGATCCCATTGATCAACGGGAACGCTTAGAATTACAAGCGGCGAAAAAGGCAGCCGGAGATTTAGAAGCGCAAGGGGTTGATGAAGACTTTTTAGCAGCTTTAGAATATGGAATGCCCCCGACAGGAGGTTTAGGCATTGGTATTGATCGTTTAGTGATGTTGTTAACCGATGCTCCCAGTATTCGGGATGTGATTGCCTTCCCCTTATTAAAAAGTACCAGTGCAGCCGTGAAAGCTTTTGACTACGACGAGGAAAAAAAAATCCTGCAAGTTGAGTTCAATAATGGCAGTATTTACAAATACAATGATGTGCCGAAAACTGTCTATCAAGAGATGAAAACAACTCCTTCAGTGGGGCAGTTTTTTAACAGTCAAATTCGGGAAGTTTATGGATTTGACCGGGTAAAGTAGAGTCTAGTTTGGGGTAGACTCTAATTATCAATTATCAATTGTTAATTGTTCCCACGAGCAAACTGATTGAGTGAAGGTGAACAAAGATCACCGCACCAACAACCAAGCTCTTAACACCTCAGCTACAGTCCAAGCTTGAGCAAAAGCACCGCGAGGGGTAAAGGGGGGATTGCCGTCGAAAATCTCGCTGAGACTGCCAACACAAGCAGCTTGGAGATGATGGGCAAAGGGTTGTAGAAAGGTAGCGGCTTGGTCAGGATCATGATATACTTGAAGATGGGCTTGCACAAAATGACCGATTAACCAGCCCCAAACAGTACCCTGATGATAGGCACCATCTCGCTGGATGCGATCGCCTTTATACAATCCAATATACTCCGATTCCTGTTCCCCCAAGGATCGTAAGCCATAGGACGTTAGTAAAGTTTGGGCTACAATATCCACTACAGCCTTTTGTTCCCTCGGTAACAGTAACGGTAAACCCCCCAAAGGCCCCAACTTCCCGGGCAAGGACACAGCAAAAATCTGATTGGGGCGTAATTGTGCCGCGTGGCCAGTGGGGGTATCCAACACATCATAACAGTAACCTGTACTGTAATTCCAAAAGCGACTAAACCCCACTAGGGTATGATGGGCTAACTCTTCATAACGCCCATAGGGTTTTCCCAATTCTTTAGCAAAATAGCCCATAATCACTAGGGCATTGTACCAAAGGGCATTCACTTCAATAGGTTTGCCCGTGCGCGGTGTTACGACCCAATCCCCCACCTTAGCATCCATCCAAGTGAGTTGGGATTCCTCAGACCCAGCATAGAGTAACCCATCCCGAGGATCTAGCTTAATATTGTATCGAGTCCCCCGTTCGTGCCAGTCGATTACTTCCTCTAAGGCCGGGAAAATCTCCCCAATGAAGTCTAGGTCATGACTAGCTTGAACGTAGGCGTAGAGGGCTTCAAAGTACCAGAGAATGGCATCTACGGTATTATAGGAGGGGCGATTGTGGTCGTCGGGGAACACATTGGGTAACATTCCCTGGTCGAGATAATGGGTAAAGGTGGCCAATATCTTCCGGGCAATCTCTGGGCGACCTGTGGCTAAGGTTAAACCGGGTAAACTGATCATAGTATCCCGTCCCCAATCCCCGAACCAAGGATATCCCGCTAGGATAGTTTTGCCCTCGGGGTCATCGGGTAGGGTGCGGTCTACAATAAATTGGTCAGCCGCTAAGACCAGATGTTCTACCCAGTCGGGGACAATGTAAGGGTTTTGTTCGCCCAGCGTTCCGTCGGAATGGCGGAAAGTGGGTCGTGCTAGGGTGTTATACCACCCATCTAGGAGTTTGAGTTCCTTTTGTTTGTGTTGCTCTAAAGACTGTTGACTGTTGACGCTGGGGTATTTTTCCGTACTGGCTACCACGGTGAAGGATTCCCCCACTTGGAGGGTAATCTTAACCCGGGCGACATGACAATGATCCTCGCGATCGCACAATCCCCGCTCTCGTTCCACCGCTAAATCATAATTCTCGTACCAAGCCCGGTCAATCGTCCATTGGGCCCCTTGGACTAATTGCGGACGAACATAGCCACTTTTTGGGTCTTGCCGTTGCACTGCGGTTAATACATACAGGGGAACCGCTTCAGGGAATGCCACCACTTTTAACCCCTTATCCACCACATCAACATCCATCGGCCAATCATTGCGTCGGGTGTCATAATGGGAGTCCCGATAATTGACGAAAACCCCACATTGCAAGGTGAGGGGAGCGCTGGCGCGTTTGACAGTATAGCGGATATAGGTAGTATTTTGACCTTGTTCCATCCAGACGCGCTTTTCTAATAAACTATCCCCACAGGCGAAAGTCCAGACGGGAATAGTCCCATCGAGATGAAACCGTTCAATCCATTGGTACCCCCGAGGAAATACGGTTTTCTGGGCATCATGCCAGCGATTCGTGGCCAGTAAATAGGTTTGCTGGTGATATATCACCGACTCTTCCAACTTACTGAGCAGTAAAGTTCGGCCTAATGGAGGTTGAAGGGCAGCCATCAATAGCCCATGATAACGGCGGGTAAGGAGTCCTCCCACGGTTCCGGCTGCATAACCCCCAATCCCATTGGTCACTAGCCATTCTCTTGTTTCGGCGTGGGGGAGATTCCCACAGATTTCGCGTCCAAATTCAAGGCTCATGGGGTTATCATCCTGATTTTCTTCTTCAAAAAGTATAAGATTTGGCAACGATTGGGAACAATGGGATCTCAATTAAGTCTAGAACGATCTGAAAAACGAATAATCCGAAAAATACATTGAGGAGGATGTAGCGGGATACAGCCAGTTCACTTTAAGGTTTAATTTCTCCCTTGGATTGCTCGATGTAGCCTTTTTCCCCCTTGTTTTATGATTCAAACCGCAAGTCAAACCCGCTTAAATTCGACTGCCCCGGCCTTAGTCGCCTACAATCCTCAAACTATATCCTATTTGAACCGTGCGATCGCCCTTGCTCTCGGAGAACCGGGTTTTATCCTCGCCCACTGCGATAATCTCCATCTCCGTCGAGATATTATTCAAGATGTCGTAGCTAATCCTACCTTACAAGTGGAAGTCTTAACGCTCCATCCTTCGGTCACTCAGTTGTTTAGTACCCTAGAAGGGGCATTAAGCCAACCGCACCCCGATGTTGTGATGATTTTAGGCCTAGAATCGGTGGTGGATTTAGAGGCCTTCTGGGGTGCCGCCAATTTGATGCGAGAGCAATTGAAAGTCACTTTCCCCTTTCCCCTCGTCTTCTGGGTGAATGATCCAGTTTTGCGTCAACTCCGCCGCGTTGCCCCGGATTTAGCCAATCAAGCCCCTCCCGCGTTACGAATGGAAGGGGGTTAGATAGGTCTGCTGAAAAAGCCCAACGCTAGACTCCACAATCAAGATTGCTCTGGCACTTCGACCCACCCTTGGCGAGCATGAGATTCATGGGTTAAATCCATTAAAAACTGGGAATAAACCCCCTCTTTTAAGGAAGGGGCTGTGACTTTCCCTTGGTCAATACACTGCACCCAATGATCAATCACCCGCAGGACGGGGGCTAAACGACCGTCGGGGAACACTTGGGGAAAGGCTAAACGTTGGGGGATTTCTTGCTCGGTTAAACTCTCCCCGGCCGGGGCGTACCATAAACGGAAACCGTGAACGTAGTCTTTTTGATTGTCACTGCCTAACACTAGGGTTCCCTTGTCCCCATAAACTTCTACCCAGTGGCCGCGTCCTTGGTAGGTGACGGAACTCAGAGACATTTGCACAGGGGTCCCATCCTGTAATTCCATCATAACCAGACAGGTGTCATCGGCATCAACGGGTTTGAGTTTGCCTCCCTCGGTGGGATCTGGACGCTGGGGAATAGCACAGCTGAGATGGCCACAGAGGCGTTTAATCGGACCAAAGAGCCAAGCGATGTAATCAAAGGCATGGGACCCAATAGCCCCCAATGCGCCGCCCCCTTGGTCTTGGCGGGCGTACCAATTCCAGGGGCGACTGGGGTCAGCACGACTGACGACGAGCCAATCAATTTTGATCAAGCGAATTTTGCCCACGATGCCCTCTTGTAGGAGTTCAGCGAGACGTTGCCACGCTGGAACAAAGCGAAATTCAAAGTCTGCGATCGCCACTAATCCTTTCCGTTGCGCCAAATCGTATAGATACCGAGTATCTTGGGCGTTTAAATTCATGGGTTTTTCTAACAACAAGTGTTTCCCGGCCTCTAGGACTTGGCTGGCCATTGCCCGATGTAAAAAAGGGGGTGTGGCCACGGTGACGGCATCTAATTCCGGTAGGGCGAGGAGGTCTTGTAAACTGGAAAAAGCATGGGGAATCTGATGGGCGGCGGCGATTTCTTGAGCTTTAGCGAGATCATTATTCCACAGGGCAATCACTTCAGTTCGGTGATGGTGTTGTAGGGCGGGGATGTGGATTTTTTGCCCAAATCCAGTACCAAGAACGGCTACTTTGAGGGATGATGGTGTCATGTTGAAATTAGCTTGCTATAGTGCGAGAGTAGTGTTGAGCGTGAGCCGATTATGCTGGATTTAACCAAATTGGCGGGACAATTGCCAGAAATTAGTCAACATCTGCAACGAGAAGCTAAAGCGGCTCAACAACGCTTAGAACGCGCTCAGATTTTACTCGACGAAATCCAAGGCAGACAGGAAGAGTTTACCGCACAATATGAACAGTGGCGCGATCGCCTGATTTTCAACGCTGCCCTCCCCCTCGAACCCATCGACACCTGCATTACCATCCCCACTCCCCCCGCCCAACATAGTGTTTTCGCCACCGATGGCTCTCAAATTGCCCCCTCCCACCACGAAATCGCCTACTGTTACTTAATTAATGTCGGGCGGGTGATGCTACACTATGGCCAAAATTTACACCCCCTGCTCGATAGTTTGCCGGAACTGTTTTATAAGGCCGAGGACTTGTATATTGCCCGACAGTGGGGCATTCGACCGGAAGAGTGGATGGGACACCGCCGCACCGTCTCAGAAGCCCAAATGCTGGCAGACATGGCTGTGCGTTGGGTTCAACCCCCCGGTGCTCACACGGATCCCAATTTAGCCCTCGTGGATGGATCGTTAACCTATTGGTTTTTGGAAGCCCTGGCCAGTGAAGCCCGCGATCGCCTCCTACCCCCCATTTTAACGGCATGGGATCAACTGTATCAAGAAAGAATCCCCCTGATGGGTTATCTCAGCGCCCCCCGCAACAGTGAGGCGATCAACTTTTTGCGCTTCCCCGCTTGTCCTCATCCGAATCCCGATTGTATCCGTCATTGTCGGGGGGAGGAGAGCAATGGGGAACTTGAGGGGGGGCGCTGGCAGAATCGCCTCCCTTGCCAAGTTGTTGATCCTCTGCGAGATGCGACACTGTGGGCTTATGTTTTACAACCGGGGCAACGGGGGGCTTTATGGCGAAGTTCTGCCCCGATATTGAACTTGTACCCGGAGCATTTGCGGGTGAGTTTTTGTTATGTTCATGTGGGGACCGAAATTGCTCGGGTGGAGGTTCCCCAGTGGCTGGCAGAAGATGAGGACTTATTCCACCAATCTTTAGGGATTTTACTGGCGCAGGTTCACAAAGGTTATGGTTATCCGGTGGCACTGGCAGAGTCCCATAATCAAGCCGTAGTCCGAGGTGGCGATCGCGCTCGGTTTTTTGCCCTCTTGGAACAACAAATGATTCGCGCTGGGTTACACAATGTCGGGATATCCTACAAAGAAACCCGCAAACGAGGGAGTATTGCTTGAAAATCCCCGGTTTAAACCTAGGCTCTATTTAAACCTAGACTCTAAAGGTTTTCCTAAGAAGCGGGTAGCGAGAATCGAACTCGCAACTAAACCTTGGGAAGGTTTCGTTTTACCACTAAACTATACCCGCACGGTTTCTCACTATAGCATTCCACCTCGGGGTTTTGTCAAGCCTTCCCCCCAGAATCCTATTTAGGGTCTGCTGAAAAAGCCCAACGCTAGACTTAACAAGGGAATTGATAATTGATAATTGATAATTGACAATTGACAATTATTTCCGACTCCTGACTCCCCGAGTTATTCACCAAAGCCTCATTTAGGGCTTTGGTGAATCAGTTGTGCGTCAATTCAACCAAACTGTTAGAAAGCCTAACCACCCCAAGAAACCGGGTTGCGTTTCTTCTCTCAAGAGTGCCTGCAACCCCTGTCAAAAACCCGGTTTCTGAGCAAGCCCTAATTGTCTAAAATCTTCAGCAAGGCCTCACCCATTGCCTTACACCCCACAGCCTTCATTCCGGGAGACATAATGTCTCCGGTGCGATAGCCTTGGTCTAACACCTGATTAACAGCCCGTTCCATCTGATCAGCCGCTTGGGGTTGGTCGAGGGCATAGCGCAACATCATAGCCGCGCTGAGGACTTGGGCGAGGGGATTGGCTTTGTCCTGTCCGGCAATATCGGGGGCGGAACCGTGAACCGGTTCAAAAACCCCGGGTTTTCCGGCTTCTCCTAGGCTGGCCGAGGGTAACATCCCAATGCTTCCGGTGAGCATAGCGGCCGCGTCGGAGAGAATATCGCCGAAGAGATTACCTGTGACGATGGTATCAAATTGTTTAGGCGATCGCACCAACTGCATGGCCGCATTATCCACATAGAGATGGGACAACTCCACATCAGGATACTGTTGAGACATAGCAATCACCCGATCCCGCCACAGTTGCGAAACATCCAGCACATTAGCCTTATCCACCGAGCATAACTTACCCCGTCGTTTCTGTGCCGTTGCAAAACCCACCCTCGCGATCCGGTCAATTTCCCCTTCCGTATAGGCCATCGTGTTCACGCCCCGTTTTTCCCCGGTTTCCGTGCTAAAAATGCCCTTAGGTTGTCCGAAATACACCCCCCCAGTTAATTCTCGCACTACCATGATATCCACCCCCTCAACCACTTCCCGTTTTAAGGTCGAGGCATCGATTAACTGAGGTAAAATCGTAGCGGGGCGCAGATTGGCAAAGAGTTCCAAGCCAGCACGTAACCCCAGCAACCCCGTTTCCGGTCGTTGTTCCCGAGGCAAATTATCCCATTTATACCCCCCAATAGCCGCCAACAGGACAGCATGACTCTGGCGACACATTTCGAGGGTTTCAGTGGGGAGAGGGTTTCCTGTTGCGTCAATGGCAGCCCCCCCCATCAAGGCCTCTTGAAACTCAAATTCTAGATTAAACTGTTGACCAATGACCTTCAGCACCTCCACCGTCACCGCCATAATTTCAGGCCCAATCCCATCCCCCGGTAAAAGCGTAATCTTGTAGTGCTGATTCATGGTTTTGTCAAAAATCGATCTTGTGCAACCTTTTATCCTACCACTTGGCTTGAGTCAATCTCAATCTTACCGTTCCTAGGCTCGTTGTTAGGCTTCAGTGCCGAGCATTTCCAAGCTAATCAAACTCTCCCCACCTGCTGACTTTAGGTTGGGGAATGGGTCGCTATTTTTGTTCAAGTTCACAGACCGCCCTCATTATTAATTCCCCCACACCCTTGATCCTCAATCAAGCTCTACCCCCAACACCCCCCCATACGTTAAAATTGGCGAAGTAATGTTTCACTCCTTAACAAAAAAAAGGTCAAGAAGACTATGACACCATCTTTAGCCAACTTTCTGTACAGCCTCTTAGCTGGTGCGTTAATCGTTGTCATCCCGGCGACGGTTGCGTTGGTCTTTATCAGTCTGAAAGATAGAGTGATTCGCTCTTAAATTGGGGTCAGGGTGCGATCGCCGACCACCCAAGGATCCGGATCAGCCATGCCGAACAGGAGTTGGGGAATCCTCCCGAACTCCTGATTTTGTTGTCAAGACTTGCTAGGATAAGAGTGACCGAGGAGAGCAGTAGTAATAATGGTTAATTTTGGCTGGAATTCCGCAAGCATCTTAGGGTTATTTTTAGCAGTGGCCGGGGCAGGTCTTTATTTTTTGCGCTCTGTCCGCCCTGAACTGTCAAGAGATTATGATATCTTCTTTTCGGCAGTGGGGTTAGCCTGTGGGATTATTCTCTTAACCCAAGGCTGGCGACTTGACCCTATCCTCCAATTTGGGCAGTTTTTGCTGGCCTTATCTACCGTCTTTTTCGCCTTTGAAACCATTCGGTTAAGGGGTTTAGCCACAGAACAAGCGAAACGCAGCACTCCAGTCGTCGATGAAGATCGTCCGGTGAGTCGCTCCTATCAGGCCTATCGAGAACCAGACTACGACCAAATCGAGGCCTACGCAGAAGAACGCTATACCAATCCTCGACAGCTACGGGGAACCAAAGATTCTCGCAGCAGTCGCCGAGAGGCCTATGAAGCCGAACCGCCCCGCAGTCGCCGCAGTCGTCCCTCAGAACGACCTAGTGCAGAACGACCTAGTGCAGAACGACCCAGTGCAGAACGACCCAGTGCAGAACGCCGCTCCCGTCGGTCATCTCGTCCCACTCCCCCCAGTTCTGAGCGTTATAGTCCCACAGATCCCTATACAGACCCCTACAGTAGTACCGATAGCTATGATGCTTGGGGAGATGATTATGGGAGCAGTGAGGGGGCTTATTCTGCCCGTCGTCCCCGTCGTTCTCCTACGGATGAACCCCCAACAGAACGGTCAAGGAGTTCCCGCTCCAGTTCCAATCGTGAATCCGGGAGTCGTCGTTATCAAGACGAAGAACCGGCTCCCTATGTGGATTATGTAGATTATCAACCCTATGATTCCACTGAGGATGATTATTCAGAATCTGGTGAGGATAGGGATTCTGGGGAGTTTTCTGGTTATGACGAGGAGCGGGATAATCGTCAAGAACCTCGCACTGGGGGGAATTTTGATTATTAGGGTGCTGAAGTCCCATTAAAAATTGGCAATTATCAGAAAAATGGGTTTAAAACCCCGCCCTTCTAGGGCGGCTTTTCTGGGTTTTGGATGTACTGTTTAAGCACTATGTACTTTTAGGCTAGAAACACTATGCCTTTCCCTGCGTAGATTGCTTGTCATTTCAAGCAGACCAATATACAATAGATATACAGACCTATCTTAGCACAAGCCATGAAAGCTAGATATCAATACAGATTTTACCCGACAGACCAACAACAAAAGAGATTAGCTCAATTGTTTGGTTGTGTTCGTGTGGTCTGGAATGATGCTCTTGCGCTTTGCAAGGCATCTGGTAAAGCGATTAGCTTTAACCAACTCTCAGCTCTGCTCACTCAGT
>NZ_JAIHOM010000260.1 GCF_026130165.1 Spirulina subsalsa FACHB-351 | reverse complement strand
CGCCTACGAAGACTTAAATGTTAAGAGATATCAACGCCGCTATTAACATTTTGAAAAAGGGACTAAGTACGGTAGGGCATACCGGAACTCACGCTTGGGGAGAGATTCCCTCTGGCTTGGTTGGATAGGTCCTGCCAAGTTAAGGAAACTCGTTGAACCAAGAATCCCTCGCTTTCAGCGATGGGAGTGTCAACCTGATAGTAATTGTGAGCAGTTAGTGCCGGAAACGGTCACGGTGGACTTACAGGATGGGATGGAGGAGGCGATCGCACAAGTTTTGAAAAAAAGCGCTCGGGCTGATATTGCCATTGCCGGATATCAAGTCACGGTAAACCCTCAAGGTTTGGCAACAGTTGATTTTCGCCTCTCCCCGAGTAGTCCTCGCCATTTCGCCTCCCTCTCCAGTTGCGAGAAGTTCGCCCTCTTTGGCAGTGTGCGTCAAACCTTAATGAGTAATCGTCAGTGGCAAATTCAAGAGGTGCGTTTTACTGAACAAGGAGCGGATTTAGTTTTGTGACATGAGAAACCGGGTTTTTGCTAGGGTGTATCGAGAAAACTAGACAAGACATGAGAAACCGGGTTTTTGCTAGGGTGTATCGAGAAAACTAGACAAGGAATGCAACCCGGTTTCTGGCTAAAGTTAGTCAAAGTTAGTCAATGACATTACACCCGACTCCCCCGCTCCCCCGCTCCCCTGCTCCCCTGCTCCCCTGCTCCCCTGCTCCCCAGCTCCCCCGCTCCCCTGCTCCCCC
>NZ_JAIHOM010000209.1 GCF_026130165.1 Spirulina subsalsa FACHB-351 | reverse complement strand
AATTCCCAGTCAGAAAGCTGTCGGAATAGATTTAGGAATTAAATATTTCTTGGCAGATAGCCAAGGTAATATTGAAGCCAATCCCCAGTTTTATCGAAAGGGGGAGAAAAGTTTAAAACGCTGTAATTGATAGAAGATAGAGATATAAATGCTGCAATTAATATCCTGAAATTAGCATTAAGTACGGTAGGGCATACCGGATCTAAAGCTTGGGGAGATTTCCCCTCTAGCCTGGTTGGAGCAATCCTGCTAGGTTATGGCGAGTCTGTGAACCAAGAATCCTCGTGCCTTTAGGCCCAGGAGTGTCAAAAGATGTCTAGACCCGCCATGATGGCAACAGTCCCATCCCGGCCTAATTCCCTTGGCAATAGGTGTTAATCCCTTGCACTAACTCCTGTTCCGGTTGGGTAGCTCGTTGTAAATTGGCGAGAGCCGCTTCCGCTCTAGGACGGTCTTTTTTCTCAAAAGCATCGACAAAATTCCGGGTAGCTTCTGCGGTTTGAGCATACATCTCGATAAACCCGTTTTGGTAGGTTTGTAGTTGCTCATCCGTGAGTTCGAGTGCTTTCATCCCCTCTGCGGCCTGTTCCATAGCATCAGCCGCCTGTAACATGGCTTGGGGTTCATTGGTTTGTCCACCATTGGTGAGCTTTTTCGCTTCCTCTACTGCTCCATTAGCAATTTGAATAACACTTTTGCACTGAGCATCTCGACTGGGAGCGCAGCCAAAAGCGGTTAACGCGAGGATAACCGTAAGAACTATTGTCAGGGTTGAACAAGGCAAGGGGCGCATAGGACTCTCCTAAGTATCGATTCGGCTAAAAGTCTAAAGTTGTGGGCTATGAAATGACAAGGATGTGTTGTTTCTTCACAGTTGGAGAGAGCTACTCCGGAAATGGTCTTCCAATCAAAGAACATCTTAGGGTTCGAGAGATAGATTACCCTATCCCCCTCCCAGTTATAACTGTACATGAGACGTTCACCTCATAGGTCCACTAGCGCGCTCTCCCTTGTCATCGGTGCTTTTCGCTATGAGACTGCCGTCTGTTCGCGTTTTCTCCTCGTCGCCGTGACGATTGGTGTTTCTCGGTGTTTGGTTAATCTTAAACTAAACTATTATTAAGCATTGAGCAAATTCTAAAAAAATAAAGGTTATAATTCCTAGGGATAAAATGGGGCATATATTCTGCTAGTGATCTATACATGAGCTAGCAAGGTTGAGTCCAAGTAATGTTGTTAGTCTTTTGCGTTTTTTTGAATTCAGTACGAGGAAAATTAGTAGATGACCTCTCAAAAATCTTTCTATTTGGTCTTGCTTGAAACTTCTGGGAATCAGCAGTTTATTTTTTCCACGAACCGCTTGCGGGAAAATATTGGCGCGTCGGAGTTGACCTATCAAGCGGGGACAAAGTGGGTAATTGAAGCGGTGGATGCTGTTCGAGGTGCTTCTGACCAAATTCATCAAGTTGGTACTCAGTTTGTTATGGAAGCACTTAATGAAATTAATCTGACAACCCAAGAAATTAGGGAGAAAATTTTAGATACTCAAGAATGGAATCGCCCAATTGAGAATCAAACTCAAGATCACAAAGTTGAAGTGTTGATTGCTACTTCTGGTAAAGCACTACTTTTAACCGAAAAAAAAGATGTTGCTCAAGCAATTATTCGCTATGTCACCCATAAAGCGATTCGCTACGCTCCCGGTTTAGATATTGCAGGAGTAATTTCAGAACCTTTTAGCTGGGATGATATAGGAAGTAAAAAAGCACCAAGCATTGCCGCAGCCAATAAAGAAGTACATCAAAAATTTGAGGAATTGCGATCGCGCCGTCCCTCTCCTCTACTTCGTTTTCTTCAATTGCCCGTAGTTGACCAATGTTCAACAAGTGGATTACCTGCTTCTGAATTAGAAGTAATGAGTCAAGAGCAAGTTCGGAATCACGAAAAACCTAAAGCTATTTCACAAGTTGCCAAGTTAAAAAGAGAAGCCGCTCCTCAGTCACTCGAAAGAATTCAAAAACTACTGCCAAGCCACATTAAGTTACCGGGCAGCGTCAATGAGTTAGAAAAAAAGCTTAAAGATGAGTTAGATTGGCTGGCTATCATTCATGCTGATGGTAATGGTTTAGGGGAAGTTTTTCTTAAGTTTCATGAAAATGCTCAAACTACAAACAATCGAGATTATATCGATAAATATCGAAATTTCTCAATTGCTTTAGATATTTGTACAGAGGCAGCTTTCCTTCAGGCTTTAGATACTTTTGTGTCTGTCAAAAGAAACAATAAATCAGAAACCTTATTAATTCCTTTAATTCCTTTAGTTTTAGGGGGTGACGATTTAACTGTCATTTGTGATGGTCATTATGCTTTGAAGTTTACTCACAAATTTTTACAGGAATTTGAAAACCAGACACAACAAGAAATTCAGGAATTGAAAAAACATAAAAGTATTATTTCAGACGTTGCTAACTTTACTTTTACAGTCAAGCGATTGTCCTCCTGTGCAGGCATTTGCATTATCAAGCCACATTTACCTTTCTCTATTGCTTATACTTTAGCTGAACGATTACTTAAATCTGCCAAAAAAGTTAAGGAAGTTGTAACCAATTCTCAAAAACAGAATCAGCCTTATCCTTGTTCATCCATTGATTTTCATGTGCTGTATGATTCAAGTGATATTAATTTGGAAATTATTCGTAAAAAAATACAACTTGATTCAGGGAAAACTCATCTCTATCGCCGCCCCTATGTAGTTACGGCAATAGATAAATTAAAACATCCAAATATTAGCGGTTGTGAATGGGCAGAATTTCATCATTGGCAAAACTTAGAAACCGCTATCAAAGCTTTAAAGGCTACCAACGATGATGGTAAGCCTAAGCTCCCCAGTAGTCAAATGCACGACTTGAGATCGGGTTTGTTTTTAGGGCGAGATGCTGCGGATGCTCGATATGGTTTAATTCGCGATCGCTACATTGATAAGTCGAATTCTTCAGATGACGATATTCGAGTTTTTGAAGGCAATCCTGAGTCCTTATTTAAACAAGAACCTGAAACTGAAACTGAGCTACACAAAACAATTTTGCTAGATGCGATTGAAGTCGCTGAATTTTTTAAATCTAAGGAGGACAACAATGGCTAAAAAAAAGAGGAATAAAAAGACAAAATCCGCAAATCGTCAAAACAAAATAACTCCTCCTAATCCACCCGTGAACTCTCAAGTAAGGCAATCTCAAGATCCTCAACCCCAGACAAACTTTAATGCCAAAATTACCATGTTAAGTGATTGGCATATTGGCTCTGGTGCAGGTATTCCCGGTGATGTTGATCGTTTAATTCAACGAGATGCAGATGGATTACCCTATATTCCTGCTAAGACATTGACAGGAATTTGGCGAGATGGGTGTGAATTGGTTGCCCTAGGTTTAGATAATGACACACCGGGACAGTGGATGAAGTGGGTTGATTATTTATTTGGTGATCAACCTGCTTTAGCTGAGGGAAAAATCGAAGTTAAACCGCGTGAATCGGCACTTTCTATCAGATCAGCCCATTTACCTAAAAATTTACGAAAATTGCTAGCAGTTAAATCGGAAGATTTATCAAAAGCGAAAATTACTCCCGAACAACAAGAAACGGTCAAAGGAAGATTAGCACTTAAGGCCGCTCTAACCTTTAACAAGGCAGGTATCAGTATTGATGCTGATTCAGGTTGTGCTATTCCAGATTTTCTCCGGTTTGAAGAAATGGCAAGAGGTGGATGTATTTTAACTGCTTTTTGTGAGCTTCAACTCCCTGAAATAGAAGATTTTAAAGAGCAATGCTCTGCTGCTTATGCCTTATTAGTCGCTGGGGCAAAATTAGTTGATCGGTTAGGGGGAAAACGGCGGCGTGGGGCTGGCAAATGTAAGTTAGAAATTGAAGTAAGTGGTAATATTGAAAAACTAGATTTTTGGTTAAATTACTTAGATAAAGAAGCACCTGATCTTCCGCAATTGTCTAACACTGAAAACAAGCAAACAAGCCTCGATCAATATAAGGGTAATGAGTGGTCACAAATCACTCTAGACGTTGAAACTTTATCTCCGGTGATCATCCCAAAGCGTACAGTCGGTAATGTTACTGAGAGTTTAGATTATATTCCCGGAACTTACTTACTGACGTTGATCAGTCGCAAGCTAGGCAAACTAGGGATTAATTTAGGAAATGCGATCGCCCACGGAGATTTAATTGTCACCAATGCCACGATTGCTATTGATGATCAACCTAGTTGTCCTGTTCCTTTTGCCTTATTTGCGAAGAAAATTGGGGGCGGTTTACAAGAGGGTCATGTTTACAATCGCCTTAAGGAAGAAGAACCCTCAGACCAACTGAAACAAGTTCGTCAAGGATATATTCATCCCGTTTGTCAAAATGGCTTGTTACCCAAATCTGATCAAGTTACCCTAAAGCTAGAAACTCATAACACGGTCAAGGATGAGGTACAACGACCTTCTGGCGCAGGGGGTGTTTATAGCTACGAAGCAATTACCCCCGGAACAAAACTAAAAGCTCATTTACGCTTGCGTCAAGGATTAGTCGAGGATTTACGAAACAAAGACCCCAACTGGTGGCACAGGTTAAATGGGAAGCGCGATCGTCTTGGTCAATCCAAAAAAGATGATTATGGTCTGGTCATAATTAAATCATCTGAACCAGAAGTGTTGAATCGGTACTTATGAACTAGGTAAAAATGGACATAGTAACCCTGTCAAGAGGTAAATTTAACCAGGTGGGACTAGCTCTTTAAACCAGTGTACATAGCTAATTTTTTGGCA
>NZ_JAIHOM010000208.1:3400-4905 GCF_026130165.1 Spirulina subsalsa FACHB-351 | reverse complement strand
GATGCTGCCGCCGGATGGTTTGCGGCTGAACGGGCTAGGCTCACGACTTTGGGCCGAATGCCTTCATACCCGGATGGGCAGATCGCGGCGATCGCTCAGGTTAATCATTTGATTCTAGTGACTCGGACTGTTTATGCGGATCTCGGTGCTGAAAAAATTATTGCTGCTCAAAAACTCAGTCAAAAAATTGCAGTTGAAATTAAGGTCTTTCGGACTCCTTCACCCGTGACAGAGTTAGAACGTGCTATTGGCCAGTATTATTTGTATTTAACATTTATCACGAAGCAAGACCCAGATCGCGCCCTTTTTTTGGCAATCCCTGAACGGATTTATCAAAACTTCTTTCAACGACCTTCAATTGAACTCTTTGTCAAGGAACGCCAAATTTCTTTTTTTGTGTTTAACCCAGAACAGGAGGAAATCATCAAATGGATAACCCATTAGAACAATATCAAATGATCGCCCAAGAAATTCTTGATGATTATGTACGTTATCAACCGAGTCGAGGGAATATTGAATTGCAGGCGATCGCACAAAACAATCATTATTTATTGATTAGTTTTGGTTGGCAGGGCGATCGCCGGGTTCACAGCACGATCATCCATTTGCGTATTGTTGACGGAAAATTTTGGGTGGAACGAGACGAAACGGAGGAGGGGATTACTCAAGATTTACTTGATCGCGCTGTCCCCAAAGACAATATTGTGCTGGCGTTTTATCATCCCGAAGATCGTCAGTTGACCGAGTTCGCGATCACTTAATCCTGATCTGTGTTAAGGCGATCGCACTTTGGAGATGGGACAAGGAGGGGGCGATCGCACCCCTCAAAAAACAGATCGCCTTTTGGGAATATCAAAACAAAAAAGCGATCGCTCTTTGGGGATGGGGAAAGGGGGGCGATCAACCCCCACCCTGACGGGTTGTGGTGAATGGTGAATCTGGGCAGCGGTGTATTGGGATTTATGAGGTGTGGGGTGTGATATTGCTCCCCAAGTCCAAATATCACGCTATTCTTAAGTTAATACACTATTAAATGAACTTAGAACAGTGGCTCTCTCTCTTACCCCTGAACTAGAACAATTTGTGATCGAACGAATTGCGAGTGGTCAATATAAAACACGTGGCGAAGTGGTGATCGCGGCACTCCAACTCCTTAAAGCAAGTCAATCTCATTCTTCAAATCCTGTCAGTATTCTAGAGCGTATGGGAGGTAAACCCAAATTTTTGTTACATCAAGGCAATCGCGCTCGTCGCGATCAACGTCGTCAATTATTGGCTGAACAATTACATCAACGGTATCGTGAGAGCCATTAATGGAACATCGTGATTTTTTGATTGATACGGGGGTTTTAGTGGCCCTGTACGATGCTGGTGACGATTATCATCTTCCTGTTGTCGATTTTTTAGCCCAATGTACAGGACAGGCAATCACCACAACAGCTTGTGCAACTGAAGTGATGTGGTTATTAAATGATGATTGGCGAGTCCAAAATGAGTTTTTGGCT
>NZ_JAIHOM010000208.1:0-3305 GCF_026130165.1 Spirulina subsalsa FACHB-351 | reverse complement strand
GATGATTATCATCTTCCTGTTGTCGATTTTTTAGCCCAATGTACAGGACAGGCAATCACCACAACAGCTTGTGCAACTGAAGTGATGTGGTTATTAAATGATGATTGGCGAGTCCAAAATGAGTTTTTGGCTCATGTTGCCCAAGGGATTTACCGTTGTGAACCTCTGATGCCTGATGATTTTGAGCGAATCGCCCAATTGAATGCCCAATATGCGGATTTGCCGGGTGATTTTTCGGATTTATCTTTAGTGGTGATTTCTGAGCGTTTGGGTATCCCAGCGATCGCAACGTTAGATCAAGATTTTGATGTTTACCGTCGTTGTCGTCGTCAGCCGTTTGAGTGTATTTTCCGTCCGTAGGTTGACACATTCTGATCAAAAATCACTGCCAGATGGGCGATCGCGCCTTAGGAATAAATAAAGGAGGGGCGATCTCCCCTCAATACAGAAGAGTGATCGCAACCTACAAAAAACAGATCGCTCTTTGGAAGCGTCAAAACGAAAAAGTGATCGCCTCTAGAGAAGAAGGGGCGATCGCGCTTTGGGAAAATGGGAGGGGGACGATTTTCCCCAATTTTCTGGAAAAAACTTGTAAAGTTTGTTAGGGCACTGATGTTGGCTCTGTAATTTTGACCTTTAGAATATTTTGCACAATCTCAAAAAATACCTGTTTGATTTTTACGAGCAGGATATAGGTTTCTGCGTCTAGGGTTAGGGTTTCAAACCATAATTGACAGGTTTCGCTGAGAGCTTCAAGATGATGACAGAGCAGATGGGGGGCTAATTGGTTGGCACTTTGTTCGAGGATTTGGGGTGTGGATTGGATTTGATGGATGAGGGTATCTGTTAGGTTCGAGGATGGAGAGAGGGAGGGAGTTTCGGATGGATTTTTGGTATTGATGATGCCTTGTTGGGTGGCGCGTTGGAGGAGGGCGCAGCAGTGGGCATGGGTGGTTTGAATGCGATGGAGGCTATCAGCAGCAGTGGGTTGTCCGGCGGTGCTGATGTTGATCGGGGCTGGTTCGGTGAGGGGGGTGCTGAGGCTGTACCAGCGGAGGGCATTCATGCCGATCGTCTGGATTAGTTCGTTGGGTTGGAGGTCTGGGATTGTATGGAGTTGTTGGCTGGGTTTGTGGAAGGCGTAGAGTTTGATGGGTTGAATGGTGATGTAGTTAAATTGGGCTGGGCTGTAGCCGAGGCAGCGCATGGCACTGTTGAGCAAGACATCGTAGCCGCCGTAGTTATGGGGGCGCAGGACGATGATTCTATCGCAATGGTTTTGCAGAATTTGATGATAAACGGCGAGGTCTTCGAGAAGTTGGGTATATTCGCCGTCGCGGTGTTGGAGGGGGCGATCGCATTCGTCCCCAAAGTCGGCGGTTTTGATGTACCAGTCTTGGGGTTCGTCTTTGAGGGTGGTTTGTTGGATGTCGGGGGGGAGGTCGGCGGCGAATTGCCGGGATAGGGGGGCTTGGTAGATGTTGGGGTTGGTTTTGAGGCTGTTGAGGAAGGTTTCGGGATCGGGGGTGATTTTTGGGGGGGTGATTAGGGTGTGGTTGGTTTGTTGAAGGAGGGTTTGGAGGGTGTCGATGAGGGTGTAACGGAGTTCGGCGGATGAGGTTAGGTATTCTGGGGGTATGGGTCGGGTGTCTAGATAGGTTTGGTGTGGTTTGGTCATGGTGTTATTTGGGGATAGTGAGGTTTGGATCGGGTCAACTTTTCTTATGCCTTAATCTAAGATAGAGCTTAGACCAGTCAGACACTGTTGTTAGGAGGTTGTTTCATGAATAAAGTTACTGTAGAAGAAATGACTCAAGGTTTGATCACCTATCTTGAACGGGCTAAAGCTGGAGAAAGTTTTATGATTTTCCAAGCAGACCAACCGATCGCTAAAATTATTTCGGCTAAATCAGAGGGTATTTTAGAAGCTTTTGATGCTTTTCGATCCAAAATCGTTTCAGAAGGCATTGATTCAGAAGGTGATGAGGTCTTTGCTGATGTTCGTGATCGCACCCCAACTTCTGAAAAACCTTGCTGGTGATGAGTATAAAATTCCTCCTGGATACCAACATCATTTCAGAAAGTATCAAGTTACAGCCCAATGATATTTTTCTGGAACGTTTTCGGCAGAAGCTAGAAGAGTCTGCGATCGCATCGGTGACAAGGATTAGCGATTGAAAATTGGTTTGTTTAAATCGGCAGATGTGTTGATTGGCTAGGGGTGAGAGGAAATCACACCTTGATAAATTGAGGTGCGATTGATCCTCTTCTAGCCAAGTTTAAGAACCTTTGACCCAGCCTGTACCTTTGCAGGTAGGACATTGAGGTTCTCGTTTACCTCTAGGAACAGAAATACGTCCTTTTCCGTGACACTTAGTACACTTTTTTTCGGCTTTTTCTTTTTCGGGTTTTCCTTTGTCGTAAGAGTGTTTTTCTGACATCGTGGTTTCTCCTTTTTAAGATTTAGAGGCAATACAAAAAGTAGATGCGGTGATTTGCGCGAAGTTGATGGGTTTAGAGGCGCGATCGCAGCAAATAACCACCACTAATGAGACCGAAAATCATCAGACTTAGGGGGGTGCTACCTTCTGGAATATCTTGGGATTCTTTGGTGAGTGCAATCATTTCAAAGCTTGCGCTTTCCCCATCAAAGGCGAGTTTAAGGGGGAATGCGCTGGGGTCTTCGGGATCAACTAGGGGATTGATGTCGCTAATGGTGAAGGTGTTAACGCCTCTACCCAGGAGATCGAGGAAGCTTACGCTTTGGCCTGGACTAAATTCTCCTAAGATTTGGTCTCCTACGGTGATGGTGAACAGGTCGTCGTCATCAATTCCTGTGGGAAAGTCTAGAACGTGGGTGAAGAGGCGATCGCCCATCATGGTGTAACGAAAGCCGTAGGCGGTGGGGGGATCAAACCAGCGTCTGTTGGGGACGTTTGTGAAAAGCCAGCGGCCGGGTTCAGTGACTTCGGGCATGACGGGGTTTGTTTGTGTCCAGCCGATATCAGCCCAGCGTTGTTGCCATTCTTCCTGTTGGCGACGTTCGGCTTCCAGCCTTAACCATTCTGGGTCGGTTTGCTGATTCAGGATGGCAAAGGAGCCTCGGGTGTGATAGGTGAGTTCACGTCCGTTTGCATTGACGGTGACGACCCAACCATCAACGAGTGCCATGGTACACATTTGGCCGGGTCGGCTGATTCCCATGCAGCCGTTGCCCCAGGTGGTGGCGAAGGCACTCAGGATTTCTAGGTCGGTGAGGGGGATGTTGGTGTCAAGGGTTGCTTGTCTGATTACGGCTTGACGGG
>NZ_JAIHOM010000207.1:2087-4911 GCF_026130165.1 Spirulina subsalsa FACHB-351 | reverse complement strand
AGCCGCTCTTTAACAATCGATCAGGTAATTCATGTGGGCGCTTGTCGATGAGGTGGTGAGAAGTCACACCATTTCAAGGCAAGCGACTCGTCGAGACCTTCGGGTCTTTTGAGAAGCTTTGACCTTGAGCCAAGTTTGGTCCGCTTTCTGCTCGTGTTTCGGCATGGGTCAGGGTAAGGACTATATGATCTTAAACTGAAGAGTTTGATCATGGCTCAGATTGAACGCTGGCGGCAGGCCTAACACATGCAAGTCGAGCGGCAGCACGGGAAGCTTGCTTCCTGGTGGCGAGCGGCGGACGGGTGAGTAATGCATAGGAATCTGCCCGGTAGTGGGGGATAACCTGGGGAAACCCAGGCTAATACCGCATACGCCCTACGGGGGAAAGCAGGGGCTCTTCGGACCTTGCGCTATCGGATGAGCCTATGTCGGATTAGCTGGTTGGTGAGGTAATGGCTCACCAAGGCGACGATCCGTAGCTGGTCTGAGAGGATGATCAGCCACATCGGGACTGAGACACGGCCCGAACTCCTACGGGAGGCAGCAGTGGGGAATATTGGACAATGGGCGCAAGCCTGATCCAGCCATGCCGCGTGTGTGAAGAAGGCCCTCGGGTTGTAAAGCACTTTCAGTGGGGAAGAACGCCTTGCGGTTAATACCCGCAAGGAAAGACATCACCCACAGAAGAAGCACCGGCTAACTCCGTGCCAGCAGCCGCGGTAATACGGAGGGTGCGAGCGTTAATCGGAATTACTGGGCGTAAAGCGCGCGTAGGTGGCTTGATAAGCCGGTTGTGAAAGCCCCGGGCTCAACCTGGGAACGGCATCCGGAACTGTCAGGCTAGAGTGCAGGAGAGGAAGGTAGAATTCCCGGTGTAGCGGTGAAATGCGTAGAGATCGGGAGGAATACCAGTGGCGAAGGCGGCCTTCTGGACTGACACTGACACTGAGGTGCGAAAGCGTGGGTAGCAAACAGGATTAGATACCCTGGTAGTCCACGCCGTAAACGATGTCGACTAGCCGTTGGGTCCTTCGCGGACTTTGTGGCGCAGTTAACGCGATAAGTCGACCGCCTGGGGAGTACGGCCGCAAGGTTAAAACTCAAATGAATTGACGGGGGCCCGCACAAGCGGTGGAGCATGTGGTTTAATTCGATGCAACGCGAAGAACCTTACCTACCCTTGACATCCTGCGAACCCTTCGGAGACGAAGGGGTGCCTTCGGGAACGCAGAGACAGGTGCTGCATGGCTGTCGTCAGCTCGTGTTGTGAAATGTTGGGTTAAGTCCCGTAACGAGCGCAACCCTTGTCCTTATTTGCCAGCGAGTAATGTCGGGAACTCTAAGGAGACTGCCGGTGACAAACCGGAGGAAGGTGGGGACGACGTCAAGTCATCATGGCCCTTACGGGTAGGGCTACACACGTGCTACAATGGTCGGTACAAAGGGTTGCGAACTTGCGAAAGTGAGCTAATCCCAGAAAGCTGATCTCAGTCCGGATCGGAGTCTGCAACTCGACTCCGTGAAGTCGGAATCGCTAGTAATCGTGAATCAGAATGTCACGGTGAATACGTTCCCGGGCCTTGTACACACCGCCCGTCACACCATGGGAGTGGACTGCACCAGAAGTGGTTAGCCTAACCTTCGGGAGGGCGATCACCACGGTGTGGTTCATGACTGGGGTGAAGTCGTAACAAGGTAGCCGTAGGGGAACCTGCGGCTGGATCACCTCCTTAAACGACGTATCACGCCTCGCGGCAAGTGCTCACAATGAATTACCTGATCGGCCAGAGCAAAGACTGTTTGGGTCGCCGACCCAGTGGTTAGCCGGGTCTGTAGCTCAGTTGGTTAGAGCGCACCCCTGATAAGGGTGAGGTCGGCAGTTCAAATCTGCCCAGACCCACCAATTTTATCCAGTACGGCGTTATTTCGTGACTCGCATAGCAGGCTATGCGTCGCCCCGAAATGCCTTATCCTGAATAAAATAACCGAACGACCCGTGACGGGAAGTCGGTATCAGTGGGGCCATAGCTCAGCTGGGAGAGCGCCTGCCTTGCACGCAGGAGGTCAGCGGTTCGATCCCGCTTGGCTCCACCATCTACGCCACAGTCTTTGTCTGCAGTGACCAGTGGGAAGTCCTAAGACTTCCCACTGTTCTCTGAACAGTCTGCTCTTTAACAATGTGAATCATGCTGACACGTTTTCTCCGCAAGGAGAAAGCAAAGTGATACGTCTCAAGCGTATCCGGCAATTGTCGTGACGTAATCGTGGACCAGACCCTTTCGGGTTATATGGTCAAGCGATTAAGCGCATACGGTGGATGCCTTGGCAGCCAGAGGCGATGAAGGACGCGGTAGCCTGCGATAAGGCTCGGTGAGGTGGCAAACAACCTGTGACCCGGGCATTTCCGAATGGGGAAACCCACCCAGCACAAGCTGGGTATCCCACACTGAATCCATAGGTGTTGGGAGGCGAAC
The DNA here is from genome assembly GCF_026130165.1 of Spirulina subsalsa FACHB-351. Lineage (GTDB taxonomy): Bacteria > Cyanobacteriota > Cyanobacteriia > Cyanobacteriales > Spirulinaceae > Spirulina_A > Spirulina_A subsalsa_A. The sequence continues at coordinate 2,437 of NZ_JAIHOM010000207.1, read as the reverse complement.
CGGGGGAACTGAAACATCTAAGTACCCCGAGGAAAAGAAATCAACCGAGATTCCCCCAGTAGCGGCGAGCGAACGGGGACTAGCCCTTAAGCGGCACAACTGATAGGCGAACAGGCTGGGAAGCCTGACCATAGCGGGTGATAGTCCCGTAGCCGAAATCTGAGTGTCGTGAAATCGAGTAGGTCGGGGCACGTGAAACCTTGACTGAACATGGGGGGACCATCCTCCAAGGCTAAATACTCCTGGCTGACCGATAGTGAACCAGTACCGTGAGGGAAAGGCGAAAAGAACCCCGGAGAGGGGAGTGAAATAGATCCTGAAACCGTATGCGTACAAGCAGTGGGAGCAGA
>NZ_JAIHOM010000207.1:0-1991 GCF_026130165.1 Spirulina subsalsa FACHB-351 | reverse complement strand
GAATAGGGGAGGCGTAGGGAAACCGAGTCTTAACTGGGCGACCAGTCGCTGGAAATAGACCCGAAACCGGGCGATCTATCCATGAGCAGGTTGAAGGTTGAGTAACATCAACTGGAGGACCGAACCAGGATCTGTTGAAAAAGATTTGGATGACTTGTGGATCGGAGTGAAAGGCTAATCAAGCTCGGAGATAGCTGGTTCTCCTCGAAAGCTATTTAGGTAGCGCCTCACGTATCACCGCCGGGGGTAGAGCACTGTTTCGGCTAGGGGGTCATCCCGACTTACCAACCCGAGGCAAACTCCGAATACCGGTGAGTGCAAGCGTGGGAGACACACGGCGGGTGCTAACGTCCGTCGTGAAAAGGGAAACAACCCAGACCGTCAGCTAAGGTCCCGAAATCCTGGTTAAGTGGGAAACGATGTGGGAAGGCTCAGACAGCTAGGAGGTTGGCTTAGAAGCAGCCATCCTTTAAAGAAAGCGTAATAGCTCACTAGTCGAGTCGGCCTGCGCGGAAGATGTAACGGGGCTAAACCAGGTACCGAAGCTACGGGTTCACACTCAGGTGTGAGCGGTAGAGGAGCGTCGTGTAAGCCGATGAAGGTGGATTGAGAAGTCTGCTGGAGGTATCACGAGTGCGAATGCTGACATGAGTAACGACAAGGGGAGTGAAAAACTCCCCCGCCGGAAGACCAAGGGTTTCTGTTCGACGCTAATCGGAGCAGAGTGAGTCGGCCCCTAAGGCGAGGCCGAAAGGCGTAGTCGATGGGAAACGGGTCAATATTCCCGTACCTCACTGTATTGCGATGGGGGGACGAAGAAGGCTAGGTGGGCCAGGCGTTGGTTGTCCTGGTGAAAGCCCGTAGGCTGGGGATCTAGGCAAATCCGGATCCCTAAGGCCGAGAGGCGAGACGAAGGCACTACGGTGCCGAAGTCATCGATGCCACGCTTCCAGGAAAAGCCTCTAAGCTTCAGATACAGTGGGACCGTACCCCAAACCGACACAGGTGGTCAGGTAGAGAATACCAAGGCGCTTGAGAGAACTCGGGTGAAGGAACTAGGCAAAATGGTGCCGTAACTTCGGGAGAAGGCACGCCGGCGTAGGGTGAAGGCACTTGCTGCTGGAGCTCGAACCGGTCGAAGATACCAGGTGGCTGCAACTGTTTATTAAAAACACAGCACTCTGCAAACGCGCAAGCGGACGTATAGGGTGTGACGCCTGCCCGGTGCCGGAAGGTTAAGTGATGGTGTTAGCCCTCGGGCGAAGCTCTTGATCGAAGCCCCGGTAAACGGCGGCCGTAACTATAACGGTCCTAAGGTAGCGAAATTCCTTGTCGGGTAAGTTCCGACCTGCACGAATGGCGTAATGATGGCCACGCTGTCTCCACCCGAGACTCAGTGAAATTGAAATCGCAGTGAAGATGCTGTGTACCCGCGGCTAGACGGAAAGACCCCGTGAACCTTTACTATAGCTTCACACTGGACGCTGATGTTGCTTGTGTAGGATAGCTGGGAGGCTAGGAACCCCGGACGCCAGTTCGGGTGGAGCCAACCTTGAAATACCAGCCTGGCATCATTGGCGTTCTAACTCAGGTCCGTGATCCGGATCGAGGACAGTGTGTGGTGGGTAGTTTGACTGGGGCGGTCTCCTCCCAAAGAGTAACGGAGGAGCACGAAGGTACCCTCAGCACGGTCGGAAATCGTGCATTGAGTGCAAGAGCATAAGGGTGCTTAACTGCGAGACAGACACGTCGAGCAGGTACGAAAGTAGGTTCTAGTGATCCGGTGGTTCTGTATGGAAGGGCCATCGCTCAACGGATAAAAGGTACTCCGGGGATAACAGGCTGATACCGCCCAAGAGTTCACATCGACGGCGGTGTTTGGCACCTCGATGTCGGCTCATCACATCCTGGGGCTGAAGTCGGTCCCAAGGGTATGGCTGTTCGCCATTTAAAGTGGTACGCGAGCTGGGTTTAGAACGTCGTGAGACAGT
>NZ_JAIHOM010000206.1 GCF_026130165.1 Spirulina subsalsa FACHB-351 | reverse complement strand
CTAGCAAAAACCCGGTTTCTGAATAGGAGGCGATCGCGTTATCCCGTAGGTTGGGTGAAGCAAAGCGTAACCCAACACCCTTCGCGTAGGTTGGGGGGGGGTTAAAGGTTGGGGGGTTTATGCGATAAACCCCTACAGTGGAAAAACCCGGTTTCTGAATAGGAGGCGATCGCGTTATCCCGTAGGTTGGGTGAAGCAAAGCGCGTAACCCAACACACCCCCGCAAATGTTGGGTTACACTTCGTTCCACCCAACCTACACATTAACTTCCTGAAGGATGAGCGTTAAACTTTTATAGACAACAAATCGACTCCAGAGGTGAAACTATGGCGATCTCACTCAAAGTAAAAGGAAAAATCGAAAATGGTCAACTTATTCTAGATCAGAACACGGCTCCCTTTCCGTGGGATGGAGAGGTAGAAGTTCAAGTGACTTTACATGAGCAAAAAAGCAGTAGTTTTGCAGAAGTTGATCCCAATATCAAAAAATCCTTTGAAGAGGCTGGAATCCGTACCCGTGAGCAAGTCCTAGAATTGATCCAAGACGTTAAGCGAGAAATGGCTCAGGAACGTTTTGGGGAGAAATAAGTCAAAATGAGAATCTTCTTGGATACAAATGTTTATATTGTTGGTCAGTTAGAAAAAAACTCCCCTGAAAATCAAATTTTGACGTGGCTGGAACAAAATGCTAGCAACCCTACCATTCAAGTTGTCATCTCTTTTTGTTAGTCAGTTTTTACAGTGAAACCTTGATCGATTCGTTTCCTACGATTAGAGGGTTTATGGGATAAACCCTTACAGTGGGAGAAACCGGGTTGAGTTACTCTAAGCGTTGGTGCATCTAATCTCTAGCAAAAACCCGGTTTCTGAGTGGGAGGCGATCGCGTTATCTTGTAGGTTGGGTGAAGCAAAGCGCGTAACCCAACACACCCCCGCAAATGTTGGGTTACACTTCGTTCCACCCAACCTACAAATTCACTTCCCGACCGATTTGTTTCCGAAGATTGGGAATAATTGAATGATAAACCCCAAAAGAGGAGAAATTTGCCCATGCAAACCATCGAACTCCCCGGAAATAACCTCGCTCAACTCGACCTTAACGCCATTAACGCCCAATTGCGGGAGGGCAGCGCCCAACTGGATTGGAGCTTGGTGGAAGAGGTCAGCGATGCCGAATTGACCCAACTCCTAGGGGGCTTAAACCTCAGTGACCACGGGGCCGCCCTCGGGGAGGATACCCTTTCACCCCAACTGGCAAACCGGATTATTGCCATTCTCCAACAAAACCCAGACCCAGACCCGGAAACTGCCCCCCTTCTCCAGACAACGGATCAATTTGACCTGCGGAAAAGACTGGTAGAGATGATCTACAAAGACCTACACGGCCCGGTGAATGGGGAGTTTGAGGAGGTGGACGAAAGCAGTTTAACCGAACGCTATTTGATTGGCGCGATCGCACCCCGACACCGCAACAAACAGGCCGAAGACCCCACGGAAGAAGACCCCGCCCAACAAGACCCCCTAGCGGCCACCGGACAAAAAACCAACGACGACGGCGACACCGAAGAAAACGCCCCCAACAGTAGCCTTTTCCCCTCTTCCCTAGGGATGACCTTCTCCATTGCCGGAGATAGTCAAAACATCCAAATCATCGCCCGGTGGGGAAGTTACGACAAAGGCAAAAGTAACGAATACCTGACCCAAGAAGGAAACCCTAAATCGGTCTGGCAGAGAACGCCCCACAGTGACCGCAAAACCTTTGCCCTGCGAGAAGACCGCACAACCCCCCTGGAATGGCAGCCCGACCCCAATAGCCCGGACGTGGTGGTAAAACTCCGGTATCGCCGCTATGAGGAAAATTGGCTCGTCACCGTGTTTCTGGAAAACCTGCAAACCGAACCCCGCCAAAACCGGGAAAAAAGCTGGATTTTCCAACCAGAAATCACCGTTCAACACCCGGATAAACGCCCCATCTTTATCCGTAAACCCCTCAACAGTAACAGCAAACTGGATGTTAAGATCCGTGCCGAACAGGAATCCCTCCAACTGCTCTATCGCAACTCAGTAGAATTTGCCGTCGGTCATAACACCAGCATCCACGCCGACCTAGACCCCCAAAACCCCCAACAGGCCTACAAACTCCGAACGAGCCTCATTCCCCGTTGCCTCGTCCCCAGTACCGCCCCCCCGGATGCCAGGGAAATTCCCGCCTTAGCGGGGTTAGAGTTAGACATGAAAGCCCTAGCCACCGCTCCCCCGGAAACCCTCCCCAGAATGCTCACCCCCCTCACCAGAGCCTATGAAGAATGGCTAGAGGAGCAAGAGCAAAATATCCCGAATCTTCCCCAGGAACCCGACTTTTTTCAGAAAACCGCCCGCCGCAACCTAGAAAATTGTCGCCAGGCCCTAGAACGGATTCAAGGGGGAATTGACCTGCTCACGAGGGATTCCCAAGCCCTGCAAGCCTTTCAATTCATGAATCAGGCCATGACCTACCAACGGATTCGGGGAATCTACGCCGAACAGAAACGACAAGGCCACTCAGACCTTGCTCCCGAAGCCCTCGACCAACCGAAAAATCACAGTTGGCGAACCTTCCAACTGGCCTTTATCCTGCTCAATCTCCCCGGCCTGACGGATCTGAACCATAGTGACCGACGCATTGGAGGCAATTGTGATTTACTGTGGTTTCCCACTGGGGGGGGCAAAACCGAGGCCTATTTAGGATTAACTGCCTATACCCTAGCCCTGCGGAGACTCCAAGGGGTGGTTAATGGCTATGATGGCAATTACGGCGTAGCGGTACTGATGCGCTATACCCTGCGCCTCTTGACCCTCCAGCAATTCCAACGAGCCACTACCCTGATTTGTGCCTGTGAAGCCATCCGCCGGAAGAATCCCGAACTTTGGGGCCAAGAACCCTTCCGGATTGGTCTGTGGGTGGGGAATAAAAGCACCCCCAACTGGACGCGCCAAAGCGAAGAAGTGATCAAACAGGAACGGGGGCAAAATTATAGCGGCAACATCGGAACTCCCCACCAACTGACCAACTGCCCCTGGTGTGGCAGTGAGATTAACCCGGGCAAACATATTGACGTGCGGACATTTGAAAAGGATATGGGTCGGACTCTGGTTTTTTGTGGCGATTTACGGGGTCAATGCCTCTTCAGTCGCCGTCAAGCTCCCGATGAAGGTTTACCTGTGGTGGTGGTGGATGAGGAAATCTACCGTCGTTTACCGGCCCTGGTCATTGCCACGGTGGATAAATTTGCCCAAATGCCTTGGAATGGCAAAACTCAAATGTTGTTCGGGAAAGTGAATGGCTACTGTCCCCGCCACGGATTCCGTTGTCCTGACCTGGAAGATAGTGATTTCCACCCCGCGAAAGGCAAACTCCCCGCCGCCCGCACCCGCGCCCAACTGCCTCTACGTCCCCCGGATTTGATTATTCAAGACGAATTACACCTGATTAGTGGCCCTCTGGGGAGTCTCGTGGGTCTTTATGAAACGGCTGTGGATGAACTTTGCACTTGGGACGCGGGGAATGGGGAAGGGGGAACGTCCCGACCCAACGGGAATCCCCAAAAAGTACGCCCCAAAGTCATCGCCTCCACGGCCACCATTCGCCAAGCGAACAGCCAAGTTCATAACCTGTTTCTGCGGAAAGTGAAGATTTTTCCCCCCCAGGCCATCGACATTGAAGATAACTTTTTTTCCCGCCAACGTCCCCCCAGCGCGGAACACCCCGGACGGTTATATTTAGGCATTTGCGCCCCCGGTCGTCGCATCAAAGCCGCCGTCATTCGGGTTTATTTAGCCGCCCTCGCGGCCGGACAACAACTCCTAGAGGAGGGTCATGATGCAGATCCTTGGATGACCCTTGTGGGCTATTTCAATTCGCTGCGGGAGTTAGGGGGGACTCGTCGCTTGGTGGATGATGATATCACCACCCGTCTTTTTAAGATGGATCAACGGGGTTTAGCGAAACGCTCTCTTCGCAAGGTGGAAGAGTTAACCTCCCGTAAAAGCTCTACGGATATTCCCAAAATTTTGGATGCTCTCGAATGCAAGTTTGAGCGGCAAGAGGCCAGAGGGAAGCGGCCAGAGGGAATAATTCCGAATTCCCCGACTCCCGACTCTGGAAAATCTGCCGACTCCCGACTCCCCACTCCAAAGGGGGACAAAAAGCGGAACAAGGGCGCGAACTATCCCCTTGATGTGATCTTGGCGACTAATATGATTTCCGTGGGGGTTGATGTGAAACGTTTGGGTTTAATGGTGGCCTGTGGACAGCCTAAAAACACGGCCGAATATATCCAAGCTACCTCCCGGGTGGGGCGCAATAGTCCGGGTCTTGTCCTGACGATCTATAACTGGGCAAGACCAAGGGATTTATCCCACTACGAACGCTTTGAACATTACCACAAGACGTTCTACCAGCACGTGGAACCCCTCTCTGTGACTCCGGCCTCCTCGGGGGCTTTACAACGGGGATTAGCGGCCTTGTTGGTGTCTTTGGTGCGTCTGTCGGGTTTTGAGTTTAATGGCCAAAATGGGGCGGCCAAACTGACGGAGGAAATGAGCCAACATTCTGATGTTGTCAATAGTGTGGATGCGATCGCCAACCGAATTGTCGAGATTTTCCAAGATGCCAGCAAGGAACCAGAGATTCGAGAGCGTTTGAGGGGTTTAATCGAAGCTTGGAAGGACCGCGCCCAACCCGATGAAGCGGGGTCTAAACTCCAGTACAGAGCCTCCCAAGGCGGCGGCACCACCATTTCCCTCCTCCATGACCGAAAATAATGGGATTCAAGCCCCGTCCTTCTAGGACGGCTTTTCTTGATTTCTAATATATTGTTTAAGGACTTCTAGCGGCGCTCCACCCACAGAAATAGCAAAATAGCTGGGACTCCATTT
>NZ_JAIHOM010000205.1 GCF_026130165.1 Spirulina subsalsa FACHB-351 | reverse complement strand
TAATCGCGGTCGGACAGCCCGTGATTCAAAATGCTTTCGGAGACGTTCTGTCGGGGTCAATTTCTGATTGGCTAGACAAGAGTCTATGAGGAAAGAATCCACTCGCCTTTAGGCAGTGGAGTGTCAAGCACCCAATGGGGAGAAATTTGTTGATTATCTGGATTTATATCAGCAAAAAGAGTTAGCAGAACAACAGCTGGAACTAGAAAGACAACGATCAGAGCGATTAGCCGCACAATTGCGAGCGGCTGGAATTGACCCAGAAATTTAGGGGAGGCTTACCCTTGAAACCGGGTTTCTTGCACCCGCTTATTTCCAGCCACAGCCCTATAAAACCCGGTTTCTTTTCCTTTTCGTCTAAACTCCAGTATATAGCGTTTCAAAATCATTGATGAACTCTCAGAGAAGTTTCTCATAATACTTCAAACTCCTTGTAACCCTTGTGTACTCTTCCCCGTTCCCAGATCCGGTGTTCCCTTTGCTTTCCCTTGTGGATTACAAAACTCAAATGGGAACACTATAAAAACTTATTACCGATCACTCCTGACCGACTCAAAAACAACCTTGTCATATAAATCCTCCAACAAAACCTCACAACCCACCCCATGAAACCGAATCACATCCTCCGGCTGATTATACTCCATAAAAATCCATTGCTCCGACTCCCTTCGATAAAAATGTTCCACCAACATTGAATATTGATCAATCAAAACATATTCCCGAAACCCCGAAATTGTTCGATAGGCTTGGAACTTTTCCCCCCGATCATACCCCTGAGTAGACCTTGATAAAACCTCCCCAACCATCACCGGATTAATCACCGTATCCCGTCGTCCTTCCTGAAATAATAACTCCCCCTCCACCACAAAAATATCAGGATAAGTGTAGATTTTTCGCTCAGGAATCCACACCCGTTGATCACTAACAAAAACAAAATAAGGTTGGCGCTTCAAAGCAAAATTAAGCAGTGCATTAAGATTACTGATAATCAAATTATGATTAGGCATCCCCCCCGTCATCGTAATAACTTCCCCATTAATATATTCATTTCTTTCAATACTTTGAACTTCCTGTTCTAAATACTCTTCCGGTGTGTAGCGTTTCATCCCCTCTGCTTGAATCATCATCAACCCCTCTCAGACGGCAACCGATTTGTTAACCCCCCATTGTACCATAAAATCTGGCACTTTCCCAAGATTTCCCTCCCTCCACTATCCCAAAAAGAAACTATTTAAATTAGTCCCCATAAAATCCCTGTAAACCTTACATATCAGGCAATCTAGCCCATCAAAAAAATATTTATAAATAGCGTCTTTTTCGAGACATTCCCCCCTGCACTCGCCTATAGTAGAAAAACAGCCGATAGCGATTGAGAACATGGCAACTCAACAACCACTCACCAAAATTCGGGGAAGACTCGGAAAAAGCGTCGGAGCCCTAATTGTTCCGACATGGGGGACCATTACCCTTGAACTCCAAAGTCATCTCCTCTACAGCCAACAAGAGACTATTTTTGCCCTAGAAAGCGCAAAATCCTATACACTCCTAAACAAAATAGATAGCGTCGATATCGTTTCTGGACGCATTTGGTGGTTATTGTGGCTCGGACTCATTACATCACTATTCATGTTTGGTATTCTTTTCATCATCGCCTTTTTCTTCCTTAAACAGGAATGGTTACTCATCACATCTGGCCGCAGCACCTACGTCCTCTTTTTCCGACGCAATAACCATGAAAATATCAAACAATTTGCACAAAACCTACTCACCCAAATCCGCCTAAATTCCGTTCCCCGCACCCAACCCAACCCTAAAAATTTATCTCCTAAAAAAGGATAAACCCCACCCACCCTAAAAATTGTTACCGTTTCCAAAAAAATGTAAACTTCCTTAAATATTCATGAACAATCTTGTCCCTTTATCAGCTAAATCTAAAAAGAATATGGACAAAACACAAAACCACTTAGTGACCCTGCTACTATGCAAAAATGACCAAAAGATCAATACAGAATAAAACGTATTCGTCCTTCTTGTAGGTTGGGTGAAGTGCCAGCGCAACCCAACAAACCAACTGATAACTAATAATCAACAATTGTTAATTATTCCGCGCTCTTTCGCGCTCTGTAGGTTGGGTGAAGCGTTAGCGCAACCCAACAAACCAACTGATAACTAATAATCAACAATTGTTAATTATTTCCCACTCTGTAGGTTGGGTGAAGCGCCAGCGCAACCCAACAAATAAAACCTATAATCCTGACCCACCATTCAGGAGATAGCCTACATTGTTCGCCCCCCTACACACCCAAATTAAACCTTTTTTTAATATTCCTAAAATTGGTGAACCGATTTCGTGAACTCATTGTATTTCATTACATTTCTGTTATTAAGGAGTATTGATTTATGTCCCGAGTCTATTGGCAAGCTAAAATTTGGGGACTTCTCCACGACCCCGCCTTAAAAAGCTTGCACAACAACACCGGACGGGGAGGCAATAGCTTCTGGTTAGACCTCGAAGCCATGGCAGACTGGAAAGAAAACAATTGGAACCCCGAAAAAAAACCCGGCACAATTTTTAAGCACCTAAAAAACGCCGATTTCATCACCTCAGCCAGTGACCGAGGAGCCATTGCAAACCTCACCACCCGCGTAGATTATCAAGAAAATGGCCTCGAAATTAGCCATCTGCTCTCCGGGAAAAAGCAATTTCTCCGACTCCCAAACCCTCATCACGAAGCACTCCAACAAAACCGCAAACAATACCTCGAAAACAAAGAACAAGAATTACAACAGAGCATTCCCCCCGAAATTAGAAACGACCCGAAACGCCTTTTTTGGTGGCTGTGGCGTTGTTTACCAGAAAAAACCTGTGAACTCTTCAATGACGACTCACTGCTGTTAATGCCCGCAGAAACCCGTTTTCCTGACGCATCCATCTGGAGTCACGCCACCCTAACCTCCGCCCTAGCGGGAGCCTTTATCGGCTACAATGCCACAACCGAAATATTAGCCAACAATTGGCCGGCTAAAACACCCGTTCCCCATGCCTACCTAACCATTTTCAGCTTTTCCCCCGTCCAGGAATTAATTAAAGCCAGTCGCAAAATGCGCGACTTTTGGGCGGGGTCTTGGCTTCTCCATTACCTCTCAGCTAAAGTCTGCTGGAAACTGGCTCAAAAATACGGCCCCGACTGCTTCCTTTACCCAAGTTTGTTTCAACAACCCCTCATTGACCACTGGATAAGAGAAGAATTCGGAGACTGGGTAAAAGAACCCTCAGAACGCCGTTTATTAACCGCAGGTTTTCCCAATGTTCTGTTATTAATTCTGCCAAAAGAAAAAGTCGCCGATGCCATGCAAATGGCAAAACAAATCCTACTCGAAGAATGGCAAGCCGTCGCCCATCTTGTCTTTAAACACTTAGAAAAACGCCACTGGAGCAAGCAACTCCAAGAAACCGACCCCACCTGGGAGGGATGGCTCAAAGCGCAATGGCAAACCTACTGGTCGGCGGTTCCCATTGGTCGGGAAGGAGAAGAACTCAAAAGTAGTGAAATTTATCAAGAAGATAGCCCAGAAGTTGAAACAGAAAAGTTAGAAAAGGATAACACTTGGTGCGAAATCCAAAACGCAACCTATGGACTCCCAGAGCAAGAAAAACTCTTTTTAAAACAAGAATTAGACTTTTTGCGCGCAACCGGAAAACTGCGGACAGAAAAACAAGGGAGAAAACCCTGTGGGGCAAATGTAGGGTCTTGGTGGGCTGCCATTTTTGACCAAACTCGTTTCAGTCTCGCCGCCATTAAAAACGCCCGCAATTGGGAAATTCCTACCGCTTTTGGACCCCGTTCCACCATTTCCGGTTTAGGGCCAGTGGTCTATCCCCAACAACAGAAAAAATGGAAGAAAAATAATCAACAAACAGACTGGGTAACGGAAGCAGAAACCCGCCAACATTGGAAAAGAGATGCGGGATTATTTGACGGGATTGAGGAGTTAAACGCCACGGAAACGGTTAAACGGGATCTCCAGAATATCTTACCCCAACTGTTAAACCTTGATAGTAAAAAAATCGCCGCCTCCTACCCAGATTTAACGGCCGGAGTGGCGGGGTATCTCAAACAAGGGACACCGGAACAAATCCAGCGTTTTCAGAATGCCTGTCAACAAATTAAAGCTAAAATTCTCCAAGATTATGGCAAAATTCCAGATGCAGTCACTCAAAACTGGGGCATTCCTTGGATTGACGAAGAAAACCCCCAAAATGTTACTAACCATCCTCGCTTTTTGAATGCGGGTTGGTTAGTGGAAGAGTTAGACCTTCCTGATGGTGAAGTCACCTCGTATCGTGATGAATTACAACAGGAAATTAACAAGCACTATCCCAACAATAACCCCGCCAACTGGTATGTGATTGTGGCTGGAGATGGCGACGGGATGAGTGACTGGCTGAAGGGTAAAAACATGAGGTATTATTGGGAGTATTTCCCCGCAGCTTTACAAGTCCCAGATTCTGTTCAAAAAGAGTTTGACGCTTTCAAAGAACAAAAAAAACGTATGGGTCCCTCTACCCACGGGGCCTTGAGTCGGGCTTTGCTAGATTTCTCGAACCAACTGTTACCTTATCTCACAGAACAACGCTATGCGGGACGCTTAATTTATGGCGGGGGGGATGATGTTTTAGCTTATACTAATCTTTGGGAGTGGGATGATTGGCTGTGGGATGTGCGAGAGTGTTTTAAGGGAGGTGAAGACCCTCAAGGAGAGTTTAAGGAGGAGGGGAATTATTGGCAGATAAAAGAGCCTAAAACGAACTTTCCTAATCGTCCTTTGTTCACGATGGGAGAGGATGCAACCCAGAAGTGTTGAATGTTAGAAAAAAAATTGACAAAAAGCTCCTACTTCGGTAAAATAGGAGCTTGTTTTTTAAAAAAAATCAATAATTTGATTCTATCCAACTTCCCTCAAATTGTCAAAAAA
>NZ_JAIHOM010000020.1 GCF_026130165.1 Spirulina subsalsa FACHB-351 | reverse complement strand
GATAAGGTTTGGGTTTGACCTTGTATTCGAGAACCAACATTGTTTGACACTGGCTTGCTTGGTATCATTGTAGCACTCCTAATGCCGCCCTGGAAGGGCGGGGCTTGAAACCCATTATTTTTGGTCATAATATTCATGTCAATCTCAACCTAATTCGATGATTCAAATTCAACTGAACTTACCTGAAAGTGCTTTTTCCGTTCTTCGCAGCACTCCAGACGAATTCGCTCAAGAACTGCTCATTGCTGCTGTAGTCAAGTGGTATGAAGTCGGGATGATTTCCCAATCCAAAGCTGCCGAAATTGCCGGGATCAGCCGCCAGACTTTTCTGCAAGCTCTCGATCGATTTGGAGTTTCTCCATTCCAGACCACACCAGAAGAACTCACGGAGGAGGTTAGCCGTGGTTAAGCGCTGGGTCGTCAATACCTCACCCATTATTAGCTTAACCAAGATCGATCGCATTCAATTACTGAGTGAACTGTGTGATGAAGTGGTTATTCCTCAAGGTGTTGCAGATGAAATTAACCTAGGTGGATACGCTGACAGTGCGGTTATTTGGCTCCAGCAAACAGGCCAAGCATACATTAAACCTGCTCCAGAAATTGACTCAAGGATTGCCAGTTGGGATCTTGGGTTGGGCGAAAGCCAGGTCTTATCCTGGGCTGTTAAGCATCCTGGCTATGAAGCCATTATCGATGACCTAGCAGCACGGAAAGCAGCCAAAGTTCTCCAGATTCCCGTTCGAGGTACTTTAGCTGTGATTGTGTTAGGGAAGCAAATGGGATATATCTCATCGGTCAAGCAGGATTTAGAGAACCTTGTCCAAGTGGGTTTACGCATTAGCCCTACTTTACTGGCACAGGCGATCGCCCTTGTGGGGGAATAATAATACCAGACCCGCATGGACAAAGAATTTCCCCTAGTCCGAGAAGCCCACGACAGAAAAAATAATGAACCCCTCGATCGCAGATGCGATCGCGTTCAAAATCGTTCAAAAATGACACGGAACGGCTAGAGAAACTGTTTGATTTATACACGAAAATGACCAGCCAGCAAAAGCCCGCGCAAAAGCCCGGAAAAGGGAACAGGGGGAGTCAGCAAGCCCGATGTCGCTGAAGATGAAAGCGCTCAAAAATTACCCCATCCCGTTGGATTTGTTCAATCTCAGTGAGACGAAAACCGAATTTCTCGAATAAGGGACGGCTAAAGTGACTTGCTTCAACGAAAATGGGGTTAATTCTGTGCTGTGTGGCATAGTCGAGAACTCTTTGCACCAGTTGAGAACCAATGTGCTGGCGGATGTGCTGAGGATGGACGTAGAGGGAGGTGAGATGGCCCTTTGAGTCAATGCCACAAAACCCTAGAATTTGCTCATCTCGGTCTACAACAAAGGTGTTAGCATCTAGGATGAAGTGACGAAAGGCAGGACTTAAACGCCCGAAACTCGCCCAGACGGCCACTTGTTGGGGGGTGTAATGTTGGGGGGCAAGGGTACAAACTGCCTCATGGTAGAGTTGGGCGAGTTGGGGGAGATCAGTCTCGGTGGCGGGACGAATTTCCATGATGTTAAGTTAGTTTTCCGGGGTGGGAGGGTCAATGCAATCTCGGATTACCAAGGATTACCAATCATGGCAAAACCAGACCAATAGTAGGGATGTTGTAAACTCCGAATGCCTAAATCATTAAACTCAGAGGTTAACGGAATTTCGCCAAACTCACCCACTAAAATTAAACCTTGATTCTGTGTCTGTTCCCGAATCTTAACTTGCCCCCGTAACAGGGCTATTTGCGCTTGTCTTAAGGCTTCTGCTTTGGTCGTCACTTGGCGTAAATTGTTATAAAAACTACTCATTAACCCTAAAGTTCCCACATCATTGGCATACCATAAACTTGCCACGGCCGTATTCACCCCCGTTTTCACCGCCAATCCAGCAAAACCATATTCGGCTTGAGTATCTCCTAATGCAGTCCGACAGGCGCTTAAAACTAACAAATTAACCTGATTTTCGACCCAGTTCAGATTGGCCATATCATTTAACCCAATGGCTCGATCCCACAGTTGAATATAGGACTCTTCCACAGAACCGGGCTGAAATTCGCCGTGGGTGGCAATGTGAACAATGCCAAAGTCCTGCCGATTTTGATTGCGTTGTAAGTTGCTGAGGGTAGCGCGTTCATTGAGTAAGGTGGTGCTGGTTTCCCATTTTTGTGCGATCGCCTTTAACTCCGTCGGAACCGCAGGTAAGGGCGTTTTAGACCGGAATTCGGACATTCCCATTGCCAACAAAGGACTATTCTGAACATTCCCCCGTTCCAGATTCAACCAGTGAAAACTCGGCACCAAACTCATACTATAATCTTCCACCAAAAACCGTTCCCCATTATGGAGCGCCGCAAAGGGTAGAGAACGCAATCCTTCATCCACAATCAACAATAGGGTTTGAATATCAAACCGTTGTAAATCCTTTGCCATTGGTCCAATGAACCACTGATGGAGTTGTTGTGCCGGAGCGAGATAACTATTCGATTGACGACGAATGGGACTCCCAATTTCAAACTGGAATTTGCGCACCTCCTCTAACAACCGACTTTGATTCGCTTCTCGCACGCGATAATGAATAGGCTCCCCCACCGGAGGCACGAGAATTAATTCTAAATGTTCCGGTCGGATAAACGCATAGATAACCGCCGTATTCATCCCCGTTTCTCCAGCCATCCGTTGCAAATGGTCTTGCATTTCCTCGACAGTTGGTTCTTCCCCGGCCACTTCCTTGTTGAGATAACGCCCAAATCGTTCTGTAAAGTGATTATCCAACGCTAAAACAGCCCCGGCCGTATCCCCCCGGTCAAAAAAGGGATTGAGATTCAGATAGAGTCCTGTATCTAACTCCAATTCCTCACCCGAGTCTAGACTCACCAGTAAACGGTTTTGAGCCAAGTTGGGGAACAGGGAAGCTAGGGTCATCTGGGCAAAATTCGGGCGGGTTTCTGGTTCATCCGCACTGACCGAAGGAGGGGGATTATTCACCACAGGGGAATTATTCACCACAGGGGGATTATTCACCACAGGGGGATTATTCACCGGATTTGATGGACTAGGGGAAGTTGGGGAAATTGGGGGAGGCGTTAAGGAAGGGAAAACAGTTTGAGCAATGTTATAAACACCCAGAGTACCCGTTGCCGCATTATTGGCTAAATCAACGGTCACGGGACTGGTATAGGCCGAATAATCTAAGCGGTTAAATCCCCCACCCCCATCCAGAATCCCATTAAAATTCACCCCATCTTGAAACACAAAAGTATCAGCAGCATTGCCTCCCACCAAACGGTTAATATTACTAAACGTCACCTGATGCTGATTCGTCGTCATGCGGCCGGTTTTAGCCCCTGTTAACGTCCAAGTTGTAGTTTGATTTTGCCCATAGACCGTAGACCCTCCCACAATATTTAAAGGGGAAGTCACCGCACTCAAATCCTCTAAAAAAATATTGCCCGTGCCATCAGGACGACCCACATTAATCACCTGAAAACCGGGCTTAATACCGTTGAGGTCAGCCGCATCTAAATCCATTGCACTGGTGGGGGGTGTCCCGCCAATGCGAATATCTCCATCAATCTCAAAAGGGCGAATATTCAGTTGACCTGTTCCCTGTAAATCCCGCATATCTAGCCCATTGGCATCTAAGGTCAAGGGTGTATTCCCCATATTGACCGCCCCAACTAAGTTGATGAGTGGTGCGGAAAAGCGGACGGATGCGGCATCGGAGAAATTGAGGGACCGATCGGAGTTAAGGTGAATCAAGTTAGTCGCTTCTAAAATGATATGAACCCCTTGACTCGCTAGGTCATTGAGCTTATTTTCGGAAATGACAAAACTAGCACCCGGACTATCGGAGGCCAGGATTTGCCCGTCATTTAATTCATCATCATCGGTTCCAGAATTTAACTGGGTAATCCAGATGTTTTGGGGATCTAACAATACGGTGCCGGGCTGTCCCCAGGATTTCATCTCAATATTGCCGTTAAAGTGTAGCTTTTCCTTGCCGGACACTTCCACAAAGCCCCCATTGCCCCCCAAGGTTCCTCCACCGGCCCAAAGGGAGCCATTAAACACGGTGGTATCATCAGACCAAATGATCGCCCGTCCCCCGTCTCCATAGTCCCCGGTGGCATTGACTTTTAACGTGGAGTTGGAGTCAATAAACACTCGTTGAGCGGTGGGGGTCGGGCCGAGTCCCTTGTGTTCTCCCCCTAGTAAAATAGTGCCGCCGCCCTCTGTTCCCGAAGCGTTGAGATGAGCCTTCCAGAGGCCAATGCGATCGCCTAAAACTTGAATCGTCTGTTCAGTTCCCGTAACACTACTCGCATCCAACCTCCCCGTCAAAGCCACCAAGCCCGATAAATTGGGAATAATCGCCCCAGAATTGTTAAACTGCACCGTTTGGGGACTATTTTGACTGTCTATGCTCTGGTCATTCGCGGTACTAACAACCCTTAACCCCGTTTCCGCCGCACCTAGCCGGATCTGTGACTCAGAGTGATTCGCCGCCCCCGTCAACAAACTCGGCAAATCCCGAGCATGAATCGGCGCAGGCTGTCCATCGGCTGTTTGGGGAACCTCCACCTCCAAACTCAAAATCATCCCCGTTTGGCTAATCCGCACCCGCTGAGTCCCCGGAATCGCCGCCACCGTTAAATGACCCCCCGGTGCCGTTAAACTGCCCGTATTTACCACCGTCCCGGCCAGCAACGACAAATTATGACCTTGAGTCACCGCTAAATCCCCAGCATTCACAATTACACCGGGATGAGGACTCGAAAAAATAAACTGATTAGGGGCCCCAATTAAAGCCGCATAATTATTACTCCCTTGGGCGTGGAAAACCCCCCCATCTAAAGCAATTCCCGTCGCCGTCGTTGCCGTAAAGTCTGCCGGAACATTGAGCGAAGCCCCTGACCCAAAAATAATCCCCGCCGGATTCATTAGGTACAGATTCGCATTCGCCCCCGTCACCTGAAGCATCCCATTAATTAACGAGGGATTCCCCCCCACCACTCGCCCTAAAATATTTTGTGTCCCAGCGGCCGCCTCAAAATTGGCAGTATAACCGGATTGTAGATTGAACTGTGAGAAACTATGGAACAAATTCTGTCCATCGGCTGAAACAGTGCCACCATGAATACGCAGAGCATTCCCTTGCTGGTCTAGTAAAGTCCCCGTCCCATCATTCGCAGGCACGATGTACTGTGCGGCAACGGGACTCATCCCCAGACCGCAAGTTCCAAATCCAACGAAAAAGCCTAAAACCGTCTGAGCAGACCCCAGGGATTTTAGGCTAATCAGCTTAATGTTCCAATGATTCACAGAATCACTCCTAAGCATGGCTTAAGTTTTTCAAGTCCAGATCGAGACAGATTTAGCCTTATACCCATTCTTCCATCTTCGATCTGGCTTGACCGGAAACTTTTCCGACAATTCTTACCGCAAGAATGGTTCTTGAGCTAATTGCCCTAAATTGACGGACTCTAGGAATTCTTGCCAAGAAGCTGCTAATTCTATGTCATTGGGGGCATTTTGCCGTTGTTTAACCAATCCGGCTAGGGCTTCATGCCAAATACCTGCTTCCGCAAAGCGTGTTAGATCGGGATTTCCACCTTGACTCAGGAGTTGTTGAGCGAGGGGATCACTTTCATCTAACCGTTGTACCCAACCATCCACAAACACATCACCCGTCGGGTCATTGGCATTACAAGTCAGGAATACATACCAATGGTAATTTTCCCCGGTTTTGAGGGCGTAGCGTTCCTCTTCAGGCAGACTAATGCTCATAATCCCCGCTTGGTTGGGGTTGTCCATTGTTACAGAATAGACCGTGTTTTCATAGCGGTCATTGAGGACAAAGGTTACAACTTCAGCCTGAGTTTCAGGCATATACCAGAAGAATGTGGGATGGGTGGACAGGGTTAACGGTAAAGCTTGTCCGGGAGTTAAGGCTTTTAAGGTCTTCTGACTGGATTCTTGAACCGTGCATCCCCGAGTCCCACCATCGGCGGCACTACGCGGCGCTCCCCGATCTGGCGGACGAAATTCCATGGCTTGACCGACAGACATTCCTGCTACACTGAGGGCTGCTGTCAGGAAGGTGGCAATACCGAGTCTAGAATAGGATTTCATGATGTTCTTTCCCATAAACGTCTCCCTGTGTTGATTGTACAATTAAGTAGTTAAAGATACTGTGAACAAATGGCCGGTTTTCTGTGAACCGATCACACTACTTCCAGTTTAACTTGTTTTCAGAGAAACCATTTTTTTTACCTGCTCCTCTGGGTGTATCTCTTGTTTAGGATTCCCTCTAATCCTGCCAAGCTCACGCTTCATCTAAGGATTAATAAGCACTTCTGAGAGAAAAATCTACCGAATTTGGGCTATTAATTCTATTTACACTTTCAAGCACTTAAAATTCTTTTCCGGAAGTTTTTTCTCACCCATTTGGGTGAAATCTGGAAGGGTTCACTTAGGGCTTGCGGAATAACTCTACTCGTGGGGCTAGGGAATAGGGAATAGGGAATAGGGAATAGGGAATTGATAATTGTTCCCCCTGCTCCCCTGCTCCCCTGCTCCCCTGCCCCCCCGCTCCCCTGCTCCCCCACAAGGGGCGAATGATTGAACGGTTAACGACAAAGTTGGTTATTCCATTCTTGAGAACCTCGACCAGGCCAGCAGGTAAATTGACGACCGACCCAGCCTAATGTCCATTGGGGGGACTCGGGGGTGGAGGTGGGGGCCGGGAGAAACTCTAGACGGTAGCGGATGCCGGAGACGGAATCATCGGGGAGTCTGGTTTTTTCCACAATGACTACTGGGGGATTCTCTCCGGGTAAGGGGATGATTTCTTGCTGACCGGACTCTGGGGAAATTTCTGCGGGGGGGATGGCGAAAAGGGCTGTAGCAATGGCTTCGGGGTCTTCTCCTGCTAAGGGTACATTGTCTCGTAACTGGGTGAAGTCCATGGACTCATAAAGGCCTTCGGTTACTGTTTCGCCGTCCTGTTCAATGTGTAGTTGACCCTCGACAATACGATACTGAGTTTGTTCTTCGTCTTGGGCAATAATTTCTTCCTCTTCGGGGTTGATGACTTGGGCCTGTACTACTTCCCCCGGTCGGGTGCTGGCTAGCCCAACTAACCATAATTCCTCATTTTGTGAACAGAGGTGCAGCCTATAATGGTCGGTCATAAAGGATTCTTGGATGATTCCCTCGGCACAGAGGGGGGTGGGGGCAGTGGTTAAATCGGTTGGACTGACTTGGGAGGGGGGATTGTCTGCACAGGCTGTTAGGGGGGTAATGAGCAATCCTAAGCTGAGGAGTAATGAGGGTGAGGAGGGATGAAAATAGCGCATAGCATTCAATTGTACTTTACTTGTAATCTCCACTCTAACGAGAATTATGGGGTATTGTCGAATGTTCAAGGCGATCGCGAAGCGTCTCGGAACGAGAATCGCGAAGCGTCTCGGAACGAGAATCGCGAAGCGTCTCGGAACGAGAATCGCGAAGCGTCTCGGAACGAGAATCGCGAAGCGTCTCGGAACGAGAATCGCGAAGCGTCTCGGAACGAGAATCACACTAACCGTCATGGTGGGTCTAACCGTCCCGCTTTTGCTACATTTAGCGTTACTCGGTTTACGGCCTCCCCGTCGCCCCAACCGACGAGAACTGTTTGTGGGTGTCATGTATGAGCGTTTATTGCGTAAGCATCCCCGTCCTGTTGTAATTCACGTTGTAAGTTTTGATTTAAGAGAACCGAGTATTCAACCTTTTGTTACTCTGGGTCAAGTTAAACCCCAGAAAATGCAGTTTCCCGCCCAAACGACTGGGGATTTTGTGCGACAGTATCCGGTGGCTGTGGCGATCAATGGCAGTTTTTTCACTCCAGCTTATGCCCGGCATCCTTGGGATTATTTTCCGAAACGAGGCGATCGCGTTTATGCCATTGGTCAAGTGATCGCCAATGGGGTGTTATACTCTCCCCCCCATGATCAATGGGCGGTCTTGTGTTTTATCCCCCCCCACACCTTTGAAATTGTCCCGGCTGACTGTCCCGAGGGAACAACCCAAGCTATTGCTGGGCGGGATATTCTCTTAGATCAAGGTAAGACTCCCCCCCTCATCCAGCACACCGATCACGGCAAAAATTATCCCCGCAGTGCGATCGCCTTAAATCCCCAACAAAAAAAACTCTGGTTTGTGGTCGTTGATGGTCGGCAACCCTTTTATAGTCAAGGCATGACCCTGCCTGAACTGAGCCAATTCCTCGCCCAACTTGGAGCCACAGAAGCCCTCAATTTAGACGGGGGCGGCTCCAGCACCCTCGTCATTAGAGAGCAAGATCAGATCATCACCCTGAACTCCCCCATCCACACCCGCATCCCCCTGCGTCAGCGCCCCGTTGCCACTCATTTAGGCTTTTCGGCTCTACCTTTAGAGAGAGACAACCCCCTAAAACCGAAATCAAGTGGGAATTAATCACAATTAATTAAGATCCTGTGCGAGAGTATTAACAATAGCCTAGATATGAGCAGCACCTTTATGCAACCAGCACCATTTGGTTCTTGGAAATCACCCATTACTTCCGAGTTAATTGTTTCCGGCACGATTGGATTAGGGGGAGTAACCGTTGATGGAGAAGATATCTATTGGTTAGAAGGAAGGCCTTCCGAAGGAGGGCGGAATGTTCTCGTGAAACGAAGTCCAGATGGGACTTGCTGCGATATCACCCCCCCACCCTTTAACCTGCGAACTCGCGTCCATGAATACGGGGGCGGGGCTTATTTAATTGATCAGGGGATTTTATACTTTTCCAACTTTGCCGACCAACGGATTTACTGCCAACGAGTGGGGGAACCGGCCCAACCCCTAACCCCGGAAAATAACCAGTGCCGCTATGCTGATGCTGTTTTGGATCGAAAACGCGATCGCCTCATCTGCGTTTGTGAAGATCACAGCCAAGCCAACCCGGAACCTCAAAACACCCTCGCCACCATCGACCTCAAAACCGGAATCGTCAAAACCCTAGTCTCCGGCAGTGACTTTTACTCCTCCCCTCGTCTCAGTCCCGACGGCTCCCAAATCACTTGGCTCCAATGGAATCATCCTAATATGCCTTGGGATGGAACCACCCTCTGGCTTGCCTCCGTCCTTCCCAACGGTGAAATCGGCGAAAAAACCTGTATTACAGGCAGCGATCATGAATCCGTCTGCGCCCCGGCCTTTTCCCCGGACGGCACCCTCTTCTTTGTCTCAGACCGGAGCAATTGGTGGAATCTATACTGTTATACCAACCAAGGCATTGAACCCCTCTTTCCCCTCGATGCCGAATTTGGTTATCCCCACTGGGTTTTCGGTGTTCAGCCCTACGTTTTCGACTCCACCCATAGCTTAATCTGTATCTACTCCCAAAACGGTCAAGACACAATGGCCCGTTTTGAATTTAACAGCAAATCCCTACAAATCTTTAACGTCCCCTTTACCAGTATGGGATCCCTACAAGTTAAAGACAATACCCTGTATTTTATTGGCGGTTCCCCCACCGAACCCACCCAACTGGTACAAATGGACGTCGACACCTTACAAACCCAGTGCCTAAAACGCACCAGTGACCTCACCCTAGATGTCGGTTATCTCTCCATCCCCCAAGAAATCGAATTTCCCACCGAGGACGGGAAAACCGCCTATGCGTGGTTCTATCCCCCCCAAAATCGTGATTACACAGCCCCCGAGGGTGAATTGCCTCCCCTCCTCGTGCGCAGTCACGGCGGCCCCACAGCGGCCGCCTCAGCCACCTTTAATTTACGGTATCAATACTGGACCAGTCGCGGGTTTGCCGTAGTAGATGTAAACTATGGCGGCAGCACCGGGTATGGGCGAGAATACCGCCAACGTTTGAATGGCAAATGGGGCATTGTAGACGTTGCCGACTGTGTAAACGCCGCCCGTTATTTGGTGCGGCAAGGCAAAGTAGACGGGCAACGGTTAGCCATTGCCGGAGGCAGTGCCGGAGGATACACTACCCTTGCCGCCCTCACTTTTCACGATGTCTTTAAAGCTGGAGCCAGTTACTATGGCATCAGTGATTTAGAGGCGCTCGCCCAAGATACCCATAAATTTGAGTCTCGTTATCTCGATGGTTTAATTGGTAAATATCCTGAAGAAAAAGAGATTTATTATCAACGTTCTCCCATTCATTTCACCGAGCGTTTATCTTGTCCGGTGATTTTCTTCCAAGGTTTAGAAGATAAAGTTGTGCCGCCTAATCAAGCGGAAATGATGGTAGAAGCCCTTAAAAACAAAGGTTTACCTGTTGCCTATGTTCCTTTTGCGGAAGAACAACACGGTTTTCGTAAGGCGGAGAATATTAAACGGGCTTTAGATGGGGAGTTTTATTTTTATTCCCGTGTGTTCGGTTATGCTCCCGCAGAAACCATTGAACCTGTTCTGATTTTCAATTTGTAGCAAATCGCAAGCCCTAATTAGGGTCTGCTGAAAAAGCCCAACGCTAGACTTAACAAGGTAATAGGTAATAGGTAATGGGGAATAGGTAATGGGGAATAGGGAATAATTATCAATTGTCAATTGTCAATTATCAATTCCCCTGCTCCCCGAGTTATTCAGCAAGCCCTAATTATTAATTCCCCATTCCCTAACCCTGAAAAATCGCCCTCAATCACGTAGTAATCTCGCCAGATCATCCACCAACTTATCCACTGGATAGTTTTCATCATTAGCCAAGACGATAATCGTTACTGGCACTTGAGTATAATGGCGATAAAATGTGCTGGTGCCGTACCAACTGCCACGATGCTCCACATAATCTGGGCTAATTTCCCACCCTAAGCCATAGGGGAAAGACTCTCCATCATCCAAAGTCCCCGGGGTAAAGGCAAGTTTTAAGGTTGCTGGTGTGACTAGATCCCCGTTGCGTAATCCCTGATCATAACGGACTAAATCGGCAATTGAGCTAAAAATATTGCCATCCCCTGCAATCACAGAGGGAAAGGAAGAAGGTTCAACATCTCCTTGGGGGGAAACAGCATAGCCCTCGGCCCGATTAGGAATCTGTTGGTCTAAATCCCCAAACACCACGGTATTATTCATCCCCAATGGTGTAAAAATTTGCTCGGCCATAAACGCCCCGAAAGATTGCCCTGAAATCCGCTCAATGATCAAAGCTAAAAGCGCGTAGCCACTATTGTTGTACTCAAATTCAACACCGCGATCGCTCTCAATCTCCTGCTGATTTAGCCATTGCAAATGATCCTCAATGGTCAGACGGGCGAACGCCTCATCTGTCTCTTGCCAAGCTTCACCCGTATAGTCTGCTAAACCGGAAGTGTGATTAAGCAAATCGCGAATCACAATGGGATTATCAGGATCGGGATCCTCAAAGTCCGGCAGATGCTCCATCACGGCATCTTCTAATTCCAGTTTTCCCGCCTCCATCAGCCTTAAAATCCCCAGCGCCGTCATTTGCTTTGACACCGAAGCTAAATCAAACACGGTATCTGGGGTAATCGGGCGTTGTTCTACCACTTGGCCCAAACCGTAGCCTTTTTGAAAGATCGCCCCCCGATCAATAATGAGAACCGCAACACCGGGGCCATTGTGCCGGAGACTGGCTGCTACGAGGCGATCAATTTCCTCGGTGAGTTCTGTCCCGAGCGTCAACTCTGATGAATCGACGCTTTCATCCCCAGATTCCCCGAGGGGCGTGGGGTAACAACTGAATAATAGTAAACTGCCCAAGAGGTAAACAGGGGCAATGAGGAAATGTGCGATCGCTTTAAATTCAAGTTGCATTTCAAGAATAGTTATTGACCCCATTAGCAGAGGATTCTATTGACACTCCCATCGCTAAAAGCGAGGGATTCTTGGTTCAACGAGTTTCCTTAACTTGGCAGGACGTATCCAACCAAGCCAGAGGGAATCTCTCCCCAAGCGTGAGTTCCGGTATGCCCTACCGTAGCCTTACCATATTTAAAGCCAAAATACTCTAGCCATTGTCGAAAAGTTGAGTCGAAAAGTTGACCAAGCCACATCATTGATAGATTGAGCGAGTTTCGAGTTTTTTACCAGTCCTTTAACATTTAAGTCTTCGTAGGCGATAAAATCGTTAGATTTAATGACGCGCAATGCCTCTCTCTGGACAAAGCCTTTACGTTATCTACTTACTCTTAAATGTTTTAAGGCCTATCTCTTCCTAGCTTTTTTGGATAGGATAGCCTTTTTTGCCCTTCACACCTTGTTTATCGACCTCAAACAACTAGTGTATACTAACATATACAGCACAAATTGTCATGCCAAGAGTGATCCCTGAGCCTTAGCTAAAGAGTCGTGCTTCGCTGTTTCTATACTGGTCGGGTTTCATCCCGTCGGTAAAACCGAGGGTCTTCACCCGACATTGCAGATAAATCATAACGTTTCACCGTTGCTAGATACAACTTAACCGTTGTTCCTTGGTCTTTTCCCGCACTGTGCAACGTAATTTTACCCCCCATTAACTCTATTAAATTGCGAGAAATGGCCAACCCTAAACCCATCCCTCCCGAGGCGCGAGTGGTTGAGCCGTCAATCATGACAAAGGGACGGAATAAACGGTTTTGTAAAGTGGGATCAATGCCAATTCCTGTATCCTGAATCAGGATAACCACCTGTTGACCACTGGGGCTAGAAATATACTCACTAGAGTCCTCTTCTGCGCTATCACCCAGCACAGTAGGCAACATTTCTACCTGAATTTTTATGGTAATTGAACCCACTTTTGTGAACTTAATAGCATTATTGAAAACATTAATTAAAACCTGTCGTAATTTGGCCGGATCACCATGAACTAAGAGCGGATATTCCGGCATTTCTAAATTTAGTTTTAAGCCCTTATCTTCTAAGGCTAAAATCTGAAAAGAAATAACCTCATCAATGATTTCCCCTAAATTCACTTGCTGCATATCAACAGAAAGTTGACCTGCTTCCACCTTCGATAAATCCAGAATTTCATCAATAATTTTAAGTAAATGAACGGCCGCATGATCCGCTTGAGCTAAGAACTCTAGTTCCTCATCAGGATCATCACACATCCCATCCTCTACTAAGCGCAACGAGCCAATAATAGCGTTCAGGGGGGTTCGCAATTCATGGGAAATGGTGGTTAAAAATTCGCTTTTTAACTGATTCGCTGTCTGTGCTTCCCGCCAAGCTACCTCTAATTCTTCAGCCCAATGCTTCAAATTGGTCAACATACTATTGAGCGCACTAGCTAACTGTCGAAATTCCCAAATTTTAAAATTTTGGGGAATTTTGTGATCAGTTTGTAACGTCTCTTGCTGTAGGGCAAACTGGGTTAACTTTTCTAGGGGCTGGGCTAAGTCTCGGGCAACATACAAAATGGTGAAGAAACTCGCCCCTAAAATGGTCACACTTAAGCCGATTAATAACTGTAATAACGTGCGGCGAATAGGTTCTAAGGCCGAGAGTGCATCATCTAAACGAGTGACGGCTAAAACTACCCAAAATTGATCCGGATTATTCGCTACAGGATTTTGAATGGCCGTGTAGCCAGCTAAGAGGGAAACTCCCTGTTCCTCGAAGTGCAGAAAGTCGCTCCTACCAGAGGTTGCAGAGCGAATGGTGTTTTGTAAGCGATCGCCCGACATCAACTCATCCACGCTTCGACCCACATATTCCCCCAAAGGATGCGCCAATACAACCCCCTGCTGATTGATCACCATCCCATACCCCGTCAAAGAACCCCGCGACAAACTCGTTTCATTAATAATTCTCGATTGCACATGAAGAGTCGAGCGCAACTGTCCCTCATCATCATAAATCGGTACAGTATAAATAAGTGTTAATGTACTACCATCCAGCACAGTCTTTTCCTCAGACTGTAACGGTAAAAGCACTTGCACTTGCACTTGTAGAGGATTCAGCGTCACCTCTGGACTTTGAGCAAACCAAACCTCTGGATTCGGAGCATTTAAGGGTTGAGAACCACAAGTGCTAGCAATTACACCCTGATCCACTACATTATGGATCTGCACACAATCAATCTCTGTCGGGAGATACTCAGCCAGTTCTTCTAAATACCCTTGTTGCTCCTCTACAGAACCCCTTTTGAGCGTTGTACTTTGACTGACAGCCACTAAATTACTCTTGAGTCCTTCAATCAACTGACTAATCGTCTCCCCTTTGCGAATAGCACTTTCTGTCAGATTTTGACGCGCCGTTTCCAGCAAAGCAGAACGCCCCTTACGGTAAGTGACACCATAGGTTAACCCCACCCCCAACAAAAACACAGGCACGCTCACTAAAAAAAGTCGTGTCAGCAAAATACGACGAAAAGAAGAAACAGACTTACTCATAAACAGGATTAGTAGCAACTCCCTGATGTAGCATCAGGCGATTATTCTCACAGAGAACCCCTCAGCTTTGATGCTCAATCGTTATATTCCTGTATTGGAACTGAATGACATCCCCCATTCATCGAACTTCAATCCAGACCCTTAGTTAGTTCAAAAGTTTTATTCAGGAACTCACTAAGGAAAAACACTGAGTTTTAAGCCAGTGATTCCCTTGAGCATCTATCCTTTATGATAAAGGTTGTAGGGCGATGTAAGTGTGAAAAATAAGCCGCATAATTTAAGGATTCTGTAAACTTTTGCCCTTTTGCCATTCATCCTATCTCACAACCTCACATTGATCATCCTTGCAACTTGACAACTCAAAAAAAAAGGTTAAGTTGGAACAGGGGATAAAAGTTATGCCTCTTCTTAAATGTCTCTTCTTCAATATCCAACCCCATTAAATCAGAGACTTGAGCCTACTTATCCCTTCACATTAATCTAGTTCAGACCAGACTCAGACCGTTGATAAGACTTGTTGATCAGACTCCTTAATCAGACGGTATCTAGGCGATCGAAGCAGCTAATAGTAACTGACCTGTAACTTAACCCTTACTACTACCAACAAAGATCAACCATGAAAGCGTCTAGTCACATCCTCCAATGGGTGGAAGATTCTGCTGCCTTGATTTTGCTGTTAATCCTTGCACTAGGTTCATTTCTGCGCCTCTACGGTATTAATTTTGGCTTACCTAACCTCTACAATTTTGACGAAATTATTTTTGTCGATCGTGCCTATTATATGTTAGGCAATCAAGATCCCAATCCCCACTGGTTTGGCGCTCCAGCTAGCACAACTATCTATCTGTTAGTGTTGACTTACATTCTTATTTTTGCTGTGGGCATGATAGCAGGACAGTTTAGCAGTCCCTCAGAATTTAAGGAGTTATATTTAACCGATCCAACTATCTTTTATCTCAGTGGTCGTTTGGTAACAGCTTTGTTTGGAATAGCCATGATTATTTTAGTTTATGGCATTGGTCGAAAACTGTTTAACTCTACTGTGGGGCTAATTGGCGCTGCTGTGATTGCCTTTTCTCCCCTCTGTATCTATCTATCCAAATTAATTCGGATGGATATCCAGATGACCGTTTTCCTTTTACTATCTCTGTGGTTTTGTCTCCAGTTATTAGACAGTCCCAAGTGGCGAAACTACATTTTAGCTGGTTTATTTCTCGGGCTTGCTATTACAACCAAATACCCAGCTATTATTTTTACATTCACTATTATTCTTGCCCACTTTATAACCAGACTTAAAACAGAAAAGTCTCATCTTAAACTGGGAGTTAGTGCCTTATCCTGCGTCCTAGGAACATTTGTATCTTCTCCCTTCCTTTTTTTAGATATTCAGCGCGCTTGGCAGGATATCATTTACGAAGGTAGATCAGAACATTTAGGGTCAACAGGACAAGGATTTTTACCAGATTTAATCTGGTATTGGCGAGAACCCATCTTATCTAATTTTACCATAATTGGTGCATTGTTGAGCCTGATAGGGTTAAGTTTTGCCGTGGCATCTAAACGCAAAGATTTACTTATTTTTATCAGTTTTCCTGTGCTATTTTTTGTCTTTATTGCATCCCTTGGTTTACGTTGGGATCGTTGGATTATTCCAGTATTTCCCTTTCTAGCTTTACTCATTGGGTATGCTATCTATCGCCTTTATTACTGGATTAAACAGCGTTTTAGTTCCCGGATCAGTCAATTTATCAGTTTAGCCCTTTTAGGAATAATTTTACTTCCACTGGCTAACATTAGTTTCCTAGAAAGTCGAGAAATGGCAGGAGTCGATACTCGAACTTTAGCGGGAGAGTGGATGTTGGAGCATATACCGCCAAAAAGTGCGGTATTAGTGGAACTTTATACTCCCCAATTACCCAAAGATTCTTTTCAGTTTTTTGAAGTTAATGATCAGGGTGAATTACAGCAAAAGGATGTAACTGATTTTGAACATTATCGGTTTATTCCCTCTTGGAGTCAGATCGGAAACTTGAATGATATTGAGCAAATTACAGAACAGAACATTGATTATATTGTCATGAGCAATATGTATGATCGATTTGCCCGAGAGAAAGAACAATATTTAGAAATTGTCAAGACCTATGAAGTGATTATGCAACAAAAAACTTTAGTTTATGAAACGGAACGAGTGCGAGGTGTTAATGATGGTCCGAATATCCGTATTTATCGAGTGGAATAATTCTAAAAGTTTCTGATAATGTCTCTTTTTAAGCTTGAGGATTGAGCTAGATTAACTTCAGGTATGTCTTGAGTCTCAATGCAGTGATCAATAAAAACTATTATCAATTCTCAAGTTAATGATAGTCCACTGCTTTCCAATCTTGAAAAATTATGCTTTTCTTGTCTCGACACAAACTTTTGCTGTCATTCTTGCCTTTTCTGTTCATTGTCTCAGTAGCCACTCTCATGAATTGGAGGTGGCTAAGTGGAGAAATATTATTAGCGCAAGATATTAAACATCATATTACTTGGCTTCAGCATTTTGCCCAACAATTTCATCAAGAAGGTATTTTGTATCCTCGTTGGTTAGCTGGAACGAATTATGGTTATGGAAGTCCAACCTTTGTTTTTTATCCCCCTTTAGTCTCTTATGTAGGGACTTTGTTAAAGTTTCTACCCTTAACAATTAGCCAAGTCTTGGCAATTTTATATATTTTACCTGTGGCAATTGTGGGGGCTAGCTTTTATATTTTTGCACAGGAAAAGTGGGGCAAATGTGCAGCCTTATCTGGAGCATTGTATCTGATGCTTTGTCCCTATTTATCGCTTAATTTATATAGTCGAGGTTCGTTGCCAGAAACTTGGGGAATTGCTTGGATTCCTTTAGGCGTTTGGCTAACGTATCGCTCTTTAGTTTATCCCAAATATAGAATTGTTTTGACCCTTTTTTCAGGTATTTTTGCCTTAACTCATTTGCCGACGCTCTTATTGTCAGTTTTGTGCTGGATTCCCTTTATTCTGATGTGTTCAAGGTTTTATTCTTGGAAATCAGTATTGATGACTTTAGGTGCAGTTATTTTAGGCTGGGGTTTAGTTGCCTTTTATCTCGCTCCGGCTGTTTTAGAACAACCTTTGGTTAATATTAGTTCGATGAAAGGGGTATCCGGTGGGTTTTCCGCAAATTTACTGTTTGCTCAAACTTCTTCTGGAACAATTATGCACATGATTCGACCCATCTGGAAAAATTATGTAGTTAGTCTCTGTTTGCTGACAGGAATGGCTGTTTTAGTGCAACGAAAAAATAAACGGGAAGGAGTAAGGTTATTATATACCCTTGTTTTTTGTTTGGTTATTATGTTTTTGATGACTGAATATTCTCAAATAATTTGGGTGATATTTAAACCCATTCAAATGGTTCAGTTCCCTTGGAGAGCATTAGGTTTATTATCTTTTGGTATTGCGATGCTATTCACTATTTCTGTTGCTGGTATTCTAGAAAAATCTTGGAAAAGTAAGTTTTTTTTGTTGATAATCGGTTTAATTTTATTGTATAATCTTCGTGGAGTAAGGCGCATTGTTAGAGACGCGCCGACGCTGAATAATCCTCGATGGTTTGAAGGGGAACAACTAGAAGAACTGCAAATGGCTGTACATGAACCTTTTGCTAATACATTAAAGGATGTATGGGAATATCGCCCTTTATTATCAAGTGGTGAAGTTGTTCCTGCGCCGCAAATTGGACAACCTCGGGTTTCCGTACTGGAAGGAAGGGCTGAGGTAATTGTTGAAAAATGGGGCAGTTATGAGCGAATTTTGCAGGTAGAAACGGCTGAACGTTCTGTAATTAGAATTCGGACTTATTATTATCCGGCGTGGCAGCTTGAGGTGAATGGTGTTGCTCATCCAATTGTGGTGGGGGAGGATGGAACGATTCAGTTTGAACTAGAAGGGGGAAGCTTTACGGTGAAGTTGGGTTATCAATGGACGGATGCGTTTAAATTGGGGGTTGCGATTAGTGTTTTGACAGTGATAGGTTTAATGGTGGCTGGGGTATTTTTAAAGCTGTGAACTGGCTAGAGGAAGGATGAGGGAATTAGAGGATTGCTCTGCATAATCTAGACAGATTTCGGCTTAATGGCAAATGGACAATTGTAGATTTTCGTGTTAGACAGGGATTAGGGTGAATCCTAGTGTCTTTTAGGGTTTAGAGTGAATATCAATTAAGGGTCAGTGGTGGTTAAACGACTGACTAATGTTGGGGGATGAAGTATAGAGTCGCACTAAGTAGTTTCTTGGTGTCTGTATTCTCCTTGGGAGTCTATGCCGCTCACACGGATAAAGGTGCTGAGGTGGTGCGGGTGGGGGTTTATCAAAACCCACCGAAGGTGTTTCGAGATAATACAGGCAATCCGGGGGGATTTTGGGTCGAGATACTAAATGAGATTGCAAGGCGTGAGCATTGGGCTTTGCAATATGTTCCTTGTGAGTGGGAGCGGTGTTTGGCGGAGGTGGAGGGGGGTGAGTTGGATTTGATGCTGGATGTGGCGTATTCTGAGGAGCGCGATCGCCTTTTTGATTTTAATCAAGAAGTGGTGCTGTTGAGTTGGTCGGTGGTCTACAGTAGAGCCGGACTCACCCTAAACTCGATTTTAGATTTAGATCACAAGCGGGTGGCGGTGTTGCGAGATAGTATTCACGTCCCGGCACTGGAGAGTTATACCGCTTCCTTTGAGGTTAGCCCCGAGTTGGTGAAGGTGGAAGACTTTAAGGAGATGTTCCAGTTGTTAGATCAGGGGGAGGTGGATGCGGGGGTGGTTAATCACTTTTTTGGTCAATGGATTGCCCCCCAGTATAGGGTCGAGAGAACGACTATTTTACTCAATCCGTCCCGTTTGCATTTTGTGACGGCTAAGGGGCAAAATCGGCATCTTTTAAAGGCGATTGACCATCATTTGCTGAATTTGCTGGAGGATGGGAATTCGACTTATTATCAAGCGCGTCAACAGTGGTTAGAACCGCGTAAACGTTGGGGGTGGGAGGAGGTTCGCTATCTGTTATTGAAGGTGATTGTCTATGCTCCCTTACTGGGCATGGGGGGGGTCATGTTGTGGAATTATGCCCTAAAACAGGAGATTAAACAGCGTCAGCAAGCGGAGTTAGCGCTCAAGAAAAGTGAACAACGGTTTCACAATATGGCGGCGAATGTGCCGGGGGCAATTTTCCAGTATGTTTTACGCTCGGATGGGTCTGATGGGGTGACTTATATGAGTCCGGGGTGTTATGGACTCTGGGAGGTGGAGGCGGCCGAGGTGGTGGAGAATGGTCGGATTTTATGGGAGATGGTTCACCGGGAGGATCGAGAGGCCATGTATGAGTCGGTGATGCAGTCTGCGCAAACGTTGCAACCGTGGTCTTGGCAATGGCGGATTATTACCCCGTCGGGACGGTTGAAGTGGTTGGAGGCCTCGGCACAACCGGAACGTCGGGAGAATGGGGATGTGGTGTGGGATACGTTAATCACGGATGTGAGCGATCGCAAAGCCACGGAAATAGCACTCCAGAAGAATGAAGAACGCTTACGTCTAGTGACGGAGAATATGCGGGATTTGGTCTGTTTACACGATTTAGAGGGTTGCTATGTCTACGTTACCCCCTCTTGTCAAACCTTATTGGGGTATAGTCCCTCAGAGTTGCTGGGTCATAGTCCCTATGAGTTTATTCACCCAGAGGATGGGGAGTTAGTACGTCAGTCTACTCATTATCCAGCCCAGCAGGGATTAGTCCGTTCTCCTATTACCTATCGAGCGCGTCATAAACGAGGGGATTGGTTATGGTTAGAGACGCTCACCCAGCCCATTTTCAATGAACGGGGGGAGGTGCAACACCTTCAAACAACGTCGCGGGATGTAAGCGATCGCGTGCGCATGGAGGAGGCGTTAAAACACAAGGCACTCCATGATGAATTAACGGGACTCCCCAACCGTAGTTTACTCACAGAACGGCTGGATCTTGCCATGAAGTGCCTTAAACGCCATCCTCAACGCCAGTTTGCGGTACTGTTTTTAGACCTCGATCAGTTCAAAGTGGTCAACGATAGTTTAGGTCACTGTGTCGGGGATAACTTGCTGGTAGCGGTGGGACAACTGCTCAAGGAGTTAATCCGAGAGACGGATCTCCCGGCCCGTTTAGGGGGGGATGAGTTTGTTATTTTGCTCGAAGAGTTAACGGAAGTCGAAGCAGCCGTTAGGGTAGCCGAACAAATTTTATTAGCGCTGCGATCGCCCTTAAAATTGGGGGAACGAGAGGTTTTTATTACCACTAGCATCGGGATTGTCATTGGCACCTCCGACTATCACCGACCCGAAGAATTACTCAGAGATGCCGATCTCGCCATGTATCGCGCCAAACAAAACGGCCGGGGGAATTATGCCATTTTTGACCCGACTCTCCACCAACAAGTTCTACAACGGCTCCAGATTGAAAATGATCTACGCAAAGCCTTAGAACAAGAAGAATTTATCCTCTACTATCAACCCATTATTCATCTCGCTAGCCAAAAAGTGCGCGGTTTTGAGGCCTTGATTCGCTGGCAACATCCCCAACGGGGGTTTATCCCTCCCGATCAATTTATTACCATTGCCGAAGAAACGGGACTCATTACCCCCATTGGTCTATGGGTTCTACAAACAGCCTGTCATCAACTGGCTATTTGGCAAGCACAATGTCCCCAACAGGGGTTAAAAATGAGTGTCAATCTCTCGGTTTCCCAACTCGACTCCCAACTCTTGACACAGTTAGATGAGGTACTCACTCGCTATGCTCTCCCTCGTAACAGTCTCGTGTTAGAAATTACCGAGAGTATGCTAGTCGAGAATGTTAACGCGAACTATGAGTTACTCAATCAAGTTAAAGCGCGAGGGGTGGGTTTAAGTATCGATGACTTCGGCACTGGATACTCCTCCCTGAGTTATTTACACTGTCTCCCGGTGGATGCCTTGAAGATTGATCGCGCTTTTGTCAGCCCTCATGGAGTTGATGCACGGAATCAGATCATTGCCGAGTCTATCGTGGCTTTAAGTAACTTACTGGAATTAAATGCGATCGCCGAAGGAATCGAAACCCCCGAACAACTCGAATGGTTAAAGATACTAGGTTGTGAATTCGGTCAAGGGTTTTTCTTCTCCCCTCCCCTCCCTCCTGAACAAGCAACTCATTTTTTAACCGAATGTTGTGAAATTCCTCTTTCTCAATTGCAGGGAGGAGATGGATAGCACCCCACAAATCCCTCACCAGTATTGGAATTGCTATATTTGGATTAATTCGTGTTAGATTGTCAACAACCCCACCCACGAGGGGATGGGGTTTCTCGGAGTCAAGAAGAATATTCTTATCCCCTTTTTTAATATATGTCGAATCCTGTGCTTGCTCATTCCCCCAGTCCCCAACAGATTAAAAAGGTCATAAAAACCTTAGAGCAGGATTTACCGGATTTATTTAAAACGGATATTTGCTATGATATTTACAGTCATGATATTGCGTTTAAAGATCCGGTTAATCGGTTCAACGGGAAATTTAATTACCGGATTATTTTTTGGACTTTACGCTTTCATGCTGCCTTATTCTTCACAGAAATCTATTTCGATGTTCACCAAATCGCTCACCCTGAACCGGATATCGTGCGGGTAGATTGGACAGTACGCGGGACTTTACGAGTGCCTTGGAGTGCTAAGATTTTGTTTAATGGTTACTCAAATTATCGGCTCAATTCGGAGGGGCTGATTTACGATCATGTTGATACTTGGGATCGTTCTCCCAAGCAAATTTTAAAACAGTTTTGGAAATCTTGACACTTCCCGATCTAAAGGTATTGTTAGTTGACAATTAGGGCTTTTTCAGCAAGCCCTAATTATCTGTAGGTTGGGTGGAGCGCCAGCGCAACCCAACAACCAACGTAAAAATTCCCTATTCCCACGAACAGACTTATTCAGCAAGCCCCATCTAGTTCCTATTAACCAATTAGCCTTTCAACTTTTTACCTAACAATTGGTTGGTTAACTTCGGATCAGCCCGTCCACTGGTTTCCTTCATAATCTGCCCAACAAAAAAGCCTTGTAACTTGGTTTTTCCATTGCGGAATTGTTCCACCTTATCGGCATTTTCTGAGAGAATTTTATCAATAATTTTCTCCAGTTCTCCCGTATCAGAAATTTGGATCATGCCCTTACTTTCCACAAATTTCTGGAGGGAATCAATGGCAGTTGTGAGTAATTCCGGTAAGATTTCTTTAGCAATTTTGCCGCTAATTGTCCCCTGATCAATTAGGTTCACTAATTCCGCTAAAATAGGCGGCTTTAAGGCAATCTCCCCAATAGTTAACTTCTCACTGTTCAAGTAAGCGGCAATATCTCCCATTAACCAATTCGCCACTTGTTTGGGGTTGGCATTTTGGGCGATCGCACTCTCAAAATACTCCGCAATCTCCCGATCATCCGTCAAGACTCGCGCATCATAGGCCGAAAGTTCTAATTCCTCCTCATACCGATGGCGTTTTTGGGCGGGTAATTCGGGTAACTCTCCCTTCCATTGATTCATCTGTTCTACAGAAACTTCAATGGGGGGTAAGTCCGGTTCCGGGAAGTAACGATAATCGCTACTTCCTTCCTTACTGCGCATACTGATAGTTTTTTGACTCCCCTCCTCCCAGAGACGAGTTTCTTGGGCAATTTTTTCCCCCGTTTCGAGGCATTTAATTTGCCGTTCAATTTCGTAGTCAATGGCTTTTTGAATGGCACTAAAGGAGTTCATATTTTTAATTTCTACCTTCGTGCCGAACTCTTCTTGTCCGACGGGACGCACGGAAATATTCACATCACAGCGCAAAGAGCCTTCCTGCATATTCCCGTCACTAATACCCAAATAACGCATAATACGGCGCAATTCTTGCCCATATTCGGCCGCTTCGGCCCCGGTGCGGATGTCGGGTTCTGAGACGATTTCCAACAGGGGAACCCCAGCGCGGTTAAAGTCTACTAGGGAGTGAGTGGAACCCGCAAGGCGATCGCTTCCCGCGTGAACTAATTTCCCCGCATCTTCTTCCATATGTAACCGAGTGATGCCGATTTTCTTGCGCATCGGTTCATCCCCCGGTTTTTCGACGACTTCAATTTCTAACCAGCCATGTTCAGCAATGGGTAAGTCATACTGGGAAATTTGGTAATTTTTCGGTAAATCGGGATAAAAATACTGTTTGCGGTCGAATTTACTATAGGGGGCAATTTTGCAGTTTAAAGCCAGTCCTGCTTTTACGGCATATTCCAGCACTTTCTCGTTCAAAACAGGCAGAACTCCGGGGTAGCCTAAACAAATGGCGGAAATGTTGGTATTGGGGGGAGTACCGAAGGCCGTAGAGACGGGACTAAAAATTTTTGTCTCGGTGTTGAGTTGACAGTGGGTTTCTAAGCCAATCACGGCCTCGTATTGGGTGGAAGTGGCTTTCTTTTTCGGTGCTGCGGTTGCCATTGGGATTCTCTAAAAAATCGAGGACAGTCTCTAGGGTTGATCCTAGCACGATCTCGACTAGGGAACAGGGAACAGGGAATAGGGAATAGGGAATTGATAATTGATAATTGACAATTGATAATTGACAATTGTTTCCGATTCCCGACACCCGATTCCCGACACCCGACTCCCCCGCGAAGAGATAAGTGAGAAGTGAGAATAGAGAATTATTACGGACTCCTGACTCCCCCTCTCCCCTGCTCCCCTGCTCCCCCGCTCCCCTGCCCCCCTGCTCCCCTGCTCCCCTGCCCCCCTGCCCCCCTGCTCCCCCTCGCCATGACAGGATTCTAGGGGTGGAGGAAACGGGGCGCTATTCGCCATCAGCTTGGAATGCTTTGTGGAAGATGACCTCCCCTTGGGGAAACTGTCCGTTAAACGAAAGGGCGAAAAAAAACTCTGGGGGAATGCCGGGATAGAGGAGTCCTGGAACATTGCGAAATCCGAATTTTCGGTAGTAGTCGGGATGACCGACGAGACAGCAACCTTGAGCATTGAGGTTTTTCAGCCGTGATAGCCCTTCCTCAATGAGGGCTTTGCCAATGCCTCTCCTTTGGTAGTTGGGCAGGACGGAAACGGGTCCAAGACCGTACCAATTGGGGGTTTCATCACTCAGGGTTACGGGTGAAAAGGCAAGATGCCCAACCACAGAACCGTTAACTTCTGCGACTAGGGATAAGGTCAGTGCTTGGGCGGAGCGGAGGGCTTGGATAATGAACTGCTCGGTGTGGTTACTAATCTCAAGGGTTTGGAATGCGGCGATAGTCACCTCTGTGATGATGGCAGCATCGGCTAAAGTTTCATCTCTGATGATGATAGCTGGGGGGGTCATGGCGATCGCAAAATCCGCTATTTTCTCGAAGACCCCCATTCTACTGCTCTTTTCTCCCGCCGATCAAGGAGGGCGAAACTCTCCCCACAGAATTAGATGAATCCTCCTAGATTTGCGGCAAGCTCGAAAACATTGTTAAGACTTCAGCACAGAACAGAATGCACACAAGCTTAACTTGTCAAAGTTGCCTCTTACCGCTCCCCTGCTCCCCCGCTCCCGATTCCTTAAATCCGAAACATTCCACTGGGATTGACAGAGAGGAGCGATCGCCGTTTTAAACCCTCTTGATGTAAAATCCCGTTAGCCGCCAACAGGCCACTACTCACAGCCCGTTCCATTAAGCCACAAGGAAAGGGCATTTTGACCCAATCTCCCGCCAACATCAAGTTAGAAATGGGGGTAGTCGTTTCAGGACGAGTGGCATAACTTTCCGGGGGATACCCAGAAAAGTTTTTCTGATTCACTAACTCTTTATGCAGGATTTTCGCCTCTTTCAACTCCGGCACAATTTCCCGCAATTCCTGTTCAAAAGTCGTCAGTAAAGCTTCTTGAGTCGGGAACTCTTTCTCCTTATAACAATAGGCGTGTAATTCCACCACACTACACCCCGTTCGTTGGGACCACTCCATAAACTGCCGTTGAATGCGATGGTAGAGGGTAATACTATCCGTCAGCGCATACCCAGAGAGGGAGGCAAAATTACTATGTTCCCAAGGGAAATCCCGATCTAACCAAAAACGCCCCACCGCAAAGGGATCCGACACCGCCAAATTCTGGACAGCCTCCCGGAATGGCTCATCCACCTCCCCCGTCATCAAACCCACTAAATGGCGAGTCCCCGGAACATCAGCCGCAATCACATAATAATCCGCCTCTAGCGTTTCCTGTTCTTCGGGAGTCGGGGGATTTTCTGCCACGAGTTGAGCGCCTTCCTCATTCGTCTCGGTAATGCGGAAACGGGCTAAATCGCGCTGGGCTGGGCCTTGGATGACTCGTCCCTCCTGATCATAGCGCGCCCCATGACAGGGACAGCGAAAACTGCCATCGGCTTGGGGTTGTACGGTACAACCTTGATGGGTACAAGTCAGAGACAGGGCAGTTTCTGGGGTTTGGGCGCGAAAAACGCGATCGCCTGCCCCATAATATTGGCTTTGTTCATCACTCAATTGGGGGTTTTTCCCCACCCAAAAGGGTACATCCCCATAGAGTGACGGCCCCTTTTGATAGGTAAGTTGGCTAATTTTGCCCCCAGCACAGTGAATCTGGGACACATTAGCCTCGGGGATCACTTCCCCCCCATTCCGTTCAATAGCGGCAATAATCGGTTGCACTAAGCTGGTTCCCATATCATCCCTTGTGCCATTAAACGCTAATCCTTCGGGATTACCGAAGAAATAGAAGTGAAAAAACTGTAATAATTCCCCCGCACTCAACACATCGGGGGCGTTCAAACTAGACTTGGCAAAGGGGAGGAAATAGAGATCATACAACCCTTGGGGGAAGCCTTCCGCCACCCATTCCGCCACAGTTTTATGATCGTATTGGTCAAAGGTGCGGGGGATTTGAAAGCCTGTAATGGCGCGGAAAACCTGTAAATGGTGCCAGTCGGCTAGGTTAATACCCCAGTCGAATCGATTGGGAGATGCGATCGCCAAATCCACAATATTCCAAGGAAACGCCGAATGACTGGGGCGAAAAACCTCCGGTTGATAATTCCTCCCCCGAAACACCAGAGAATAAAACTCCAAAGATTTAAAATTCTCTTGAATGGCCAACTCCGCCACAATACTCTTGAGATTGTAATATTGGGGAAAAAAGCCGTGAAACCCGTGTTCCATTTGGAACTTATCCCCTCCCACTTCAATCGTCCAACTGGCAATTTTTCCCCCAAAATTGGGCGATTTTTCCAGCAATTTAACCTTAAACCCCCGTTGACTCAATTCATAGCCACAGGCCAACCCCGCTAATCCCCCCCCCACAATACACACCGTTTTCTGGCGGTCCAGATGAGTCGGTAAATCCAAGCTATCCGGTTGATAAACAGTGGGTTCTGGTTTCGCCACACGAGAATAGCCAATCCCCGCACCAACAGCCCCCAATCCCATAATTTTTATTGCAGTGCGTCGTGAGATGGGGGAATTAAAATTAGATAGTTCAGTCATAGTTTAACCAAGGTACATTCCCGTAAACGGCTTGACGCTAGCCCCACGGTTACAGCATGGGCTTCCCAACAATGTAAATTTATTTGAAGTTATTTTAAGGGATGAATGGACAATTGTGGGAAACCACGGGGGGGAAACTAAGGGCTTAACGAGTCAGTCCGCCTAGCTGTTCACTGCTTACTGTTTACTGTTTTACTGAAAATGTCGCGTCCTACAGAAAGACTCATTACCTACCTATTTTTCATCTCCTTGGGGGTAACAATCGGGATATACCTCTTACGAGGATTTGCCCTACCTCCCTTCACCTCCTTGCCGGGGGGTATTTTGTGGATTCTACTCCTCCTGAGCTTAGGCAGTGGTATCTTGTATGGGATTGAGAAAACCCGGCGTTTTTAATCATTTTCACCTAAGAAAAACCCGCAAATTGGCTCACTCTGGCCAAAAAGAGAACTTACCCCTAGTGCCGAACGTCTAGGTTTGTGCTAGGTTCAATAGTAAATCTCGGTCTGGTAAGGGACGATCTACCCGAACGTGGAGACAATATTTCAATTCCTATTCACCCAACTGCGACAGCAGACCCGTGCCTCTGAACGGGTCTGCCACAATGTTGCATCGCGACTAGCGACGGAAGTCAACCGTATTTGTACGGAAAGTAGTCGGATTCAGGCATCAGGGGAGGTGGAAAATTGGGCAAAAACCCTAGCCAACCATCGCCTAAAACAGTGTCTACGCTATTACAAATTAGGGTCTAAACGGGGTAGAGTCGAGTTACAGAGTCTACTGAGTGCCATTGTGTATCGGTATATTGCGCCGACCAAGGGGGCGAACAGTTATCAAGCGCGAGTGACGCTGATTGAGGATTTTTTGCAGGGATTTTATGCCGAGGCCTTGCACAATTTCCGACGGGAGAATCAACTACCGTTAACCTATTCCCCTCGGACATTGTTGCAGTTAGCGGAATATATGGCATTTTGTGAGCGGTATGCGAAACGGCGGATTCCGTTACCCGGCAGGCGATCGCAACAGTTAATTATTTTGCGATCGCAAACCTTCTCCCAAAAACAGCCCCCCGAAACCACCATTGACATGGACAGCGCCGCAGAAGGAGGAATCAGCGAAACCGACGGAGAACGGAGTGATCCCCTCGTCCAGCAACTGCGCGCCATGTTAGTAGATGCCAGCAACAACGAACCCGACTCCGGCCTGCGGGACACCATTATTGAACAATTAGTCCAGTACCTGCAAGATCGGAATCAACAGGACTGTATCGATTACTTTGTCCTGCGTCTCAAAGACCTCAACGCCAGTGAAATCGAAGACATTTTAGGCATCAACTCCCGTCAACGGGACTACCTACAACAGCGCTTTAAATATCACCTGATTCGCTTCGCCTTATACCATCGTTGGGAACTGGTACATCAGTGGCTAGAAGCCGACCTCGAAAAAAACTTAGGATTAACCCCCCAAGAATGGCAACAACTGCAAACCCAACTCACCCCCCAACAAACTCAACTCCTACAATATAAACAACAGGGACTTCCCACCTCAGAAATTGCTCAAGCCCTTACCCTCACCGTCAGTCAAACGGAGAAACAATGGTTTAAGCTGCTTGAAATGGCTTGGGAGATTCGGAATCGTTCAGTATCCTGATCAGGGGCATCGGTCGATGAATAGTGAGATGAATCAAAACTTAGACTTTTTGTATCGCCAATTACTAAATTGGCTACAAGAACCGTCTGACAGTCCACCACCCTCCCCCGAAGTCTCTGGGGAGTCTGAATTGAACCCGATTGAGGAAGCAATGACGACAGATTGGGATACCGTACAACTAGACCCCCTAGATTGGGAGGCAGAAAACTTGAACTGGGCATCTTCCGAACTTGATGAAGTCACACAAACCCTAGAAGGTTTTGACATGGGAGAAGTACCAATAGTGCAAAGACGTTTTAATGCCCTCCTAAAGCGTAAATTTTATGCAGAAATCGAACGCAAACCGCCCCTATTCCCTTGGGAAGCTGAATTAGTAGATTATGCAGTGGAATACTCAGACGAGGAACCTGTGGTAGCTGCCACAGAAACCCCTCAAGAGTCCTTAACGCGGCAAATTTGGCTGCCTCAAGTAGCCCAGCTATTTCCCGTGTCCATTCCCGAGGACGTGCTAACCATGCTACTGGACGGTTGTAGTGAGGCCATGAGTTCCCTACGGCCTCCGAGTGCGCAAATGATTAACGCCGTGAAAAGCCTGTTCCCCGACTACAGCCGGGTATTAAACGAAATGGTAGACCGTATTCGTCTATCCCCCAGTTTTGCCCCCAGTCGTTTATCCAAACCCGAACAACAGAAACAACGGCAACAGTTAGCAGCCCTCTTGCCCTCCGACTATAGCCAAGCCACCGCAGAGCAACAGATGGCCCTATCTTTGCTCGTGGCCAAGGAAATCCTCGACACCCTCACCTTAAGCCTCTCGCCCCGTCAACGCACGGTAGAACGGCTTTGGGATACTCAAGTGGGTGTTGTGCGCTTACGGGTTGATTATGACCCAGAAACAGCACAAAGTGAGGATGGATTAAGCCGCCCCCCGATTCGTGCCAGGGTGCAATTACCCAAAGGGGGAAGTTTAACCTTACAAGCCCATCAGGAATCAATTACCGCTCAACGAACCTATGGAGGATCTCTGACGGTGGAATTATCCGACTGGCAAGTAGGTCAGCCCTATTTCCTCGAAATTCAACTGGCCGAATTCCGGCAAATTCCCTTACAGTTCAAGATTATTTGTCTAGCATGAACTACTACCACCTGCGAGGGCGAGGTGGGAGAGTTTCGCCCCAAACCCCACTTTGTTAAAGGTCGAATTGAGCCATTGCCTAAATTTACCCCCCCATCAGGGTGGCAAGTTCTGAAAAAATTCCCCATCATAGATTCATAAATCATTAGGAGACTGACACTCTTGAAAAAGACAACTGGGCGTATTGGTTTGTTTCTGTTGAGTTTAACCCTGGGCTTGAGTGGAGGTGGATTCTTGCCCATGATGGCTCAATCCCCTCCCATGCCTGACGAAGGAACAACAGCCAGTGCGCAGTATTTAGCGGGATGTTTGGATGGGATTGTTCCCGAAGGGATGACTCCCCAAGATTTGCCCCCAGACTATTTGGCGGCGGCTCAGAAATTTTGTATCTGTACCTTGGAGGGCTTTGTTGAACTGTACCCAGAGCCAGAGGATTTTGTGACTACGGTGGCCCGGATTCAAGAAACGGGACAAGCCCCTCCAGAGTTTGTTAGTGTGATTCAGCGTTGCCTTCCGGAATAGCAAGGAGTGGGTTGGGGTTGATCAAAAGCGGGAAAGTAAGCATAAATAGAGTAGACACTGCTCTTTTCCGGGCGATACCGACCGCAGGATTTCCTCGGTCAAGTTAAGCCCAGGCTGATTATGAATAACCCACCCTTCCGAAAAATCCCCCTCCTCAACTCCCTTTGGGAACGCTTGGAGAATTTACCTCGCCCTAAGACCGAGGAATCTATTCCCCTGCGCATCACGGTGCAACTCTTGGTTTTTTTAGGCATTATCGCCACGGACTTAGCTGCCGGAACCGCCATGAGTGTCTGGGCCATTCCCCTCAGTGCCATTGGGGGGTTTGTCGCTTGGCAACGGCGCAAAAAACGCAATATTGCCCTGAAATTTATCATCGCTTTGGGAATGCTCTTGGCGTTGGTTTTCTTTTTCGG
The DNA here is from genome assembly GCF_026130165.1 of Spirulina subsalsa FACHB-351. Classification (GTDB taxonomy): domain Bacteria; phylum Cyanobacteriota; class Cyanobacteriia; order Cyanobacteriales; family Spirulinaceae; genus Spirulina_A; species Spirulina_A subsalsa_A. The sequence continues at coordinate 25,265 of NZ_JAIHOM010000020.1, read as the reverse complement.
CAATTTATTTGCCAATTTGAACGACACCCGGCTGGTCTTAGCAGAATTATTAATTCAATTACAAGTCCTGCACAGCTTTGATTTACCCCGTCGCCAAGATTTGGGCTACTCCATGGTGATTGGGCTGATTTTATTGGGAGTCGCGGCCACTTTGAGCGAAACTCTGGCTTTTGCCCCCATGATTTTAATTTTCCTGGCGCTGGCCTTGCCGCTTTTGGTTTTAGATTATCGCTCCCGCTTGGGTTTTGACCAAACCCCGGCTAGGCCTAAAGGTCAGCCCCAGCCCTCCTCTCGTCGTCGTTCTTACTCCCCCCTTTCGTTTAAACAATTGGGGGTGTTTTTCTTGGTCATTTTGGCTCTAGGATTAGGAATTTTTGCGCTGTTCCCCCGTTTCCCGGGCTATCAGTTGCAAACTCTGCCTGTTACCCAGTCGGTGGATTTGGAGAATCAACGGTTTAATAACCGCAACCGAGGGATTTTTACGCCGGGGGTGCGCTTTGGAGAGGATGATCAAGGGGGACCAGATGGCACAGGGGGGGATGGAGAGTTAACCGGAGATGGTAGTGGTCAATACTATGGGTTTAACAGTGTGATGGATCAAAGCCCTCTAGAGGGGGAAGGCGCGCCCTTTAGCCCTCGGGTGGTGTTGCGGGTGCGTTCCCAAGCACCGGGCTTTTGGCGGGTGTTAGGGTTTGATCGCTACACGGGGAAGGGTTGGGAAATCTCCCGGGATGAACAGTTGTTGCGGGTGGATCGTCCCCCTTGGACTTATCGCTTTTTCCTCTCGGCTCCTCCGACTCAAGGGGAAACGAAACCTGTGATTCAAACGTTTACGGTGGTGTCTCCGTTGCCGAATTTAATTCCGGCGTTAACCTATCCTCGGGAGATTTATTTTCCGACTCCGGAGGTGGGGTTAGATCCAGAGGGGGCGATTCGAGCGCCGACCTATTTGGGGGAAAATTTGACTTATACGGTGATTTCCGATGTTCCGGTGCGCAATCGGACGGCGTTACGGATGGCTAGTACAGAGTATCCGGAGTCGATTCGGCAGTTTTATTTGGATGTGCCGCCGGAGATTCGGGAACGCCTAGGTCAAGAGGCTCAACGGCTTTTAGCCACTTCTCCCCAACCCATCACCGATGCTTACGAAAAAGCACTCTACCTCGCTCAAGCTCTCAAACAACGCTATACCATCCAAGAGGATTTTACCCTAGGGGAAAATCAGGATCTGGTGGAAACTTTCCTCGCTGCTGGGGGGGGATACCCGGATCACTTTGCCACGGTGTTGGCGATGTTGTTACGTTCGATTGATATTCCTGCGCGGGTATCGGCTGGTTTTTCTCCCGGACAGTTTAACCCCTTCACGGGCTTTTATATTGTCCGTAATACGGACGCTCACACCATGACAGAGGTGTATTTCGGCAATTTGGGCTGGTTTAATTTTGATCCCATGCCGGGTCATCCTCTGATTCCTCCCTCGGTGGAGGAGGTGGAAACTTTTGGGGTGTTACAACAGATTTGGCAGTGGGTGGCGGGCTGGTTGCCTTCTCCGGTGCTAAATTTCCTCAGTATTGTCTGGGTGACAGTGATCATCGGTTTAGCGCGCTTCTTGGGGGGTCTATGGTTGTGGGTGTCTGGGAGTGTGATTGGTCTGTTGACGGGGTTGATTAGTGCGATCGCCTTAATCTTCGTCGGTTGGTTAGGCTGGAATGGCCTTCAAGGGTGGGGGCAACAATGGCGTTTAACTAAACTCCCCCCCGTGGAACGAACCTATGAGCAAATGCTCTTATTCCTGCGGGGGAAGGGCCACCCCAAACACCCCGCCCAAACGCCCCTAGAATACGCACAATTGGCCCGGCAAGAGTATCCTCCGATTGTGGCGGAATACATCGAAAACATCACCCAGGCCTATATCCGATGGCGTTACGGTGGGGAGTCTCCAGATGTGGGTCAACTCCAACAACAACTACAACGTTTAACAAAATGTTGCGGAATTCCCCTTCCTCCCTGGCAGGGAGGGGATGAATAGCAACCAATAAACCAACTGAGCGATCGCGAATCCTCGGATGATCAGGTACAATGTTCTCGGCGGTTTATGGCAAGACTGCCCGTTGCCGTGAGGACTTTCTACACAAACTATCCCGCAAGATAGTCAACGAAAACCAAGTTATTGCTGTAGAGAATCTGAAGGTAAAAGGGATGTTACGAAACCACAAGCTAGCCAAGCACAAAATATCAGAAATGAAGCCTTGCGGATCTTGTCGTTGGGAACCAGCGATACTGCCTGGGGAGGGAGTGTAAGACAACCTGGCAAAACATTGGTTTTGTTAGATGCAGTTCCCGTTGAATCAGGAAGCCCCATCCTCGCCAACGGCAGGGTGGGGTAGTTCACAACGTTGGCGCAGAACCATTCTAAGCCCCAATCCCGAGGCGAATCGCTAAACTCGGACTAAGGGGGACAAGGGTGGCTAACATTAAAAATAAGGCCAATAACCCTAAAGCAGCGCGAGTGTCATCAGGTTCTGTTAACTCGTTAAGGGTAGGACGTTCTAAATCTCGTTGCAGGAAGAGAATCAAAATACCCCAGTAGAGTGGGATGGGGTTGCCGGGGCTGAAAATAGCGACTAAGCCTAAAACAATTAGGGTGGCGATGGTAGTACGACGGGCGGTTTTGCGTCCATAGATGGCTTGAATCACACGCCCGCCGTCTAATTGTCCAGCAGGCATGAGATTGAGGGCGGTAATCACTAGGCCTAACCAGCCAATCATGGTTAAGGGGTGAACGTCAATGATGGAGGCTTCTAAGGCAGACCCTAACACGACTTTGGCCAGAGTTCCCACGAGGACGGAGCCTTGAAAAAATTCCGTGGGGATTTTAAATAAACTGCCGGGGTGGGAGAGGAGGAGTCCGGTGATGAGCATGAGGAAGGAGACAATACCCCCCAAGGCTGGACCGGCTATAGCCACATCAAACAGGGCGCTACGATGGGGAACGAGGGACTCAAAACGGGTAATACTCCCAAAACAGCCGATTTGCCAACTGGGGAGGAGGAAGGGGAAACTCAGACGCAGGTTATGGCGACGGGCAAATAGCCAATGACCTCCCTCGTGGGCGGCTAAGATGAACCACAATCCAGCACTAATGGGCAGGGCTTCGCTATAGCGTCCTAGGTCACTGAACCAGTCAAACCCTAATAACAGGGCGGCCGCTTCTAAGCTGGTGGCAATGGTGGCGATGAGTAGGACAAGAGCAAGGTTTTTCTGGGCTAAGGTGGCGGGGCGAGGATCATTGGCACTGGGTAAGATAATCACGACGGGTTTTCCTTCGGGACTATCCACTAAAAAGAGGCGGTATTTTTCGCCGAGGGCTTGGGTTAAATGGTCGGAGAGTTTTTCATAGACTTTTTCCGGTTCTCCCCGCAGATTGCCTTTAAAAATAGCCCCTTCTTGGTAGGAAATGGTTTCTGTGGCAAAGAAGCTATCTATGCCGAAAATGCCTTTGATTTTTTGTAGGTCTTCATCGGGAATGGGGATGAGGTCAGAGGTTCGGGGGGCTCCGGTTTCAAGGCGGGGGGGCGGAGACTGTTCGGCTTTTTCTGCGGCTTCTTGTTGGGCGAGACGTTGGGCGGCGCGTTCTCGTAGGATGGCTTCTTGGCCTTCAGAGCGCAAACGGTTGCCGAGATAGATGTAAATGCCCGAGGAGATGACTAACAGCAAGATTACGCCGATTAGGTTGATATAGATGCCGAGGGCGACTAAACCGAAGAAGAGTAACCAAGGGGTGATGAGGACGACGGATTGTAACCAGGCGAGAATGCCCAGTTTTCCGTAGGGTCTAGAGCGATTGTACCCCCAGATGAGGAAACCGAGGGCGACAAGAACAATAGCAAGGGTGGCGACGGTTTCGGATTGATTAAACATGGGGTTTAGGGTGCAACAATAGGGTTTAGGTTGGGTTGAGGAAAAGATGGATTACAGTGGAGGGCTTTGGAGGGCTTGGCGCAGTTGACCGTGATGTTGGTCTAGGAGTTGTTGCCCGGTTTCGGGATCGACTCCGGTCCAGTGCATGAGTAGGGCGAGTTTGACGCGCTGACCACTGCGGTCGAGGAGGTCGGCGGCTTGGGGGCGGTCGAGGTCGGTGAGGTCTTGGAGGATGCGGAGGGCGCGATCGCGTAATTTCTGATTCGTGACGGAAACATCGACCATGCGGTTGCCGTAAACTTTGCCCAATTTCACCATGACCCCCGTTGAGAGGATATTTAAGGCCATTTTGGTCACGGTTCCGGCTTTGAGACGGGTGGAACCGGCTAAGATTTCGGGCCCCACTAACAGGCGAATATCAACATCGACCTCGATGGGGACTTGTTCGGCGGGAACACAGGCTAAAAATAGGGTGGTTGCGCCTCGTTTTCGCGCTTCGGCGATCGCACCATGGACATAGGGCGTAGTCCCTCCAGCCGTAATCCCTAACACCACATCCCGTTCCGTCACCTTAACGGCATCCAAGGCCGCCGCCCCATCTTCGGCTCGATCTTCGAGGGCTTCTGAACTCTTCACCAGTGCCGCCTCTCCCCCCGCTAGGATGCCCTGTACCCACTCGGGGGGGGTGCAGAAGGTGGGGGGACATTCTGCCGCGTCGAGGACTCCTAAACGGCCACTGGTGCCGGCTCCGATGTAGAATAAACGCCCCCCTTGACTCAACGCCGCACTGGTGAGATCAATGGCTTGGGCTAAAGCGTGACGAGCTTGGGCGATCGCCTCTAGAGTTTTCTGATCTTCTTGATTGAATAAATCCACTAACTCCAGCGTTGTTAGTTGATCCAAGTTTTGACTCTTGGGGTTATTCTGCTCCGTGAGCAAATGGCCTCGGGATTCTAAATTGAGCATAATTAAACGGGAGGTTGTCCTACTTCACAATAGTCCTTCAAGTTGGCGCCGAATCGCATCCAGTTGTTCTGACGGGATTTCCTCCTCTGACTCAGAAGTAGGACTAGAAGGCGACGATTGGGCTGTTTTTTCTTGTTCTAATTCCCAATCCGTCCGTTCTAAATTAACCTCTGGGGGAAGTTCTAACTTGCCACTTTCGACCAGTTCCCATTCATACCCAGCCTCTTGACAAAATTCCTCAATTTCCTCAAACGGGAAAGCCTCCACCGTAGGCACGGGGAAGTCCTGAGCCTCCAACATCAAAGCATAGCGCGTTGCATCGTCTTCTGTTTCAAACATCAAGATTTTGTTGCGTTGGCCCACTTGCAGGGAATGAATCCCCTCATTATCCGTTCCAGCGTTAATCAAGAGAATATAAATTTGTTTCGGTGCAAGCATCAGTCTTGGAGTTAGCGCGAGACAGTTTTCTCTTTTTAGCTTAACCTGCAAGGTGTCCTTCTGTCCCTTTCCCCTTGACTGTCCTCATTCAGCCTTGAAGCCTTAAGATGAGGTTAAACTCTGTACTCAATCCAACGATGACCGATCCTTCCCCTCCCCCCCGCAATATTTTAAGCTGGAAAAGCTACCGCAGCATTTTGAGTGTCGGCAGTGTCAGCAGCATTTTGAGTGTCGGTAGTGTCGGCAGTGTACTCAGCATTGGCAGTGTCGGCAGCATTCTAAGTGTATTCAGTGCGGGGAGTCTTTTAAGTGTGTTAAGTGCTGGGAGTATTTTGAGTGTTCTGAGTGTCAGCAGTATTTTGACTATGATAGGGTTATTGAAGTTAAAATGGATGCTCGGGCTTTAGCACAATTATGATAGAAAGTCAAGAATATGGGAGATTTCGCCTAGAAATTCATCAAGGGGGGCAAGTTTATATTGAGTTTTTACCTACAGAGGAACGCTATTTTTTAGGTCAAGGATTAGGCAATTTTGCCGCCCCAATTTCTGAGTCTATTTCTGTTCATGTCTTAGAGACAGTTTGTTCCTATTTAGATGCCATTGAAGTAACGGATCTTCCTCGGGAGTCCTTATGGAACATTTATCAGGAAGCGTTACAAGTGCAGGCAGATACGGCTGATTTTGCCAATTAGGCATCATTCCCCAAAATGCTATTGTAGGGAGTCAATACACCCCACAGGACAGAAAAACCTAATAAATCACCGCTACTGTAATTTCCCCATATCCCAATTTGAACTTAAAAACGGCGTAATTACCTCGGGCATCAATTGACCTTCATTTTGTAGCCAATGTTCACAACTTTGGACATATAAATCAATCACATGATCGGGATAATTATCCTCTTGGATTTGTTTAAAAATTTTATAGGCTACCTTTAAATTTTTACCATAATAATACATAACCGCTTCTTCAAAATCGGTTTTCGTGCGGTTTTTATGTTCCCGTAAACCCGCTTCATCTGCATCAAAAATTTCAAACACAGAAATTAGTTGATTTTTTCCTTTAACTTGTACCTTTCCCAAAAACCGATAATGATAATTTTCAGGACTCTCTAAACCGAAAAATGTCTGATCACTAATTAATACCGAAGTTCCACAAATTTTCGTAAAATATTCCAAACGAGCCGCAATATTTACCGCGTCACTAATTACCGTTGTTTCCATGCGATTAATGCCGCCAACTGTTCCCAACATAGCGGAGCCTGTGTTAATTCCTACTCCAATTCTCAGGGGAGGTCTACCGGGTCTTTGACGAGTTAAATTATAAGTATTGAGAATTTCCAACATGGAAATAGCAGCGCGAATAGCATCATCAGGACTGCGCCCAAATAAGGCCATAATCGAGTCACCAATGTATTTATCAATAAAGCCGTGATTCTCTAAAATAGCCGGTTCCATGCGGCTTAAATAGGCATTAATAAACTTAAAATTGTCATCGGGAGTCATCTGTTCCGACAGTTGGGTAAAGGAACGAATATCGGAAAATAGAATTGTTAACTCTTTTTGTACTGACTCCCCTAAACCTACACCAACAATGCTATCTTTGCCCAGAAACCGCAGAAACTCCCGAGGCACAAAACGACTATAAGCACTGTTAATTTTAGCTAATTCTAAATGAGTTTTTAAGCGGGCGAGTAGCTCATTTTTAGATAAAGGTTTAGTTAAATAATCATTTGCACCCACATTTAAACAAGCGACCAACTCAGAAACTTGAGTATTAGCCGTTAACATGACAATGGGTAATTCATTCATGGGAATAGTTTCCCGAATGCGGCGACAGACTTCATAGCCGGACATTTTAGGCATCATGACATCTAATAACATTAAATCCGGTTTGAGTCCTTCTGTTAATAACGTGAGGGCTTCTGGTCCACTGCGAACGGGAATAATTTGATAACTTTCTAAGGACAAATGATTAATAATAACTTGTAAATTAATCGGGTCATCATCTACGACTAAAATTTTAAAATTTTCTGAGATAATAATGGGAGAAATTAAACGTTGAGTTGGGATAGGGGCTTGGGAACGGGGTATGGTAATAGGTTGAATGGGGGGAGTATCACACCAAGGTTGCTGACTGACAGGAAGGGTAAAGATAAATTCGGAGCCTTGAGTTTGTTGCGATCGCACCTCAATTTTCCCCCCATGCAATTCTACCAACTGCTTCGTAATACTTAACCCCAGTCCAGCCCCCCCAAACTCCCGGGAAATGGAAGCATCGGCCTGTTCAAAATAGTGAAAAATCACCTCTAACTTAGCTGGAGGAATCCCCATCCCTGTATCCTTCACCCGAATTTCTAACCAATCGTCTTGCAAGGATGCAGAAACTCGCACAGATCCCTGTTCAGTAAACTTGATCCCATTACCAATCAAGTTATACATAATCTGTTGTAAACGCTTTTCATCCCCATCCACTAAGGGCAAATCGGGGTCAATATCATTGTAAAGTTCAATCGCTTTATCCCCCACCAAAGGCTTACAAAGAGTTAACACCACCTCCGTAATTTGTCGAAAATCAATGGGTTTGCGCTCTAGTTCAATATCATTATTTTTCAGTTTCGAGAGGTCTAAAACATCCGTCACCAAATCCGCCAGACGTTGACCACTCGACACCACCATAGACAGATTCACCTGTTGCTGTTCACTTAAAGGCCCGGCCGCCCCCGCTAACATTGACTCTGCAATGCCAATCATGCCATTGAGGGGAGTCCGCAACTCGTGGGAAGTATTGGCCAAAAACTCATCTTTGAGGCGATCTAAACGTTCGAGATCGGCGTTTTTAGCTTCCAACTCTTGAGTAAAGCGAATCCGTTCGGTTTCAGCCTCCTTGCGTTGGGTAATATCCTTAAACGCGGCGATCGCATAAATAATATCCCCCTGCTCATCATAAATCGGAGTCGCCGACACCTCCAAAGGAATCCAACGGTCTGCAATGCGCAACACCATATCATCCACCGTCGAACTTTCCCCCCCCAAAGCCCGAATCATCGGCTGGCGTTCCTTCGGATACCGTTGTTCCCCCCCCGCTAAATAGACCTCATAATCCGAGGAATCCCGTAAGCCAAACACCCCCGGTAAATCCTTCCCCAACAGCGACAAAGCGTTAGCATTGGCATAATAAGGCTGACCTCGGGCATCCACCACAAACACCCCCACCGGAACCGCTTCTAAAAACTGCGTCAATCGTCGTTCACTTTCCTGTAGGGCTTGGGCCTGTTGGGCTAAACGTTCTTGTTCAGCGGCCTTCTTAATTTGAGCAACAGCCTGTAGCGTCTTATTCGTCGTAATCTCCAAATCCTCAAAATTCAGAGGTTTGGTCAAAAAATCAAAGGCCCCCCGATTCATGGCCGTGCGAATACTTTCCATATCCCCATAGGCCGACAAAATCACCGTCTTAATCAAGGGATAACGTTCATTGATATGAGTTAGCAGCGTTAAACCATCCATCTGAGGCATATTGATGTCTGTTAACACCATATCCACATCCGATTCCGCCTCTAGTCGTGCCAACGCTTCCACCCCATTCTGCGCAAAAATCAGCACCAACTCTTTCCGCCGAATTTTCCGCCGGAATTTTTGGCACAAAAGGGCTTCTAAATCAGGTTCATCGTCCACAACCAGAATCTTGGCGGGCATCATTCACGCTCTCACTTGCCTTTCCTTTAAGGATATATTGTCTATCCAACCCCTTGCACAAGATTTCAGCACGTTTGCGCCCCGACTCCTCACAAGCTTACCATTTCGGATTCTCACGTAATAAGGCGATCGCATCCTCCGCCGCTAAAGGTTTGGCAAACAAATACCCCTGTCCGTACTTACAGCGCAACTTGCGCAAAAGTTGTAAATGCTCCTGATGCTCAATCCCCTCCGCAATCACCTCAATGCCCAAACTATCAGCCATGCGGATAATCGCCCGGGTAATCTCCAAATTCTCCGGCTCCTGTTCCATTCTCATGACAAATGAGCGATCAATTTTCAGCGTATCAATGGGAAAACTCCGCAAACGACTCAAAGACGAGTACCCCGTCCCAAAATCATCAATACTTAACTGAATATCCATCGCCTTCAAATCTTGGAGAGTTTGCGCCACAATGGTTTCATTCTCCATAATCGTAGTCTCCGTAATTTCTAAACGCAACCGTTGAGGATTGACCCTCGTTGCCTTCAGAATCTTACCCACCTCCTTCGCCAATTGAGGCTGAGAAAATTGTCGCCCCGATAAATTAACACTAATGGTTAAGGCAAAATCCGGAAACTCCTCCCCCCACAACCGAATTTGCTCACAAGCTTCCTGTAAAATCCACCACCCCATCGGCACAATTAACCCCGTTTCTTCCGCTAAAGGAATAAACGCCCCCGGACTTACTGCCCCGCGATGGGGATGTTTCCAGCGCATCAGAGCTTCAAAACCGCTGAGATGACCTGTTTTTAAGTTCACAATGGGTTGATAATAGACCAGCAGTTGTTCCCGTTCCTTCGCCCGTCTCAGGTCAATTTCCAGTTGCAAACGGGCTAAATTATCCGCCGACATGGTAACATCAAACATCTGTTGTCGGGCTTTCCCTTGGATTTTGGCGTGATACATAGCCGTATGAGCATCCCGCAAAATGTCCGAAGGGGCATCATACTGTCCATTAGGAAACACAATCCCAATACTGGCACTGGTATAGACTTCCTGTTGATTAATAATCACAGGCATTTGTAGCTTCATTTGTAAACGCTGGGCCACATTATTGGCATCTTGAGCCGTATTAACTGACTCCAATAAAATGGCAAATTCATCATCTCCTAACCGGGCAATAGTATCATCATAGCGCATTTGCTCTTGTAGGCGATTAGCCGTTTCTACTAATAGTTGATCCCCTCCCCAATGCCCCAAGCTATCATTAACTACTTTAAAACGGTCTAAATCAATAAACAAAACGGCAAATTGAGAGGAAGGATGGCGTTTTTGTCGGGCTAAAGCTTGGGATAAACGATCCATAAATAATGCCCGATTGGGTAAGCGGGTTAAGGAGTCATGGAGCGCATCATATAAAAACTTTTCTTCGGCAATTTTGCGGTCGGTAATATTATGACAATTAACGACGATTCCCTCTACATCTGGATCTTGCAATAAGTTCGTAAAAACAACTTCAAAAATATTCCAAGTTTCAAAGCGGGTTTTTAATCGTAATTCACTAATTAATTCTTTTTCCCCGGGCTGTTCTTGGACTTTTTCTAAACGTTGAATAACCGATGTAATCTCATCAGGATGAAGCAACGAACCAAAAGCAACGGGATGTTTATCCGTAAAAACTTCACCTAAAACCCTTATAGCAGAAGGACTAGCATAGGTGATAGCTCCATCCAAATTGAGGATAATAATAATATCCGTGGAGTTTTCAATTAAAGCTCGAAAGCGCCTTTGATAGCGCATTTCACTTTCCCGTAAGGTGATTTTTTTGGTTAGATCATCCCGTAACTTCTGCGCTGTTTCTTTATCTTGTAAAACCTGTTTAACTTGCTGAATATGCTTTAAGGTCTTGCGGGTGGTAATTTCTAAATCCTGTAAGTTAAGGGGTTTGGTTAAGAAATCAAAAGCCCCTAAATTCATGGCACTGCGAATGGTTTCCAAATCCCCGTAAGCCGACATAATCACAGTGCTAGTCGTTTGATTGGGAATTTCGGCGATTTTTTGTAACAGTGTCATGCCGTCCATTTGGGGCATATTAACATCGGTCAAGATCATATCAATTTCAGGATCTTGACGGATGAGGTGCAAGGCTTCTAGACCATTTAGGGCAAAAATAAACTGATAGTCCTTCTGGCGGATGTTTTTACGGAATACTTGGCGAATCAGTGCCGGAAAATCTGGATCATCGTCAACCACCAAAATCTTGGCTGGCATTGCCCCCCCTGAATCTTAGGATGAAAAATGTTTAAGATGATAGACTAATGATTTTTTCTTTTAAGGCCGTGAAATCAATGGGTTTGTTGAGGTAATCGTCAGCCCCATATTGTTGGGCTAGTTGATAGTTTTTATCGTCCCCGTAAGCTGTCACCATGAATACTTTTAACTCGGGAAAGTTCCCTTTAATAACTTTCAGAAGTTCAATCCCCGTCATCCCCGGCATATTAATATCTGAGAGAATTAAAACGGGATCAGCCCCTTCTCGTTTTAAGTATTCAATGGCATCCTGAGCAGAGTGAACGAATTCAAATTCTACCTCTCCTTTTTTGATTTCTTTACGGAATTTCTGTCGAAAAAGGATTTTAATATCTTCTTCGTCATCAACTACCATAATTTTAAGCATCATTTTAGAATTGGGGGTAAAACGGGCTTGATGGGAAATTTAATGAGTGGGGAGAGTGATTACAAATTCAGTGTACTCGTTTATTTCACTGTTGATCTCAATTCTTCCCTTGTGTTCTTCCACGATAATATCATAGCTAATCGCTAGCCCTAACCCTGTGCCGATGCCAACGGGTTTGGTGGTGAAGAAGGGTTGAAAGACTTGCTGGCGAATTTCGGGGGGGATGCCCATGCCGTTGTCGCGGATGCGAATTTCTAGGGCTTGGTCAAAGGCTTGGGTTTTGACCCAAAGGGTGGGGGAAAAGTCTTCGCCGAGACGTTTTTTCTGCTCGTGGGCAGCGTAGCAGGCGTTGTTGAACAGGTTCAGAAAGACTCGACTGAGGTTATGGGGGACGACAAAGATGGGTTGAGCTTCGGGGTCGTATTGTTCATTGAGGGTGATGTTAAAGGTGGAATCGTTGGCGCGCATTCCGTGGTAGGCGAGGTTAACGTATTCTTGGAGCAGGGCGTTAATGTCGGTGAGTTTCCGTTCTCCGGGTTTGCCTCCGGACTGTTGCAACATTCCTTTTACGATGCTGTCGGCTCGTTTGCCGTGATGGTTAATTTTTTGGACGTTTTGTTGCAGGTCGTTGAGGATTTCTTCGAGGTAGTCCCAGGTTTCGCTGTCGATTTTATCTTGAAAGGTTTCGAGTTCTTCGAGGAGTTCTTGAGTGAGGTCTACGGAGAGTTCGGCGAAGTTGTTGACGAAGTTGAGGGGGTTTTTCACTTCGTGGGCAATGCCTGCGGTGAGGGCGCCGAGGGAGGCGAGTTTTTCTTGAGCCATGACTCGCTCCTGCATGAGTTTAAGTTCAACCTGAGTCTGGTGGAGGGTTTGGGTGAGGTGGGTGCGTTGGAGGGCGATCGCAAAGTGATAACTGATTAGATGCAGTTGGGTCAGGCGATCGCCTACAAAGTGTCCCGAGGGCTGTTCATGGGTAAAGAGTAACCATCCCAGTTGTTCGTCGCCTTGTTGTAGGGGAAAGCGACAGATGGCGTTAATCCCTTGATGGGGAATGTAGGGATCTTTCCCATAGTCGGGATGCTCTTGGAGGTTTTCTAAAATACTGACTTTGGGATCCCCCAGGAGATTGTGCAGAATAGGAGAACGGAGAACAGAGGAGGAGTCTTCGGAATGGCTAGGGATTTGCAGGGCGGGTTTACCTGATGTTGAGAAGTGGGCGATCGCCCCCACCCGCCAACCTTGAGGATCTGGTAATAATAACAATACTGATTGGACTTCACTGTAGGTCATCAAAGGGAGCATAATCTCTGAGGAGATTAAACTATCTAGGCTGTTGACTTGAGCCAGTTGAATTAAGAGATGATCGCGTGGGGAAACGGGTGAAGAAATGGTCAACGGATTAGACATTTTCTGCGGTTTGCAGGTGCTTGATGAGAGGGTGATTCCAGAAGTCTTGGTTAAGGTCGTGTCAGCAGAACGATAAAACATTTGGGGGAGGCCTCCTCAAGGGGGTGGGGATTTCTAGCAATGAACAAGGGCGGAAGAGGGACTGGCTGATAGATATAAGGACTAGACGCAGGACAACCTAGGGGTGAAACCAAAAGCTTTACTATCCCTAGTTTAGCCGCTAACTTTAAGGGGTGGTGGTTTAATCTACTTCCTGACCGGAGAGAATTCCGTTCGGTTTACAAGAGTTCATCTAATCTTCATTTTATCTGTTTCAGGATCAGCATTTTCTTGAAGATTCTGTTTAGTCTTGCTCTATTGTGTCAGGAGATTATTAAGATTTTGTGACAACAATGGGTCAAAGAACCCTATTTTCCTGCTTCCCTATTCCCTATTCCCTATTCCCTGACCTTGACCAGAGGATGTTTAGGCTTAACTTGTCATTAATGGAGGCATCTAATCTCCTCAGCACCCTTGGCTCTCATCTCAATGCTCCCCTAAGCCCTGCTGTGCCAACGGGAGAGCGCGGGGCTTCTCACCGATTAGCTAAAAAGGAGTATTAACCCATTTCAGTTTCTGGGTTAATACTCCGGGTTTCTTATTGTTAGGGTCTTTATATTGGCTGACCCCATTTTTATTTTGTTAATTGTCATTGTTACAGAGACATGACGTGAAGTTTTGTTTCGTAATATTTTCTTTATATTTTGTTTTGTCAAAATCCATGAATAATCATTAAGGTTTGTAACAAAATTAGGAGTCTTGGAGTGAGAAGCCGAGAATTTTAGTCAGCCAGACCTCAAAATTACGGATCGGGTAGCCTTGACTAATAGCGGGGTCGATCATGGGTTCTACTAGAATAGTAAACATTCCCAGACGATTTCCTGCTAAGGCATCGGTTAGAAGGCGATCGCCAACCATTGCCACTTGTTCGACAGGATGCCCCATTGCTTCAAGGGCTTGGCGCAATTTTTTCCGAGAGGGTTTTCTAGCTCCCAACAAATAGGGCACCCTCAGCGACTCGGCAATACCACCAATGCGGGACTCGCTGAGATTGTTACTCACCAGCCAAATATCGACTAAAGGGCGCACCTCTTCCAACCACTCAGCCACCTCTGAGGAAACAGTCCGTTCTCTTAAGGGAACAAGGGTTTCATCCACATCTAAAACTAAACCTTTGAGTTGATGGTGTTGCAGTAAATCAGGGGTAATATCCACCACAGATCCCTGCAACATTAAATCGGGTTTGAGAAAGCGAGTAAAGGTCATAACGATTCTGTATCCGTTTCTAGTTGGCGTTGGCGTTCTCGTTCTTGACGGATGCGTTGTTTAGCGGCCTCATGTTCTTCTAGGGTGCGGCTAAAAACGTGGGTTCCGTCATAATTAGCCACAAAAAACAGATAGTCCGTCCTTTCAGGATTGAGAACTGCTCTTAAACTATCCACTCCGGGGCTACTGATGGGAGTGGGGGGTAAACCCTCATTGAGATAGGTATTATAGGGAGAGGGCTGGCGAACTTGCTCTAAAGTTAGGGGTTGATCAGGGGTTTGACGAATCCCTGTACCGTATTCGACGGTGGGATCTGATTCTAAACGCATTCCCTGAGAGAGACGATTGAGGAAGACTCCTGCAATGCGGGGGCGTTCTTGAGCGACGGCGGCTTCTTTTTCCACCATACTCGCCAACGTTACCCACTCCTGCAAGGTTAGATCCTGATTTTCCTGTGCCGCCTCATATAACGGTAATGCCACCTCCTGAAAACGGGCTAACATGATCCCGATCACCTGTTGGGGAGAAGTCCCTTGGGGAAACTGGTAGGTATCGGGGTATAAAAACCCCTCCAAATGGGGTAAATCCCTTGGTAGCCAAGGAAACTCTTCCCCGGAGGGGATTTCCTGGGTGGCGGTCATAAACTCGGCCTGGGTGAAGTATTGCCGCCGTTCAAATTCCGCTCCCATTTGTTCTAATGACCAGCCTTCGGGCAAGGTGACACTGGCATCCTCTACCTGCCCCTCCCAAATGCGGCGGGCAATTGCTGGCATAGACTGAGTAGGAGTGATGGTATAAACCCCCGCTTGGAAACCTCCCTCGCGATTTTGCCAAGCGAGCCAAAATGCCCAGATATTCCAGGCCCAAGCGGAATGAATCATCCCCGTGGCCTCTAAATCCTGACCAATTTGCCGGGTGGAGGTTCCGGTGGTAATTTCCAGTTGAATCTGGGTTTGTTCGAGGGAAAGATCCTCCCGGTCTACGACTGGAGAAATCGCCCAATACCACCAAGTCGCACCATGCAATCCGGCTACTCCAATCATTAGGGGCAAGAGGAGCAGGGGATAGGTCCATTGGGAAAGTTTTCTCAAAAGGGTCATAAACGACGGGGGCGGTGTGTTAGTTCATATCCTCTTGTTCGAGGGTTTGGACGAGGAATTCTTCTAGATAGGGTTGAATGTCTTCTAGTTCTTCTGCGGTGAGCAATTCTACTTTTTCGTTGCTGGTCCGTTTGCCAAACAATAGGAGGGGATTGAGTGGGGTGTAAATTTCATATTCTTGGTCTTCGTGGTAGAAGTGGGTCAGGAATTGAAACTCTTCTGACTCAACTTGCCCGGTTTCGGTTTCGATTTCGAGGGTTAAGATGCTATCTTCTTCGCTTTCGGGTAGTTCTCCGGCTACGGTGAGGGTATATCCGGCGTAGTTCAATACTAGATTCTGTTCGGCTAAGACGGCTTTAGCATCGGGAAAGACGGTCTGAAGTTCTTCGGTATCTTCTACCCAAGTGGCTTCGGAATCGTCTTCATCGCTATCCCAGGCAATGATGGTAATGGGGGAGTCTACGGGCAGTAGGAGGAGGTACTGGATATCTTTATGAAAGAACGCTTGTTCGACAAAACAAGGTAGCGATCGCCCTTCCTCATCATAAAGACGAATCACTTCGCGGTTGGATTGCTCCGGTTCTGGAAAAAATTGGGAAGAGGACATAAATCAAACGCCACCAAAACAAAGAGTAGGTTTCAGAATAGCACGGGACAGGAATCAGTTTCCTTATTCCTGAACACAGATTTCATGAAAAGATAGAACAGAATCCTCGTTAAGAAAAGAATTTATGTACTTATTAATTCCTGCGGCGGGTATGGGGCGACGAATGGGCAGTAGCCGGAATAAACTATTACTGTCTTTGTTAGGACAACCGTTGCTT
Organism: Spirulina subsalsa FACHB-351; assembly: GCF_026130165.1. Lineage (GTDB taxonomy): Bacteria > Cyanobacteriota > Cyanobacteriia > Cyanobacteriales > Spirulinaceae > Spirulina_A > Spirulina_A subsalsa_A. The sequence continues at coordinate 8,948 of NZ_JAIHOM010000020.1, read as the reverse complement.
GCTTGGACGTTGAAGGCGGCCGAAGCGTCTCAATCGATTACCTGGATTGGGATTATGGGACAACCTTATGATTTTGAGGAGTTTAAGGCGATCGCAGAATCCCTACACCTCACCAAACCTCTCCAGTTGATTCAAGGGGGGGAAACCCGCCAAGATTCGGTTTATAACGGTTTACAGGGTCTTCCCGAACGAGCGGAGCGGGTCTTAATTCATGACGGAGCAAGATGTTTAGCTACCCCGGAATTATTTGATCGCTGTGCGGCCGAATTACAGCACTGTCAGGGCTTAATTGCGGCGATTCCGGTTAAGGATACGATTAAGGTGGTTAATGAACAACACCGGATCACAGACACCCCCAATCGCCAATATCTCTGGGCTGCCCAAACGCCCCAAGGGTTTGAGGTAGAGTTATTGAAACGCTGTCACCAATACGGCCGGGAACAGGGGTGGCAAGTCACGGATGATGCGGCCTTGTTGGAGAAGTGCGAGATCCCGGTGAAAATTGTGGAAGGGGAGGAAACTAATTTAAAGGTGACAACTCCGGTGGATTTGGCGATCGCGGAGTTTATCCTCCGTCAACGGGTCATCAGTGAACAGTAAACGGTGAATCGTTGGCTTACACCTTGTCGGCAAGCTCACTGATCTGAGTAAAATATCTGTCCTTCTCAATTGGATGGTCAATATCGCCGTTCTTATGTGTTATGGCGTGAGGATATGCTCCCCCTACTGGCTAAGATACATTCCCGTGGTAAATCGAGGCAATCCAAGCCTTTAACCACTCATTGGTTGAGAAGTAATCGCGATCGCGGTCTACAATATCGGCCAGTTCCTCTAGTTGGGCTTCACTTTGGGGGATCAAGTCCCCTTCACACATGGCGTTAAACTCTTCTGCCGTTAAAGGCGATCGCAAAGAAGAATAGCGCCGATAATCTTCAATCCGATCCCGTAACTGAGTGGGACTCATGGCGGCCTTCTCCAAACAAACCTGAATCATCTTGGCCAAGGTCATCACCGGGGGGGCTGTGTTTGCGGTTTCCCCTGCTGTCAAGTCACTCCCTGTTTCTAACGCTGTTTCTCCCCTGGGAAGGGGAGGGGGTGAAGGGAGAGAAGGAGGAGGAGAGAATTGTTCCACCTCCACCGCTTGCACGGCCTGCACTGACTGATACCAATGTTCGGGGGGTAAACCCTCAATAAACTCCTGAAGCGTCACGGCTAAATCTTGCATTTGTCGCGTGGCAGCTAATAATAACCCTCGGGAAAACTGAGGAGATCCCTTGAGGGGAGAAGGCTGATGAACCGGGGAAGAGGACAAAGAATCCGGGGAGGGTGCGATCGCCTCTGGTTGTTTTCCCGTGTCTAAATAGCAAATCAACTCCCAATAACTCCAGCCCAAAAACTGTGCCAACTTCCGCAACTTCTGAGGATCAGGTTCCGCCTTAAAATCTTGAGTCAGCCAAGCTTTCAGGGTTTTTCCTGACCCTAACCCCAACCGTTCAGCAAAACGAGCATAACTCTCCCCCACCTGCCATTGTGACTCTAACAGTTCCTGAAGACGTTGTTGATAGCCGAACGGAAAAGAGGTAGAAGCATCTGGATTTGCCATAGAGCCAAGTCGAAAAAAATCTTTCACCGGGATGTAGGGGGATAGAGGGGTTATTAAGCATACAATAAGGCCGTCGTCATTGTACCCCACTCCATCCCCTCCCATCATCCCCCCCTAATCACCCAGCCAGTAACTCAACCCACCTTCTCTAGCCCCTAACCCTCCCCGAGAAAAATTTTAAAATCTTTTAAGATTTTGTATGCTGTTATACCGAAATTGGGAATCCTAAAAATGAGAGGACATTCACAATGAGTAACATTCTGAATCAGAATGAAGGAGGAAGCAGGATATGGGCAGATCAGCAAAACTGAGAAAACAGCGCAAAGCAGAATTCGACGAAGCCTTAGCCGTGCAAGTGTTCGGGAGTGTAGTGTATCCGAGACATCTTTTGTCTCCCTTAGCCGCTTCCTTGCCTGAGACAGTGAAGCGTTAGCTAATCGCCGAGAAGCCTCGCGCTATACTGTCCGGGTGTAGATTGTATCCCTTGCCCGACGAAAATTTAGCCAGGGTATAGTTTTTGGAGTCCCGTCGTACCACCCCACTGCCGTCATAAGCCAGCTTTGAGGTATAGGCTGCTTTGCGGCAGTCAGGAGTTAAAACCTTAGCCACCCATACGACTCATAGCAGGTCGATTTGTATCAGAATCAGGTAAAGGGGCAAAATACATTGTTAATCCAGTAAGGGCAAACAGTAGCACTGTTGTCCATACAGGAAAACGGTCTTTTTTTAAATCATTAGGTTGGTGCATTCCATGACTCCTTGTGTTATAGAAAAATGGGTATAAAACCCCGTCACTTCGACAGGCTCAGTGCATTGCCTTCTAGGACGGCTCTTCTTAATTCTCAATATCACTTTTGAGTATAGCGATGCCTCACTGACCAAAGCTACAAATTTGGCAAGCCAAGTTAGTATAATGCTACAGAAAAACTTAGCCCACAGGGGTGAAAGCACGCTATCACTAGCCGATGGAAACCCACTTTTGGGACTTGTTAATGTTAATAGGGCTTTTAGGCATTTTAAGGGCGAGAAACCATTAAAGCAATTTTTCCCATAGTAGAACCCTTTTCAATGACGTGATGAGCCGCCGATGCTTCCGCAAGGGGAAAAGTTTGACTTAAATGTAGCTTTAAACGACCTTGATCAAACCACTCACTACACTGTTTTAAAATTTCCCCGTGATAGCGTTGTGCTTCCACTAACCCTTGTAACATAGGTGTTAGCATCAACTCCAAACTAATCCGATGATTCCGTTGCCGTGCGACCTTTAAGTTACCTTCTTGATAGTTTGGTTCAAGCAACGTCACCACATCGCCATAGTTTTTAACACAAGGAAACGTCTCATAAAAAACCTTCCCCCCCACCGTATCAAAGCCTAAATCAACACCCTTTCCCTCGGTCCACTGCTCAATCACTTGGCTCACACTACTCTGGGTATATACAATCGGCAAATCCGCCCCCAACTGCCGCACTAAACGTTCCTTATCCGGCGAACTCACCGTTGTAGCCACTTGCGCCCCCTTGAGTTTCGCCAACTGAATGGCCACATGACCCACACCCCCGGCCCCAGCCTGAATTAACACTTTTTGCCCAGCCGTTAAGCGTCCTCGGTCATAGAGTGCTTCCCAAGCGGTAATCAACACCAGAGGGGCGGCCGCCGCTTCGGCAAAGGAGAGAGAACGCGGTTTCGGGGCTACATAATGTTCCTCAACGACCGCATACTCTGCATAGTTCCCGGTTCCCTGTTTTCCTAACCCCCCGGCACAAAAATAGACCTCATCCCCCGGTGCAAAGTTCGTCACCCCGCTTCCTACCGCTTCCACCACTCCCGCACCATCACAGCCTAACACCGCAGGCATTTGGTCGGGATAAAACGTGCCTCGTTGTCGTAATTTGGTGTCGATGGGGTTCACTCCGGCCGCGTGCAGACGAATCAATAATTGCTGGGGATGGGTGGGGGTGGGTTGAGGAATCTCCTGTAGGGTTAAAACATCGGGACTCCCCGCTTCAGTCATGAGAATCGCTTGCATGGTCTTTTTTGGTTAAGGATGAACAGTTCCATCAGGGAGGATAGCATTCTTGAGGGTCGTCTGCTCCAAATCACTCGGGTTCACTGTAATGCCGAGCAAGTTAGCATCGGTGAAATCCGTTTGTTCGAGATTGGCCCCCGATAAAATCGCCCCTTGGACATAGGCCCCAATCAATTTGGCTCCGGTTAAGTTGCTCTCGCTTAAGTCCGCTTGAGTCATGGCCGCTTGAGTTAAATCAGCCTGACTGAGATTTGCCCCGCTTAGGTTGGCTTGGTCTAGAATGGCTCCCCGGAAATTAACCCCTTCTAGGTTCGCTCGGCTGAGATTCGCCTTGTTGAGTTTTGCCCCCTCTAAGTTGGCGTTGCTCAGGTTCACTCCCGTTAAGTCGCACCCTCGACATTCTTTGGTCGTGGTTAACTGTTCTAGCGCTTGGGGGGTTCTGGTGTCGTCTTGACTACAGGCGGTAAGACTCACGGGGATTGTTAAGAGTAAGGCTAAGAATGGGTGGGATAAGGCTTTAATGATCATGGTAATTACAGAAAGAAACCCCCAAATGTAGACAAGGGGGCATCCTGGTTAAGTTTGATTGGTGAGTGAAACTTAGATCCAACGGGCTTGATCCATTAAACGAACGGCTTCGGCTTGATTTTTGCCGTATTCTGCCACGTTGAGATCGTCTTGTTTAAAGGTACCAAATCCCGCGACAACCGGATCAATGGGAGTCCCCGGTACAACGGGATATTCGTTATTGCCTTGGGCAAAGTAAATCTGGGATAAAGAACCGGCTAAATGTTCGAGGAATTTAATGGCGGCGTCAGGATTGGGAGCGGTTTTAAAAACGCCCCCGCCACTAATATTCATGTGGGTTCCGCGATCGCGCTGATTGGGGAAGAAAATTCCTACTTTTTCCACGACTTCCCGATCTACAGGATCGTTGGACTTGGCTAAACGGGCGTAATAGTAGCTGTTAGCGATGGCTATATCCCCCGCACCTGCTGCACAAGCGCGAATCTGAGCGGTGTCGTTCCCTTCTGGAGAACGGGCAAAGTTAGACACAAACCCCCGCAACCATTGCCGGGTTTTCGCTACCCCATGAATGGCAATTAAACCCGCTACCAGTGATTGATTGTAAACATTGCTTGATGAGCGCACTAAAATCTTACCCGCCCATTTCGGGGTTGCTAGGTCTTCGTAGGTGGAAAGATCGGCCGGATTAACGCGATCGCGATTGTAGAAAATCACCCGCGCACGCTGGGAAAATCCAAACCATAAACCGTCGGGATGACGACGATTCGCCGGAATCTGTTGCTTTAAAAAGGCAGAATCAACCGGAGCTAATAATCCCTCCCGTTCTGCTACCCACAATCGACCCGCATCAACGGTAATTAAGACATCGGCCGGACTGTTCGCCCCTTCACTCTTCACCCGCTCAATTAACTGGTCAGCTTCTGCCTCAATTAAGTTCACGCCTAGGCCTGTTTGCGCCTTAAACGCATTGTACAGTTCATCATCGGTGTCGTAATGCCGGGATGAGTACAGATTGATATTGCGCGTTTGGGCCAAGGTGGGGGGGGTCAAATTTCCCACCACTACTGCTGTAATTGCTGTTCCACCGAATAAAAAGAGCCGTCTATTGATGTTCACACAAACCTCCTGAAGGTTAAGAACTCCTTGCTGACCGGAGTGACAAGTTCTCGGGAGTCAGTTCTTAGCTTATTGAGAATTACTCTAGAAGAATTCGGGTATTCTTGCAAGCTATTTGCATCTAGTTAATTGGATAATGGGGAAAATAAAGGCTAAAATCCTTTCAGAACAAGGATTGTGGATTTAATTTTCGAGATAATAGGTCATTAATAAATTTAATAAAATTTGTATAAAACTTAAAAAAGTTGATAAAGATTCCTATTAAAGGTACAGTGATCGAAGGAACAGGCTAGTCTAGCTCTCCGAATCAACTCCCCTGAGACAGCCTTGATTGTGATATCTATGGACGTGAATTGCCGTGAATATCGATTTTTTCAAGCCAGAATCGGTGAAATCTTACTTTCTAATCTTTATTTCCAGCTTATTGCACGGTTTTTTGCTATTTTTGCCCATTGAAGAGCAAAAACAACTTAATTCTGTAGAGATCAACCGCCCAACAGAAACCATTACCATTCAAGCGTTACCTCCGACTCCTCAACCCTCTCCAACTCCTCTTTCTCCTTCCCCCCCAGTCCAACCGACTCCCCAATCTGTCATCCCCCCCCAGGTGAAACCCACTCCCCAACCCTTTGCGTTTTCCCCCATTCAACCCACTCCTGAAACGGTAATAACTCCCAACGTTGAACCGACTCCTGAAACGGTAGTGACTCCTGAAACGGTAGTGACTCCTGAAACGGTAGTGACTCCTGAAACGGTAGTGACTCCTGAAACGGTAGTGACTCCTGAAACGGTAGTGACTCCTGAAACTGAACCGACTCCTGAAACTGAACCGACTCCTGAACCAGTGGCATTATCTACCCGTCTCCTGGCTGAAGTGGGAGACTTTCCCGAAACGCTCCAGTGCAATAATAAAGAGGATTGTCGTCAGGTGCCAGGGGAAACGCTGCGTAATGTGCGATCGCGCTTAACCGAGGATTTAGAGCAACGGGGTTATAACATTCATGAATTACAGGACTACGGAGACGATCAAGGCATCCGGGCCTATCGAGTCGATTCAGAATCAGAACCGGATCAGCGTTTGTTCCTCTACATTTATGAGCATTGGACTCCAGAACAAGGAGATCGAACCATCTATGTGCTAACAGAGCAACCCCCCCAAGATTTCCCCCCCCAACGCTTACGACAAGAACTAGGTGGTTCGTGAATGTCCTAGATTAATAGGACAGGGGAGCAAACCGCCAGAGATTCCGAATCAGGTTAAAATTTGTCTTGCACTTCACGGCTTTTATTTGTATATATGACAGCACTCACAACGAAAGAACCGGATTTTGTCTCCCGTGTGATCAATGGACTTCTCTCGGTTAAACCCTTGGCAGCCTTTGCAAAATCCCGCGCTCGCGCCATGATGATCCAACGGGCCCAACGAATTGGGGTGAATTGGCCCCAACGGGTAGAACAGTTACAAGGGCTGGACTGGCAGGAGCGTTTTTCTCAGGTACAAAATCCCGATGTCACCTATCCCGCTTATTATCAGGTTTCCTTCCATGCCTACGAAAAAGGCGATTTAAGTTGGGATGCCGCTTGGGAGGCCGAATGTGCGGCCTTAACGGTGCATTCTACCTTGTGGGGGGGTGAAGATCCCGAAGGCGATCGCAAACTCCGGGACAGTTACCATAACGCCTTAAGTACCCAACTCTCCACCCCCCCACAAAACATTCTCGATCTCGGGTGTAGCACCGGAATGAGTACATTTGCCCTTCAAGATCGCTATCCCCAGGCCACCGTCACCGGACTGGATTTGTCCCCCTACTTCCTCGCCGTCGCCCAGTATAATAACGAACAACAACAACGGACTGTGAACTGGAAACACGCCCCCGCCGAGTCCACGGGATTCTCCCCTCAATCCTTTGATCTCGTCTCCAGTTGTTTAATGTTCCACGAACTGCCTCAAGCCCCCGCCCGTGCGATTCTAGCCGAAGCCCAGCGCCTATTACGTCCGGGGGGGTATTTGGCCTTGATGGACATGAATCCCCGTTCCTCAGTTTATGCCACCATGCCCCCCTATATTTTGACCTTGCTGAAAAGCACTGAACCCTATTTAGATCAATATTTCACCCTAGATTTAGAACAAGCCTTAATCGAAGTCGGATTTGAGCCACCCACCATCATCCCTTGTACCCCTCGCCATCGGGCCGTAATTGCTAAACGGAAATAATTCTAACCTTCTGGTGGAGATCGGAAAGGGAGATGCTATATATAAAGCGAAAACCTGAGCATTTATGCTGAATCTATGCTTTCTCCGTCATCAAACGATTTGGGACCCTTGGGCGATCGCACCTCTACCGTATTATTGGTCCAAACTGAAGAGTCCCTAACCCAACCCATGAGCTTGGATTTACGAGAGACGGGTTATGAGGTGATGATTTTATCGGATCTTGTGCAAGCACTAGACAAGGTAATTGAAATCCAACCCGCCATGATTGTGATTGACCAAACCCAAGCCGGAGAAGCAGGATATCAATTCTGTCGTCAAATTCGCAGCACCAAGTATCGGCTTCCCATCCTGATGTACATGGAACGGGAAACCGTCGAAGATCGAGCCGCCTGTTTAGAAGCCGGAGCCGATGATTATATTCTCAAACCCTATCGCTCCGATCTGTTTTTGCAGTTGTTGGAACTTTATCTTCAGCCCCCCCTTCATTCTTCAGAACAGTTACGCTTTGGGGATTTAGTCCTCGATTTGAGCAATCGTCGGGCGATTCGCAACGGTCGAGAATTTGACCTCACCATGAAGGAATTTGAGTTATTGAAATATCTCATGGCTCATCCTCGGGAAGTTGTAACACGAGAACAAATCCTCGAAAATGTCTGGGGGTATGACTTTATGGGGGAATCCAACGTGATTGAAGTCTATATTCGGTATTTGCGCCTTAAAATTGAAGATCATGGCGAAAAAAGACTGATTCAAACTGTGCGGGGGGTAGGTTATGTTTTACGGGAATCCTAAAAACTTAGCATCTTGGTCCAGTTTCTTGCTGATGCTGGGTTTAAGTGGGTTCTTAATGGGCTGTTCTCCCCCACCTCAGTCCTTAGAAGAAATTCCCCCGTCTTCCCTAGCCCAAGTTCCTACAGAAGGTCAAATGTTGCCGATTAGTGCGATCGCCCAACTCGGCGGCCAAGACATAGAACTCGAAGTCGCACGCACCCCCCAAGAACAAGCCATTGGCTTAATGTTCCGCGACGAAATGCCCGACAATCGGGGGATGTTATTTATCTTTTCCTCAGCCCAGCGCGTTAACTTCTGGATGAAAAACGTCTCTATCCCCCTCGATATGTTGTTTCTGCGCGATGGTACAATTCAGGCGATCGCCCGCAACGTTCCCCCCTGCCTCCAAGCTCCCTGTCCCACCTACGGTCCCAACCTAGATATCGATCAAGTGATTGAACTACGCGGTGGGCGTGCTGCCGAATTAGGCGTACAAGTCGGCGATCGCGTTTCCATCGACTTCCTCGACGAAACCCCATCTGAGCAACAATAACCCATCCGTGACCGAAAATAATGGGATTCAAGCCCCGTCCTTCTAGGACGGCTTTTCTTGATTTCTAATATATTGTTTAAGGACTTCTAGCGGCGCTCCACCCACAGAAATAGCAAAATAGCTGGGACTCCATTT
>NZ_JAIHOM010000204.1 GCF_026130165.1 Spirulina subsalsa FACHB-351 | reverse complement strand
CGGTAGGGCATACCGGAACTCACGCTTGGGGAGAGATTCCCTCTGGCTTGGTTGGATACGTCCTGCCAAGTTAAGGAAACTCGTTGAACCAAGAATCCCTCGCTTTTAGCGATGGGAGTGTCAATTTGAGCAGCATTATATTGACAGCATGACCAAGCTGGAGAGTTTAAGGTGCAGTGGGTCAGATTTTGATGGATTAATGGTCTATTGGTTAGATGTGAGTCTGCCTGAGACGATTCTCTCCCAGACTGGGGACGGAAAACCTCTGATTTGGGTGATGATTGCCCAGTTAGATGAGTTGCGAGTACGAGGACAAGAATTTAAAGCCCTCCAAGCCCTTCAGAAAGCCCCTGAACTGCAAAATGATGGAGTAGCCCGACGGGAAGTGAAACAGCGTTTGGTGGAGGCGAAACGGCTCTTAGATGAAACCTTCACTCGCTCCCTGTCTTGGTCAACGGGAGATAATTCTTGCTGGGTGAATGGGGAACAGGTGGAAATCCACAGTCGCCGCGAATTTCAGTCCCGTTTATCAGATTTGTGCGATCGCGTCTATTCCCAATGTTTAATCCTCGATAATGAGTTAATCAATCGTCGAGAATTAACCCCATCCAAGAATTTTGTTCAAATGGATCTGGAACAATTCATAGGAGTTTAGTTAAGCATGAGTTCTCTACAATTACCGGAATCACGAGAGGTCAATGTTGCCGCTTTATCTCAAATTTTTAATAACACGACGAACTCTTATAAATATTTATTTTTCTTGTCACTGTTGGACATTTTAAAACGAGAAAAGTTTCAAGTATCTTTATCACTGACTTTTGAAAACATCGTGATTGAGATGTTGGCTAATGCTTGGTATCCTCATAACTACTTTAAACTATCTTTTGGCACACAAGACCAAATTGCTAATAAATTAGATTCTCTGCAAATACAAGTTACTGAACCTATTCTAAAGTTCACAGATTCTGAAAAATCTAGCCTTCGACAATCGATAAAAAACAACAATCTTGATTCAATTATTGCAGATTTTAAAAAGAATGTTCCCTTTCGACTGATTCGACCTTTTTTAGAGGAACAATTGCGTGAATTTGATGTCAATTATGAAGTGGTCAAAGAAACCCCAAGAATTGCTGATCAATACTTTTATACTGATAAACCCTTATATCGATTCAATGCTACAAATTTTAAAGACAGTAACGAAATTTTATTACATCCAGATTGGGTTCAATATTTACAGGAAAATTATGTTATTGTTCGGGGTTGGGCTTCTTGGGAATGGTTGAATTATATGCAAAAGAGAAACCCAAATATTCCCAATGTGGTGAATAAGCTCTTTATGCCACAAAAACGAGATTCTTTAACCAAACCAACAAAATACTGGAAAACGGTTTTAAGTCATCAAGACCTTAATTGTATTTATTCAACAGTCAGATTAGATCCTAAACAAATTTCACTTGATCATTATTTGCCGTGGTCGTTTGTTGCTCATGATCAACTGTGGAATTTAATCCCAACAACACAATCGGTCAATTCTTCTAAATCAAATAATTTGCCGTCTTCTCAATATTTCTCTAACTTTGTAAAGTTACAGCATATCGGTCTAACGGTATCCAATCAAAATATTTCTAGGCAGAAATGGTTAAAAGAAACTGAATCTTTTGTGGCTGAGTTAAAGGTTAATCAAGCGGATAATTTATTAGATTTTGATATTTTGTTCAATGCTTATGAAAGTACGGTTAACCCATTAATTTCCTTAGCTAAAAATCAAGGATTTGCCGCAAATTGGCTTTATATTCGCGACAACAGCACCCAGAGTTAGACCTTGAATATTTTTTCTGTGACACTCATAAGGAATTACCGGAAACCTACGATTATCTAGACCGCATTGAAGCGCGACTGGGAATTAAGATTCACCGCTTGAGTGCTAACCGAGGGTTTGACCATTGGTTAGAAGTGCATGGAGGCCTCCTCCCCTCCCCTCAAATGCGCTGGTGTACCATCATGATGAAAATTAAGCCCCTAGAAGCTTTTATTGGCGATGATGAAGCCATCAGTTACATTGGGATTCGCGCTGATGAGAACCGCTCCGGGTATATCTCCACCAAACCCAATATTAAACCCGTTTTTCCCTTCAAAGAACAAGGCTTAGTGAAAGCCGATATTATCCGACTGTTGGAAGAAAGCGGCATTGGACTACCAGATTATTACCGTTGGCGCAGTCGTTCCGGGTGTTTTTTCTGTTTCTTTCAGCGTAAATATGAGTGGGTGATGTTAGCAGAAGAACACCCCGATTTATTTCAACAGGCCGTTAACTATGAGCAGAACCACAAAGACGGCAGAACCTACACTTGGACTCAAGGAGAGACACTGCTGGAACTCTTGGCCCGTAAGGAAGAGATTATCACCAATCATCATAAGGCGATCGCCCGCGAGCAGAAAAACACCCCCAACCGTCCCCTCGCCGAAGCCTTAGAAGCTATCCTAGACGAAGAAAACGATGATTTACCCTGTTTAGCCTGTCATTTGTAATCAAGGAGTCAAAAACATGGAAAACATTACAGTTCAGCCCAGTGATAATCATCTCAACCAATTGGTTTATCAAGCTGTTACCCATGAGCAGCCTATTTTATTGAAAACAGCCCAAGGGAATGCTGTTTTAGTTGCTGAAAAAGATTGGAATGCCATTCAAGAAACTTTATATTTACAGTCCATCCCTAACTTAGTATCCTCCATTCAAGAAGGTGGAAAAACTGCCTTAGAAGATTGTGTTGATGAAACAACCGTAAGAAATATTTTAAATGGATGAATGGCAACTATTGTTTACTAAACAAGCGGTAAAAGATGCTAGAAAAGTGGCATCATCTGGTTTAAGTAAACAAGTTAATCAAATTCTTGATATTTTGAAAGAAAATCCCTACGCTCCTTATCCACCCTATGAAAAGCTTACAGGAGATTTGCAGAATTTCTATTCTAGAAGAATCAACATTCAACACCGCTTAGTTTATCAAATACTAGAAAAAGAGAAAACCGTCAAAATCATTAGAATGTGGACACACTATGAATAATCCTTTTGTATATGGCTAACACTTTTGTCTCTAAATGGATAAACTTCCTCCGAAAATATGGACCGATTCCTCGAAATGACAATATGTATGACGAGGCTATCCAGCGTGCTTTAAAAAGAAACAAAATTGAACCCATAAAATTTGAAACCCCTTACTTACAGGAACTGATCAACAACTTTAAGTCAGATTTTCCTAAATCTGTAATTTTAACAGGAACAGCAGGTGACGGGAAAACGTTTTGCTGTCGAGAGATATGGGAAACTCTAGGTGGGACACAAGAGGAATGGGGAAAAGAACAAAAAATTCAATCTTTATCGATTAGTGATAAGCAACTAATTATTATTAAAGACTTGAGTGAAATTCAAGATGGAGAAAAAAAACAGCTACTACCAGAAATTGCCCAATCTATTGTTGAACCTCAAACAACCCATAAAATTTATTTAATTGCAGCTAACGACGGACAGTTAATAGAAGCTTGGAATATAGCTAATCAGGATCATAATATTCAAGAAGCACGTCAATTAATTGAAACATTACTGGTTGAAGAAAAAAAACAAATTCAAGGATTTAATTTACTGCTGTATAATCTCAGTCGTCTCAATAACGAAGATATGTTTTATCAAATTCTGGATGCTGTTTTAAATCATTCAGGATGGCAAGAATGTAACGAATGTATCTATAAAGATGCTGCGAATCTTCATCAGCGTTGTCCAATTTGGGAAAATAAAAAACGATTGGACGGAAATGATGACCAACAATTGATGAGAAAGCGTCTCATTGATCTGCTGGAATTATTGCGACACAATGGAATGCACATCCCTATCCGCCAGTTGTTACTCCTGATTTCTAATTTACTCTTAGGTCATCCTGATGCGAAAGATAAACTTCTGACCTGTCAACAAATTCCTGACATTCTCGCCACTAAAACAGCTTACTTAGCTAGTCCGTATAGCAATATCTTTGGGGGAAATCTTTCTATCAGAAAACGAAACAAAACCGATGTATTTACCGCATTAAGGTACTTTTGTATTGGGACAGAAAGTAGTAATTATTTTGATAATCTTCTGATCTTCGGAGCAGATGATCCTGCAATGAACAATGATTATCAAGAATTAATCTCTAAAGACCCTTATTATGGCGAATATGAACAATTTAGGATTGCTCAGACCAGATATTTAGAAGAGAATGATTTGCCAGAAACGAAAGAAGCTTTTTTAAGCTTATTAGAAACTCAAAGACAGCGATTATTTTTTACTATTCCTGAAGATAGAAGTTCAGAATTAAATTTATGGGAATTAACTGTATTTTACTATGCAGGAGATTATTTAGAGAAAATTTGTAGACCTTTAAAACGGAGACAAAAAATACCAAAATCTTTAATCTCTCAATTAGTAAAAGGGATGAATCGAATTTTTACAGGTTTGTTTATGAATAACCCAAATGAATTAATTTTAGCTACATCTGGGAGTTATTCTCAAGCCCGAATCAGCAAAGTTTTTGAAGAATCTATCTCTGTTCACAAAAAACGAGGTGAAAGTGTTAGTATTGAATTAAATTCTGAACATAATGCACCAGATTTCGTGATTTTTCTTTCTTCTCATCCTGAAATTGCTCCCGTTCAACTGCGCTTAAATTTAACTCGTTATGAATATTTAAATCGAGTCGCGGAAGGGGCATTACCTAGTAACTTTTCTCAGGAGTGCTATGAAGATATGTTGGCTTTTAAAACGAAAATTTTAGGACAAATTAATTTAAGAAAGCAGAAAGAAGAACAAATGGATGATAGTTCAGAAAATGAGATTATTCTCCGTTTGTTAGAACTCAGAAGTGTTGAATCGGTACTTATGAACTAGGTAAAAATGGACATAGTAACCCTGTCAAGAGGTAAATTTAACCAGGTGGGACTAGCTCTTTAAACCAGTGTACATAGCTAATTTTTTGGCACATAA
>NZ_JAIHOM010000259.1 GCF_026130165.1 Spirulina subsalsa FACHB-351 | reverse complement strand
CACTGCTTAACGCCTGTCCATTCAGGTCGGCAAGCCCTGCCGCCATAATATTTACACTGGCATTCACATCCCGGTCTTGTTCTGCACCACAGTTGAGGCACAGTACCGACCGCACAGACAGATCCAACTTCCCCCACCGATAACCACAGCAGGAGCAAACCTGCGAGGTGGGTTCCCATCGGCTGATCACCCTCACCTCTCGGTCTTGGATCAGGGTTGCCTTGGCTTCACACATTGTTCTGATGTCTCGCCATCGGGCCCGACTAATCGCCCTGGCTAGACACCGATTTTTCACCATCCCGGCAACGTTGAGATCTTCCAGTACGACCACACTGTTTTCTCGCACCAAACGGCTCGCCAGCTTTTGGTTAGTATCCTTACGGATATCCCGTTGCTTTGCTTCCGTCCGAGCGATAGCATTCCGCAACGACTCACGCCGCCTTGACCCTTTCGTAGCTCTGGCTAGTTTGCGTTTACCTTTACGGAGCTTCTGATCTAAAGCACGGGTGTCCCTGGCTTTGACCTTTTCGCCCGTGCTTAATGTGGCTAAGGTTTCAATGCCCAGATCTACGCCGACCCCTTGGTTTTTGGGTTCGACGGTGACAGGCTCCACCTCTACCACAAAGCTAAGAAAATACCGACCCGCACAGTCCTTGAGCACTGTAACTGAACTGGGTTCAGAGGGCAGTGGCCTTGACCACTTCGTTTTCAGCTTGCCAATCTTGGCGAGGTAAACTTTCCCGGCCTTGATGGAAAATCCCCGCTGGGTAAA